>CAZSEH010000028.1:0-22339 GCA_964605835.1 uncultured Opitutaceae bacterium
GCGCGATGAAGAACCCCGGATGCGTCCTCGCCCTCGACCAGGGGACCAGCAGCTCCCGCGCCGTTGTATTCGATAATTCAGGACGCGTGGCGGGCTCCGCCCAGAGGGAATTCGGCCAGATCTACCCCCGGCCGGGATGGGTCGAGCACGATCCGGCCGAGATCTGGATGAGCCAGCGCGAGACCGCGGCCGAGGCCCTCCTGCGCGCGGGCTTTGCCTCGGATGCCGTGGCGGCCGTCGGGATCACGAACCAGCGCGAGACCGCGATCGTGTGGGACCGCGGCGACGGCTGCCCGATCCACAACGCGATCGTGTGGCAGGACCGAAGGACGTCCGACGAATGCGCGCGGCTCAGGCGCGGGGGGGCCGAGCCGGCCGTGACGGCGAAGACCGGCCTGCGCCTTGATCCGTATTTCTCGGCTACCAAGATTCGCTGGCTCCTGGACAACGTGCCCGGCGCTCGCGCCCGGGCCGAGGCGGGCCGGCTCTGCTTCGGCACGATCGACACCTGGCTCATCTGGCAGCTGACCGGCGGCCGCGTCCACGTGACCGACCCTTCAAACGCGTCGCGAACATTGCTCTTCAATATTCACACGGGCGACTGGGACGATGAGCTCCTGGCGCTTTTTGCGGTGCCGCGGTCAATCCTGCCTGAAATCCGCGGCAGTTCGGAGACCTGCGGCTCGGTCGCCGCCGGGCTGCCGGGGGAGGGTGCTTCAATCGCCGGAATCGCGGGCGACCAGCAGGCCGCTCTCTTCGGCCAGGCGTGTTTTCAGCCTGGAATGGCCAAGAACACCTATGGCACGGGCTGCTTCCTTCTCATGCACACAGGGGGGAAGGCCGTGCCCTCCAAGCACAATCTTTTGACGACAGTAGCCTGGCGGATCGGCGGAAAGACCGAATATGCCCTTGAGGGCTCTGTTTTCATCGCGGGAGCCGCGATCCAGTGGCTTCGGGACGAAATCCGCCTGGTCGGCTCCGCCCGGGAGCTTGATGAGCTCGCCGCCACCGTTCCGGATACCGGAGGCGCATACATTGTGCCGGCATTCGCCGGATTGGGAGCACCCCATTGGGATCCGTACGCGCGGGGTGTCATCGCGGGATTGACGCGCGGCACCAACCGGGCGCACCTGTGCCGGGCGGTCCTCGAGGCAATAGCCTTCCAGTCCGCCGACCTGATCGCCGGCATGGAGAAGGATTCCGGCCGAAACCTGAAGGAACTGAGGGTGGACGGAGGAGCGTCGCGCAGTGACCTCCTCCTGCAGTTTCAAGCCGACCTCCTCGGCGTTCCTGTCGCCCGGCCCCAGAATGTCGAGACGACCGCCCTCGGCGCAGCGTGGCTGGCAGGGCTCGCGGTCGGATTTTGGCCAAGCCGGGAGGAAATCGAACGTAAATGCGTCCCGGAGCGTGTATTTAGGCCGTTGCGGCCGCAGGCTGAAATGGCCGGGCTCCGGCGTGGGTGGGAGAAGGCGCTCGAATGCGCCAAAGGGTGGGAAAGTCCGGGCTGACCCGCGCCAGACCCCATGTTTCATCGGGCCGGTCCCGCCCAAGGATGACCAACAAACGGCACGCCTGCCGCGTTGGATCCGCCACGTTTTCCGAAAACTCACGCGCCCTGGGTGACCGAAGATCAAACGCCAAAAAAGACCGGCAATTATTTATATAATTAATTATCCTTTAATATATTATAATATTTTTCTCCGGTCCGCTACTCATCACGGGCAATAAGGGGGCGCAAGGCCAGGGGCGGCAGGCGCTAATTCCTTTTAAAGAGGTCCGCTCCGAGGCCGTTCAGAGATTGACTGGAATTGGGGCGCTTGCCTTCGTCTTTCCTTTTAATCATAAGAATACCTCTTCGCGTGCGCAAACCCCGAGCCAGGATAACGTCCGTACTAGCCCTGTCCCTAGCCACAGGCTTGCCGGCCTTCGCCGCGGAATCGAAGGGCGTCGAACAGGTTGCTCCACAACTCTTTCACATAGGCCCGCTCCCGGTTTCCGACAGCATGGTCACGAGCTGGGTTGTCGCTCTCGTCATCATCCTGGTCATCCGAATTGCCGCCGGCCGAAAGACCCTTCGGCCCGGGCGTGGCCAGGTTGTCGTGGAGAGCCTCGTGCAGGGCATCCTCGACCTCACGGCTCCCATTGTCGGAAGCAAGGTCGCCCGCGTGACCTTCCCCCTGCTTGTCGGGCTGTTCACTTTCATATTGATGCAGAATTGGAGCGGCCTCTTCCCGGGCGTCGGGACGGTCATGATGCGCAGCCACGTCACCGGCGAATGGATGGAATTCGTGAGGCCGGGGAATGCCGACCTGAACATGACCTTCGCCCTGGCGATCGTTGCGATGAGCGCATGGCTCTACTTCATCCTTCGGTATGCAGGCGTCAGGGTCGTCTTCCAGGACCTGTTCGGAAACAAGGCCGAGCGCAGCGAGCTGCCGCTCCCCTTGTATCTGTTCCTCTACATCATCTTCTTCCTGGTCGGGATCATCGAGGTCGTCTCCATCATGTTCCGGCCCATTTCCCTCTCGTTCCGTCTTTTCGGGAATGTCTTCGGCGGCGAGAACCTGATGCACTCCATGTCGGCGATATTCCAATGGGGGCTGCCGATTCCGTTCTATTTTCTCGAGATGCTGATCGGGCTCGTCCAGGCCCTCGTCTTCACGCTTCTCGTCAGCGTCTACATCGGCCTCATCTGCAATCACGGCGACGAACACGCCGGGGAGGGACACACCGAGCATTAGTCATCCCATTTTCAATCACTCCTGCTGCAGGAAGATGAGTGGCGCCGGCCCGGTCTTCCCGCCGGAGTCGAGAGACAAATATTTCTGCCGGAACCGCGCCAGGTTGCACGGACGGCAGGCCCAAGAAAAAGAAAAATAACATCACGATCCCATGCATATCCTCGCTGAAATCACTGGAAGCATTCAAGGCGCGCTAGGCTGCCTCGGCGCCGCTCTCGGCGTCGGTTTTGTCGGCACCAAGGCCGTCGAAGCCGTCGGCCGCAATCCCGGAGCGTCCGGCAAGATTCTCGTTCAGGGCATTCTCGGAATGGCCCTGGCGGAAGCCGTCGCGTTCTACTCGCTGTTCCTCGGCAAATAATCGTCCGTTGGTTTCGGCGGGATGACTTGCCCGATGGCCGTCATCCTGCCTTCCCATTTTTCGAAAAATCCCATGAGTGCCCACCTGCTTTTTCTGGCCGAGGCCGCCGCACCGGCGTCCGGCGGAGCTGTCGAAACGATAACAAAGATCTCGCATGACTTCGGCCTTAACGTGCCGTCGCTGGTCGCCCAGATCGTCAATTTCGTCCTCGTTGCGGGCCTGCTCTGGTGGTTCGCATTCAAGCCCATTCTCGCCACGATCGGAGAGCGGCAGAAGAAGATCGACTCGGGGCTCAAGTACGCGGAGGAGATGAAGGCCAAGCTCGACGCGGCGCAGCACGCGGTCGAGGCGCAGTTCAAGGAGGCCCAGCTCAAGGGCCAGCAGATCGTCGCCGAGTCGCAAAAGGCCGCCAGGGAACTCTCCGACAAGCAGCAGCTGGAGGCGGTCGAAAGGGCGAACGGGATCATCACGAAGGCCCAGGCTGCCATCGAACTCGAAAAGACCAAGATGCTTTCGGAGGCCCGCACGGAGGTCGCCCGCCTCGTCGTCGAGACGACGCAGCGCGTCCTTGCCAAGGAGCTTTCAGAACTCGAACGCGCCCGGTTCAACGAAGCGGCTGCGCGCGAACTGACCAAGGTCTGATCGATGTCCGCCACCTCCAAAATCGCCGGACAGCTCGCTCGAAAGTTTTACAAGCTGAGCTTGGTAGACGGGGTGGTCTCGCCTGAACGGGTGGCCGGCGTCCTCGAGTACGTCGCGGCCCACCGCCCGGCCAATCCGGTCATGGTCCTGCGGGCCTACCACCGCCTGATCGCAGCCGAGCTCGCGCGCTGCGCGGCCGTCGTCGAACACGCCGGCCCCATATCCGACGCAATCCTGCAGGGCATCGCCGCCGCCCTGACGGCCAAATACAAACGGCCTGTCAACGCCGTGGCCAAGCCCAACCCGGCCCTCCTGGCGGGCCTTCGGGTCCATCTGGGCGACGATGTCTTTGAAGCCTCCGCCGCCGGGCAGCTGAGGGCCCTGGCGGAGTCCGTCCAATGATTTTTACAGCCTCTTTTCACAAACAAAACCCAGCGCCACGCGAATGAGCACCGTCCTCGAACAAATCGAACAGGAGATCGCCAAGCTATCGGCCAAGGCGGTCCGCAAGAACACCGGCACCATCCGCACCGTGGCCGACGGCGTCGCGAAAATCGACGGCCTGTCGGACGTGATGTACAACGAAATGGTCCAATTCCCGGGCGGAGCGATCGGCATCGCCCTCAACCTGGAGGAGGACGAGGTGGGCTGCGTCATCCTCGGCGACGTCTCCAAGCTGAAGGAGGGAGACGAGGTCACGACGACCGGCAGGCTCCTGTCGGTCCCCGTCGGCAAGGCCCTTCTCGGCCGCGCCGTAGACGCCCTGGGCCGCCCGGTGGATGGCAAGGGCCCGATCGACGCCAAGGAATTCAATCCCGTCGAGAAGATCGCCCCCGGAATCATCGTCCGCAAGTCGGTCTCCCAGCCGGTGCTCACCGGAATCATGGCGATCGACTCGATGATCCCGATCGGCCGCGGACAGCGCGAGCTCATCATCGGCGACCGCAGCACGGGCAAGACCACGATCGCCATCGACACGATCATCAACCAGGCGAAGATCAACAAGGTGGGTTTCGCCTCCGGCGATCCGAAGTTCCGGCCGATGTATTCGATCTACGTCGCCGTCGGACAGAAGAATTCGAACATCGCCCGCACGATCGCGGCCCTGGAGGCCGCGGGCGCCCTCGAGTATACGATCATCGTCGCCGCCCCAGCGGCGGACAACCCGGCCAACCAGTACATCGCCCCGTACTCAGGAGCGGCGATGGGAGAATGGTTCATGGACAATAACATGGACGCCCTGATCGTCTATGACGACCTCTCCAAGCACGCGGTCGCCTACCGGCAGATCTCCCTCATCCTGAAACGGCCCTCCGGCCGCGAAGCGTACCCGGGCGACGTCTTTTACCTGCACAGCCGTCTGCTCGAACGCGCAGCCCGCCTCGATGGCAAGGGATCGCTGACAGCGCTTCCCATCATCGAGACCCTGGCAGGCGACGTCTCGGCCTACATCCCGACGAACGTCATCTCGATCACCGACGGCCAGATCTTCCTCGAGACCGACCTGTTCAACCAGGGCATCCGCCCCGCCGTGTCGGTCGGCCTTTCCGTCTCCCGGGTCGGCTCCGCCGCCCAGCTCAAGGCCACGAAGCAGGTCGCCGGCAAGCTCAAGGGCGAACTCGCCCAGTTCCGCGAGCTGGCGGCTTTCTCGCAGTTCGGCTCGGACCTCGACGCCAAGACCAAGGCCCAGCTCGACCGCGGCTCCCGCATCGTCGAATTGTTCAAGCAGCCCGCCTTCAATCCGATCCCGATCGAACTGCAGGTCGTGACTCTCTGGGCCATGCAAAAGGGCTACTATGAGGGACTCCCGCTCGCCAAGGTGATGGCCGCGGCCAAGTCGCTCCGCGAATTCTTCTCCACGCGCCAGGACGCCCTCTTGACCACGATCCGCACGAAGGCGGCCCTCGATGCCGAAATCGAGGCCGGGCTGAAGAGCGCCTGCGACGCCTGGAAGGCGACATTCGCAGCCTGATAGCGACGCCAAGAACGCCATGCCCTCCACGCGCGACATCCGCCGGCGCATCAAGTCGGTCAAGAACACCCGCCAGATAACGAAGGCGATGGAGCTTGTCGCGGCTTCAAAGATGAAGAAGGCGCAGCAGGCGGCGGTCTCCGGCCAGCCCTACGCCAATCTCATGGCCGACATGATCGCAGCGCTTACGGCCCGCGTCAGCGAATCGGACCATCCGTTCCTGTTCGACCGGCCGGTCAGGACCCGCGGAATCCTTCTTGTCACGACGGACAAGGGACTTTGCGGGCCGCTCAATTCAAATCTCTTCAAGCTCGTCACCGAGATAAGGACGCCGGCCAAGTACTGCGTCATCGGGCGCAAGGGCGCCCAATTCCTCTCCCGCACCAGGCGCGACATGGCGGCCGACTTCCCGGTCCACGACCGCGCTCCATTCGGCGAAGTGAAGGTGATCGCCGAATACATGGTGAAGCTCTACCTGGAGGGCGCGATCGACACGATCGAGGTCATCTATCCGCGCTTCAAGAACACCCTGGTCCAGGAGCCGAGGATTCAGCCGATCCTGCCGCTCCACTCGCTCAGTGAATTCCTCGACTCCCTGAACAGCGACACGGGAAGCGTGCGCGTTCCCCGCGCCGACGACCGGGAGATGCTCTTCGAGCCCGGGCTGCACAAGATCCTGCACGCCCTTCTCCCGTTCTACGTCAACCGGCAGATCTTCCAGCTCGTTCTTTCGGCCAAGGCGTCCGAGCAAAGCGCCCGCATGGTGGCGATGAAGACCGCGAATGACAACGCGACCAAGCTCATCGGCGACCTGACGCTCGAGTTCAACAAGGCCCGCCAGGCCTCCATCACCCAGGAAATTCTCGAAATTGCGGCGGCCCAGTACTCCGCAAACTGACCCGCCCCATCAACCCTCCATCCCTTCCGACATGAATACCGGCAAGATCATCCAAGTCATCGGCCCTGTCGTCGATGTCCAGTTCGCCGAGGCGACCATCCCGCCCATCTACCAGGCGCTCACCATCGAATTCGAGGTGGGCGGCCGCGTGGAAATGCTGACCCTGGAGGTGGAGCAGCACCTGGGCGGGGGCCTCGTGCGCACGATCGCGATGTCCTCCTCCGAGGGACTCAAGCGCGGCATGACTGTCTTCGACACCGGTGCTCCGATCTCGGTGCCGGTGGGAGAGGGCGTTCTCGGGCGCATCTGCAACGTCACCGGCGATCCCGTGGACAATCGCGGCCCCATCATCGCCACAAAGCGCTACCCGATCCACCGTCCCGCGCCTGCGCTGGTCGACCAGAGGACGACGGCCGACATCCTTGAGACCGGCATCAAGGTCGTCGATCTCATCTGCCCGTTCATCAAGGGCGGCAAGGTCGGGGCGTTCGGCGGCGCCGGCGTCGGAAAGACGGTCGTCATCATGGAACTCATCAACAACATCGCCAAGGCGCACGGCGGATTCTCCGTGTTCGCCGGGGTGGGTGAGCGCTCGCGCGAGGGCAACGATCTTTACCATGAAATGTCGGAAGCCGGCGTCATCGACCAGAAGGATCTTTCCAAGTCCAAGGTCGCGCTCGTCTACGGCCAGATGAACGAGCCGCCGGGAGCCCGCATGCGCGTCGGCCTCTCCGCCCTCGCGATGGCCGAATACTTCCGCGAAGAGAAGAACCAGGACGTCCTCCTCTTCATCGACAACATATTCCGCTTCTCCCAGGCGGGCTCCGAGGTGTCGGCCCTCCTGGGCCGCTCGCCCTCGGCCGTCGGCTACCAGCCGACCCTGGCCAACGAGATGGGCGTCCTCCAGGAGCGCATCACCTCGACGAAGAACGGCTCCATCACATCGTTCCAGGCCGTTTATGTCCCCGCCGACGACCTAACCGACCCGGCCCCGGCCAACACGTTCGCCCACCTCGACTCACAGATCGTCCTTGAGCGCTCGATCGCCGAACTGGGCATCTATCCCGCGGTCGATCCGCTCTCCTCCGTTTCGCGGGCGCTCACCGCCGAGATAGTCGGCGAGGAGCATTACTTTGTCGCGCGCGAGGTGCAACGCGTCCTCCAGCGCTACAAGGACCTGCAGGACATCATCGCAATCCTCGGCCTCGACGAGCTCTCGCCCGAAGACAAGCTGACCGTGTACCGTGCGCGCAAGATCCAGCGGTTCCTGTCCCAGCCCTTCCAGGTGGCCGAGGTCTTCACGGGAACGCCGGGCAAGTACGTGGCCGTCAAGGACACGGTCCGCGGATTCAAGATGATTCTCGACGGGCAGCTCGATGAGGTCACCGAGGGCGACTTCTACATGAAGGGCAACATCGACGAGGTGATTGCCGCCGGAAAGAAGTGACACGGCCATGCCCCTGAAGCTCGAAATCGTCACTCCCGCGGCCCGGGTCTATTCCGAGACGGTGGACACGGTCGTGATCCCGACGCTGGACGGCGAGATTGGCATCCTTCCGGGCCACATTCCGCTCCTCACCCAGGTCGATGACGGCGAATTGCGCGTCACAAAGGGCGGAAAGACGGAGGCTCTCGTGGTCGGCGCGGGCTTTGCGCAGATCCTGGGCGACAAGGTTTCCGTCCTCGCCGAGAGCGCCATCGAGGCGGCGCAGATCGACGAAAACGCGGTCGAGGACGCTCTCCGGCGCGCCGAGGAAGCCCTGAAGGGCAAGCAGACCCTCGAAGCCGCCGAAGTCGAACGTCTCGAGGGCGTCGTCCGATTCTCCGTCGCCCAGCTCGGCGTCAAGCGCCGGCGGCGCTAAACACCACGCCTTTGGCTTCGCAGGCATGATCAAGCCGACGCCCCTGCGGGCGCGGCTTATCTGCTGTCAGGCTTTCGAATCTGTTCCGGCGCCACGCCCGAGCGGACGGCGATCAAGGCGAAAACCTTCGGAACGTACATCCGCGTGCCCGCGGGAAGCGCGTCTGCGATTCCGGAAAAGTCGGTCGCGTGCCGCTCGTCCATCAGGCGCCTCACGCGTCCGGAGCCGGCATTGTAAGCGGCGAAGGCGAGGGGCCAGGAGCCGAACTGCCTGCCGAGGCCCCTCAGGTACTGCGCCGCGGCCCGCGCCGACCTGTCGGGGTTGGTGCGTTCGTCCGGGAGAAACGTGCTCAACCCGAGATCGTGCGCGGTGTCCGCCTTCAGTTGGAAAAGGCCGCGGGCTCCCGAGGGGCTGCGCGCGAACGGATTGAGCGATGACTCGGCCTCGGCGAGCCAGGCGATTTCCGGGGGAACTCCCTCCGCCGCAAAATCGCGGCGCAACCGGGGCATGAGTTCCGCCGCGTTGGAAGGCTCGGGGCTCCCCTTTTCCCGCGCAAGCCACCGGTCGTAGTACGGGATGCGGGCAGCCGGGATTGCCGGTTTCCCAACCGGGCCCGCAGAGCCTGGATTTGCCGGAGGAGCGACGCCTGGGCGGGTCGCGGGCGTCTCCGCAACCGCGGGAGCCTCCGGCTTCCTGCCTCCCTCGGAAATCCTCCCCGCCTCGTCGATTTCGTCCAGGCGGGACGAAAGCCAGGCCGCCAAGTCGGTCTGGTCCGGAATCGTCCTCAATGCGGCGAGCGCGGCCCGCGCCTGCGGCTCGTATTCAGCCAGGTCGACCAGCGACCCTTCGTCCAGGGCCTTGTCCAGGCGCGCCATGAAGTCGTCGAACTGCGCCTTTGTCGGAAACTCGTATTGCGCTTTGACATCCGGCGGCGCGTATTGGTCGAAGAGCTGCCTGCCCATCTGGTACAATTCGTCGTTCGACGGGGCCTGCCCGCCGGGCGGCGGCGCGGTCTGCGCCGTCAGGGAAGCGACGCTGAACCAAACGAACGCTATGAGGACCGTAATCTGGCGCACAGACTGAATGAGACCCGCCCCTTTTGCGAAAGTTACACCCCAAGAGCGAGCCTCTATCGCGGTCAAAGCGTTTGACCCGGCAGCCAGGCAGGTTACTTACACCCTCTTTGCCTGTGAACCGGGTCTTCATCAAAACCTACGGCTGCCAGATGAACGAGCGCGATAGCGAGGCGGTCGCGGCCATGCTTCGGGCGCGCGGGTACCGGATCGTGGGGTCGGAGGATGAGTGCGACATCCTGCTTTTGAACACCTGCAGCGTCCGGGACGCCGCGGAACAGAAGGCAATCGGCAAGGCCGGCCACCTTCAGGCGCGGAAGCGGAAGGATCCCGACTTTGTCCTGGGGATCCTCGGCTGCATGGCCCAGAACCGCGGCGCCGGGCTTCTCGAGCGCCTTCCCGATGTCGACCTGATTGTCGGCACCCAGAAATTCCACCACGTTCCCGACTATCTCGACAACCTCCGCGCCGCCCGCGACGCGGGCGTGCTGGTCGGCGACACGATCGTCGACATCGGCGAGGAGCCGGGATCGCAGAACACGATCCGGGACCACCTTGAAACGGCCGGGGGCCGGGTGAGCGCATTCGTTTCGATCCAGCAGGGCTGCAACATGGACTGCTCGTTTTGCATCGTCCCGAAGACCCGTGGCGACGAGCGCTCCCGGCCCCCGGACGAAATCGTCGCCGAGTGCCGCTCGCTCGTCGAAAAGGGAGTCCGCGAGGTCACGCTCCTCGGCCAGATCGTCACAAGCTACGGACGGCGCGACCCCGCGCATCGCGGCGCAATCTCCCCCTTCGTCAGGCTCCTGGAAAGGATCCATGCGATCGACGGCCTGGAGCGGATCCGGTTCACCTCGCCCCATCCGCGCGGGTTCAAGCAGGACCTCGTCGAGGCGTACGGTCGCCTGCCGAAGCTTTGCGAGTACGTTCACCTTCCCCTGCAGTCCGGCAGCAACAGGATACTGCGGGCGATGAACCGGCCCTACACCCGGGAGCGCTACCTGGAGATCGTCCAGGCGCTCCGGGCTGTGCGACCGGACATGTATTTTTCCACCGACATCATCGTCGGGTTCCCGGGCGAGACGGAGGGGGATTTTGCGGACACGCGCTCGCTGTTTGAGGCCGTCAACTACGACATGGCCTTCGTTTTCAAGTACTCCATCCGGACGGGGACTCCCGCGGCGGAACTGCCCCAGGTGCCCGCTCCGGTCAAGGAGGAGCGCAACCGGGAGCTGCTTTCGCTTCTCAAGGAAAACTCGGTGCGGCGAAACCAGGCCCTCTTGGGAAGAACCCAGGAAGTCCTGGTCGAGGGCGGGGACAAGACAGGCCGCCGCTTCACCGGCCGCACCCGGGGCAACCGGGTCACCGTCTTCGACGCCGCGCCAAGGCTCGTCGGCTCGCTGGTGCCCGTGAGGATCACCCGGGCCTCGGTGAGCACCCTTTACGGCGAACTGGACACCGTTTGCTGACTCCCGCATCCTTTTCCCCTTTCCGCCAATCGTGCCGCTAACCCTCGCCATCCTCATTCCCGGGCTCCTGCTCCTCGCCACCGGCCTGGCCCTCGTTCTCCAGCGGGACGGCGTCATCACCGCCCTCAAGCGGTTTCCGCGATCCCCTGCCGCGACGACCGTTTTCTTCGGGGCGGCGTCCCTCTGGTTCCTCTACAAGATCTGGCACCTTCCCTCGTCGGACTTCGGCGATTATCGCGTCATCCTCTTCATCGCCTTCGCGGCAATCGCCGCAATGGCGTTCAAGTGCGCGCCCGATTTCCTGGCGGTCCGGGGCCTTTGCATCCTCGTCCTCCTCGCGGCCTCGCCGCTTCTGATGGCCGGATACATGAATTACGACCATCCCCTGATTTATTTCCAAAAGGGTTTCGTGTACCTGTGCATCGTCTTTGCCATCTGGCTCGGAGCCCAGCCTTGGCGCATGCGCGATTTCCTCGAGTGGCTGTTTGCGCGGTCGGGGAGGGCCCGCGCGTTCGGGGGCGCTATCGGCCTTTGCGGACTTCTCCTGACCGTGGTCGCCTTCACTTACTGACCCCATGGCCGCCCAGCCGCTGCTCCTGATGCTCGCAGGCCCAGCCGGTTCGGGAAAGAGCACGCTGTGCGACCGGCTCGTCCAGGCCGGGATGGGGTTCTCCCGCGTCATAACGACCACCACCCGCCATCCCCGCGAAGGCGAGGTCAACGGAGTCCACTACCACTTTTTTTCCCCCGAGGAATTCGACCTGCGCGCGACCCGCGGCGATTTCCTCGAGTGGGCCTGGGTTCACGGCCGGAAACGGTACGGAACCCTGAAGGCGAGCGTCATGGCCCCGCTCAGGGAGGGACGCGACCTGGTCATGAGCGTCGATGTGCAGGGGGTCGAGAGCTTCCGCCGCGCCGCGGCTTCCGATCCCTTTCTGGCGCGCGCCCTCCTCACGGTGTTCATCGTCGTCGATTACGAGCGCCTGCTCGCCCGAATGCGCACGCGCGGCCAGGACGACGAGGAGGAGATCGCCCGCCGCATGAATACCGCGGAAACCGAGCTGCGCGAGGCGCCCAAGTTCGACCATCGCATCGTCAGCCGCACCCGCGACGAGGACTTCGACGAGCTTGTCTCGATCGTGAATCAGACGCGCCTGGCGCGCGCCTAGCATCCGGCCCAAGCGGCGCCCGCGGGGTTGCCGACCTGACTGATTTATATATAAAGCATTTAATTGACAGGCAAATGACTGCGTGATCGACTCCTCCCCGTGCATCTCGCCCTTCAGATCGTTTCCGCGGCCCGCATTCTTGAAAAGGCCGCCAAGCGCGTGTTCGCCCCCCATGGCCTGACCCCGGCGCAATTCAACGTGATCAATCTTCTGTCCGACCAGCCTGAGGGCATGCGCGCCTCGGACCTCGCGGAGGCACTGGTTGTGGACCCCTCCAATGTCACCGGGCTCCTGAAGAGGATGGCCCGCGACGGCTGGATCGTCGATCGCGCCAGCCCGGAAGACCGCCGCCAGCATGTGACGATCCTTGCTCCGAAAGGGCGCGCGGCCTGGGCGAAGGCCCGCCACGATTACGAAAGAAGCCTCCGCCACGTCGCGGCGGCCGCCCCGGCCGGCGACCGCGCCGTCGCGGAGCGGGTGCTCGCCTCGGTCGCGGACAGGGCCCGGGCCCTCGAATAGGGCCCAAGGCTTTCAATTTTCCAATCCCAGCTCAATCCGTCCAAACCATGACTGCTCCCGCTTCCGTCCGCCTCGTTTTCGCGTCGCTTTTCGCCCTCGCTCTTTCCGTTCGCGCGGAGATTCCCTCCGTCATCGATATCTGGCCCGAGGGGGTCCCCGGACTCCGTGCGAATCCGGGCACCGAGGCGGTGACAAAGGCCGGCGGCATCTCGAATGTGAACAGTCCGACGCTGACGGTTTTCACTCCCGCCGCGGGCAAGGCCAACGGCACGGCCGTCATCATCTGCCCGGGCGGCGGCTACGTGCACCTGTCGTTCACCCATGAGGGCACGGTGCCGGCGCAGTGGTTCAATTCGCTCGGGGTCACCGCCTTTGTCCTCAAGTACAGGCTCCAGGAATACGGCCATCCGGCCCCGCTGCGCGATGTTCTCCGCGCCATCCGGCTCGTCCGTTCCCGCGCGTCCGAATTCGGACTTCGCGCGGATCGAATCGGCGTGCTCGGCTTCTCGGCCGGCGGACACCTGAGTGCGAGCGCGGCGACCCTCTACGATTCCCCCGAGGGGCGCACCGGAGCGGCCCTCGATGCTACCAGCGCCCGGCCGGATTTCGCCATGCTGATCTATCCCGTGATCACCTTTCAGGCCCCGTTCGCACACAGCGGCTCGCGAACGGCCCTCATCGGCAAGAATGCCCCGGACGAACTGGTCCGCCATCTTTCGCTGGAGCTGCAGGTAACGAAGAATACGCCCCCCGTCTTCATCGTGCAGGGCGAGAACGACCGGACGGTCCCGGTCGAAAACAGCCTCCTGTTCTACCAGGCGCTCAAGACCGCGGGTGTTCCGGCCGAGATTCACCTCTTCGCAAAGGGTCCCCACGGATTCGGGATGAACCCGGGCCTCGGCGCGATCTCCGACTGGCCCAGGCTTTGCGAGGTCTGGCTGCGCGCCAACGGCTGGGTCCGGTAGCGTCAGTCGGCGCCCTCCACGACGTAGTGGCAACCCTTGCTCCTGGGGTTGAGGCTTGCGGCGTGGACGACGAGGAGGGCGGTCTGGACGGCGTTGCGCAATTCGATGAGGGGGCCGGAGAGCCGGCAGCCGCGATAGAAGGACTGAATCTCCTCCCGCAGCTCAAGAAGGATGCGGCGGGCGCGCGTGAGCCGCTTCGGCGAACGGACGACCCCGGCGTAGTTCCACATCGTATGCTGGAGGAGCACGATGTCCTGGCGGACGAGCGTCGGATCGGCCTCCCGGGTCGGACCCTCCCAGGGCGCCGGCTCCGGCAGGCGGAAGGACGACGAAGCCACCTCCGCCGCGTCGGCCAGCGCGGCAAACTTGGCGCTCGTCAGGCATTCGAGAAGCGACGTGCTCGCCAGTCTGTTCGCCCCGTGCAGTCCTGTGCAGCCGGTTTCACCTATTGCATTCAGATTGCGGACATTTGTCCGGCCGTTGAGGTCGGTGTGGACGCCTCCGCAGGAAAAGTGAGCTGCCGGAACCACGGGCACGGGTTCGCGGGTCATGTCGACCCCATATTCGAGGCAGCGCCCGTAAAGGTGGGGAAAGCGGTCGCGGATGAAGTCCGGCTTGAGGGCAGACAGGTCCAGAAAAACGCTCGATCCCTCGTTCGCGGCCAGCTCGCTGTGGATCGCGCGGGCGACGATGTCGCGGGGGGCCAGCGACGCCAGGGGATGGATCCCGTCCATGAAACGCTCGCCCCGGCCGTTCACCAGAACGGCTCCCTCTCCCCGCAGCGCCTCCGACAGCAGGAATCGCGGGGCGTTCTTCTTCAGGAACACGGTCGGATGGAACTGCACGTATTCGAGGTCGATCACCCGCGCTCCCACACGATACGCCATCGCAACCCCGTGACCGACGCTGCCGGGCTGGTTGGTCGAGTGCAGGAAGATCTGGCCCAGCCCTCCCGCGGCCAGGATGGTCTTTTTTGCGACGATCGCGCACACCTCGCCGGACGCGGAGTCGAGGACATAGGCTCCGAAGCAGGTGAGCGGCGCATAGCGGTCCGCCGGACTTCCGGCATTGTGCGAAAGGGTGAGCAGGTCCACCGCCACCCATCCCATCCGCCGGGTGATCTGGGGAAGCTCGTCGACCCGGGCGGCGACCGCCGCGAGGATCGCGTGTCCTGTCGCATCCTTGGCATGGATAATCCGGCGGGCGCTGTGCCCGCCCTCGCGCGTGAAATCGAGCTGGCCCGACTTGTCGCGGTCAAAGGCGATCTTCAACTCGTCGAGAAGCAGCTCCTTGACAGCCGTGGGGCCCTCCCTGACGAGCTGCTCAATGGCGGCTGGATTCGCAATGCCATCGCTTGCCTGCAGGATGTCGCGGGCAAGCTGCTGCGGGTCGCCCGCCAAGTCGTAGATAATTCCGCCCTGCGCCCAATCGCTGTTGGCTGCGAGGGGCCCGTCCAGAGAAAGAAGTTCAACCGCGAGTCCGCGCCTGGCCGCCTGCAGCGCATAAGCGCAGCCGGCAAGCCCCGCGCCGACCACCAGGCAGTCTGTGCGAATCACTTTCATGCCAGGGGAGACGTCCTGAATGGCGGGTTTGCGCTCACTTCTCCAGGAGGGTCAGGCTCAGGTCAGACGCCGGAGCGGAGTGGGTCAGGGCACCGATGCTGATCACATCCACCCCGGGGATCGCATAATCGCGCAGCGTCTCGAATTTCACGCCTCCGGAGACCTCGACGACAGCGGCTCCGGCGATGAGCGCCACGGCGGAGCGAACCTGGGCGGGAGTCATGTTGTCCAGGAGTATCACCTCCGCGCCCGCGCGGAGCGCCGCCCGCACCTCGGCCGGGGTCTTTGCCTCCACTTCGATCCTCGCCGTGTGCGGCGCCGCCGAGCGCGCCCTTTCCACCGCCCGCGCGATGGAACCCGCCGCGGCGATATGGTTGTCCTTTATGAGAACGTGCTCCCCGAGGGATGAGCGATGGTTGAAGCAGCCTCCGCAGCGAACCGCATGCTTCTCGAGCGATCGCCATCCCGGCGTTGTCTTTCGGGTGTCGACGATGCGCACACCCGAGCCCGCCACGAGTTCGGCATACCTGCGGGCCTGCGTCGCTATGCCCGACAGCCTCTGAAGAAAATTAAGGGCCGTCCGCTCCGCGGTCAGAATCCCGATCGTCGGGCCCTGGACGCGCAGGACCGGGCATCCCGCCTTCACCCGGTCGCCGTCGCTGGCGATCCTGCGAACGGTGATCGCCGGATCAACCCGGGCGAACACCCGCGCGGCCACCTCCAGCCCGCAAACGACGAGCTTTTCGCCCGCGGTCACGACAGCCCTCGACCGGTGTTTGGGCGAAAAGATCGCCCGGCTCGTCAAATCACCGAGCCCCGCGTCCTCGTCGAGGGCGAGATCAATCAGTCGTTCAATCGCGGGGAGCAAGCTGGAACATCCTTTCTATGCATCGTGCCGCGCGCAAGCGCAGTCCTTCGTCAAGGGTCACGATCTGGTCCGGCCGGGGCGCAGCAAGGGCGTCGCGCACCTTTTCAAGCGAATTGAGCTTCATGTACGGGCAGAGCCGGCAACCGCCGATGAAATTCTTCCCGGGCGCCTCGACCTGGAGTCGGCCGACCAGCCCGCACTCCGTCAGCATGAGGTAGTACGGCGCGGAGGTCGATTTCACGTACTTCATCATCGCGCCCGTGCTTCCAAGGAAGTCCGCGACGGCGGCCACCTCCGGCGTGCACTCGGGATGCGCCACGACCTTGAGGCCGGGGAAGCGCTCGCGCGCCTCGGCGACCTGCCTCGCGTCGAACACCTCGTGGACGATGCAGGTGCCGTCCGAGGAAATGATGTCCTTTTCAACGCCCAGCCTCTTCATCTCGGACCGGACGTTCTCGGCCATCAGCCGGTCCGGAACGAACAGGACCCGGCGGGCGGGCAGCCCGGCCACGATCGAATGCACATTGCCCGAGGTGACACAGACGTCGGACTCGGCCTTCACCTCGGCCGTGCTGTTGATGTAGCAGACGACCGTGGCATCGGGGTAGAGCCCCTTCAGGCGCCGCACTTCGGCCCCCGTGATCGAATCCGCCAGCGAGCAGCCCGAGCCCCGGTCGGGCACGACGACGGTCGCCTCCGGGCACAGGATCTTCGCCGTTTCGGCCATGAAAACGACGCCGGCAAAGACGATCATCCTTGCCCGAACCTGGCGCGCCTGAAGGCTCAGGAAATACGAATCGCCGCGAAAATCGGCCACCCCGTAGATGATCTCGGGCTCGACGTAGGAATGGGCGAGGATGACCGCCTCCTTCTCCCGCTTCAGCCTGTTGATTTCCAGGGTCAGCGGAGCGATCGCCCGGCATGAATCGAGATTCCACTGCCTCCCCGGCTCGCAATCGACGTACATGAGCGCCCCGAGGAGCCTTTCGGCCTCGGTGTCGATGTCATCAGCGGTCGTGATCATGCCATGCAATAGTGAATGCAATTCCGCGTCCGCACAACTCCGCACAGCAGGCCGGGATGACTGGATGACACGCAAAAACCTTCTCGCAAGCCGCCCGGGCATTCCGCTTATTGAGGCCCCGGGAAAATCAACATGGGCTCACCTCTCCTCCGCTGGGGCATCCTAAGCACCGCAAACATCGCGCGCAAGAACTGGCAGGCCATCCGCAACTCCGGCAACGGGATTGTCGCCGCCGTCGCCAGCCGGGATATCGACTACGCAGGGAAGTTCATCGCGGAATGCCAGGCCACGGCCCCCTTCGATCCGCCGCCGCGAGCCATCGGCGGCTACGAGCAGTTGCTCGCCTCCCCGGACATCGACGCCGTCTACATCCCCCTTCCGACCGGAATCCGCAAGGAGTGGATCCTGCGCGCCGCCGCCGCGGGCAAGCACGTCCTTTCCGAGAAGCCCTGCGCCGTCAGCGCCGCGGACCTGCGGGAGATCGTGGACGCTTGCCGCAGGAACAAGGTCCAGTTCATGGACGGGGTCATGTTCATGCACTCCACCCGCCTGGCCTCGATGCGCTCGACTCTCGACGACGGAAGCACAGTCGGCCGGCTGCGGCGCGTTTCGAGCGCCTTCAGCTTTCGCGGGGACCCGGATTTCTTCGCCCGCAATATCCGCGCCAGCAGCGTCCTCGAACCCTTCGGGTGCCTCGGCGACCTCGGCTGGTACAACATCCGGCTGTCGCTTTGGGCCGCGAATTGGCGCCTTCCCGTCACGGTCACCGGAAAACTGATCGGACAGGTTGGCCGAACAGACAGCCCGAACCCCGTGCCGTCGGAATTTTCCGCCGAGCTCTTCTTCGATCAGGGGCTTTCCGCCGGTTTCTACTGCTCCTTCGTATCCGAACTCCACCAGTGGGCGCATCTCGATGGAGAGAAGGGCAGCATCTCCCTGGACGATTTCGTGGGCCTGCGCGAGGGAAGGGAACTCGTGTACATGGCCAACGGACGCCGGATCGCCATTCCCGACCACGCCGGCTATCATCCGACGGCCCAGGAAAGCCGGATGATGCGCGCATTCGGGGATCTCGCCCTGAGCGGCATTCCTTCCGACTTCTGGCCGGACATAGCCCTGAAGACGCAGCAGGTCATGGACGCCTGCCACCACTCGGCCCTGGCCGGCGGGAAACCGATGGCGCCGGCGTAAGGCGCTACCGAAGCATCGCGACGGGCGGCGGGAGGTTCAGGAGCCTGGCCCGCTCGATCTCGAATTCGCGCTGCGTTATCGCCCCCGCGTCCCTCGCCTTTTGAAGGTCGATCAACTGCTGGCCCAGCGTTGCGTGCGCCTGGGCCGGCTGGCGACCGCCGATCGCGATGCATCCGCCGAGAAGGACGACGAGGGGAAGGGTTCCAAGAACGATCAAACGTGAATATGATTTTTTCATTGGGAGTTGGCTGTTCACCGCCTTTACGGGCACCGACCCGGGATCTTGCACGCAATTTCCTCCCCGTTTGCAAAAGCCGCCCATGCTCCTCCTCCATCGACCCCGGCCCCCCTTTGAGCACCGCGGTTGGCGCCATCAGTCCTGCCAGTTCTCGACCTTCAGCCCCGAAACCCTGCCGTACTCACGAACGTTTCGCGTGACGACCGTGGCCCCCATTCGCGCGGCTTGCGCGGCGATGAGCGTATCCATCGGGCCAATCCCGAGGCCACGCGCCTCCAAATCGTGCCGGATGGCCGCATAGTGCGCGCAATCGTCGCGCGTGAATGGTTCCACCGGCAATATTTGAGCCAGTGCGGCGAGCTTGAGCCGCGCGTCAGCGCTGACTCCTTTGGTCACGCCAAATTCCCGTTCCGCCAGAACGATGACCGACAGGCACAGTTCGCCGAACGCGGCCTGCATCCTTGCCGTGAGTTTCGGATTGTCCCCGCGCATATAGGCGGAGACCGCGTTCGTGTCGGGAATGTACATCAGTCGTCCCTCGGAAGGTCCGGGACGGTATGAGGGGGCACGTCCGGCAAATCAGGGCACGAGCCGGCCATGGCTATGAACCGCTGTCGCCTGGTTTCAAAATCGGTGCCGAGTGGCTCAAGCAGGACTCCTCCGGTTGGGGTGTGTGAAACGGTTACCTCGGTCCCTGGGAGCTGGAATTCCCGCGGCAGCCTAACGGCTTGAGAACCGCCATGCCGGAACAACTTTGCACGATCTCTAACCCTAGACATAGATACATGTAGATATATTTTTGTCGCCATGTCCATTTTTATGACCCATTAAAGCAAGATTCCGGATGGAGGGGGCGTCAGATGGCGTTATTGACTCCGAAACGGGAGGATACCGTTATCTCAGGAACCATGGAAAACCCCGGTCGAATCGTTTTTCTCGTCTTCGCCCTCGCGTTGGTTGCCGGATGCGCGGAACAACCGGCCAACGTCGCTCCGGAGACGACCCAATCGCCAGCCATCCAACCGGCGAGATCCCTGCCGGCCCCCAGGGAGGAGATCGCACCCGCCGTTTTCAAAATCGACTTTCAAACGTCGCAGGGGCTGTTCGTCGTGGAGGTCAAACGCGCGCAGGCTCCGCACGGCGCGGATCGCCTGTACAGCCTGGTGAAGGCGAACTATTTCGACGGCTCCCGTTTCTACCGCGTCGTTCCCGGCTTCATTGTTCAGTGGGGCGCGGCGGCGGATCCGGCGGTTTCGGAAGCCTGGCACACGGGAATCCAGGACGACCCGGTCAATGCGACGAATGCCCGCGGCACCCTCACCTTTGCGGCGCCACCCGGCGCGCCCAACTCCCGCTCGACCCACATGTTCATAAACTACGACGACAACGACCGCCTCGACGGCATGGGGTTTGAGCCCGTCGGCAAGGTCGTGAGCGGAATGGAGATTGTGGACAAGATCTACCCGTATTACGGCGAGCGGCCGGACCAGGGCGAGATCCGGGCGCAGGGAAACGCCTACCTGACCAGGATGTATCCCAAGCTCGATTACATCAAGACGGCCCGCATCGAGCCGTAACCGCGTTCGGCACGGTCAAAGGCCGAGCAGTCCTTGCAGCGCCGCGAGGCCGCCGACAACCCGGTCGTGGCGGGCGCGGAGACGGGCTTCCGGATGGTGCCCCGCGGCCACAAGGATGCAGTCGGCACCCATGTTCCCGGCGACATCGAGGTCGTGCAGCGTGTCACCAACCACAAGGACATCCGCGGGCGGAAGTCCGAGCTCCGCGATCCAGGCGCGGCCCAATTCCTCCTTGCTGTGGGCGTAGATGTTGTCGAGGCCGGTGAGGCGCACGAAGTGGTGCGCCAGGCCGAAATGCGCGACAACTTCGACGAGCGTCTTCTGCCGGTAGGCCGAGAGGATCGACTGCGTGGCGCCGGCGCGGGCGACGGCGGAGAGGATTTCCTCCGCGCCGCTGTGAAGGCGGCAGTCCAGGCGGCGCGTTTCGTAGGCGGAGATGAATTCCACGCTGAGCCGCTCGAAACCGCCTTCCGCGAGATCGAAGCCGAGGCGCGAATAGTAGTCGCGCACCGGGAAGTCAAAGAGGGCGTGATAACGAACCCGGTCGAGAAGGGGAAGGCCGCGGCGCGCCAGCAGTCCGTTCATCACCTCGACGCAAATGTCGAGGTCGTCGATGAGCGTGCCGTTCCAGTCCCAGATGATATGGCGATAGCGCAACGCGATCTTACTCTCAGTGATTCGATGAAAGCGCAATACGGCAGCAAGCGGCGTCTGCGCGAACTCACATTCGGGAAGGTCCTGCCGGAACTGCGGGCCCATCCGCTTCCGACGGCCTCTTAAAATGGGCGAAGCCCGGGGTGGACCAAGGCAGGCCGTCTTTATTGTGAGAACTGGCGTGATCGCGCGCCCGGCGGTGTTGTGCTGGAATGCAGGTTAATCCTGCGGTCCATCCCTTCTGTTCCACGATCCATCCCTTCAACCTGACGCCTTCCATGCCCGCGGGAATGCTCGCACGATCGATGGACAGGGCTATTTCCCGGGGCCTGGCCGCACTCGCCTTTGCTTCGTTGTCCGGCGCGCCCGCTGGCGCCGCCGGGGCCACCGGCGGCCGAGTGCGCTTCGCCGACTCAATCAAGGAAGTTCCAATCGCCGCACCCGCCTCGAGTCCCCGCCGAGTGAGGGAGACGCTGACCGAGGCGGAACTCGCAGAGTCCGTCGACTTCATTGTCAGCCTGCGAATGAGGGGCGTCGATCGATTGGAGTCCCTCATCCGATCGAGGGGGGTTGCCTCGATGTCCGAGATGGAAACGGGGTACCTGCCGCTGAAATCCGACTATGATCGCGTGGCGGCCTGGCTCACTGCGCAGGGATTTTCCATAACGCTGGTCGACTCGTGCCACACGAATATCGTTGTCCGGGGGCCGGTCGCAAGGATTGCGGACGCTCTCGAAGTCTCCTTCGCCAGGGTGGCCACGGATCAGGGCGAATACACGTCAGCGGTCACCGTGCCGTCACTCCCCGGTGCACTCGCGGCGCCGGTCCTGGGGATTGTCGGGCTTCAGCCGCATATTCGGGGACGCACAGCCAGACCTCAGGCCGCCGCAGTAACCGCTGTGGATGGATGCGCGACTCCCGCCGACGTCCTTGCCGGTTACCATGCCCCGGGCAGCCTCACCGGGGCAGGGCAGTCCATCGCGATCATCATGGACGCGATCCCTCTTTCGAGCGACCTTTCCGCATTCTGGCAGGAAGCCGGGGTCGGCAGAACTCTCGCCAATTACGGGGTGGTGGCGGTTGGAGGCGGCCCCACTTCGAGGAGCCAGTCGGCCAGCCAGCTCGAGGTCACCCTTGACACGGAATGGTCGGGTTCCATCGCGCCGGGGGCCAACATCATTGTCTACGCCCCTCCAACAATCGGCTTGACCGGCCTTTTGTCCGCCTGCGTCCAGATCCTCAACGATGGCACCGCCAAGATTGCCACTTGCAGCGGACTGGCGTTTGCCGAGGGCGCTCTCTCGCCGGCTGCGCGGCAGAGCGCTTCGCAGGTCTTCATGCAGATGGCCGCAGCCGGAATCACCCTGTTTTACAGCTCCGGTGATGGCGGTTCAAATCCGGCATCGGATGGGTTCACCTACAATGCGGCGAGCGCACTCTCGGCGACGTATCCAGCGTCCGATCCGTACGTGACCGGGGTGGGGGGCACGACGGCCACGTTTGATTCGAATTGGACCATGGCCGGGGAGGCCGCCTGGTTCGGGATCTACGGCGGAG
>CAZSEH010000028.1:22439-38933 GCA_964605835.1 uncultured Opitutaceae bacterium
TCGACCAGTCCCGCGGTGAGGCAGGCCTGCCGCCCCTTGGGCTGCTCGGCCCCTGGATCTACCCCCTGATCGGGACCGGCGCATTCAATGACATCACGACCGGCTCCAATGGAGCCTATAACGCGGGCCCCGGTTACGACCTTTGCACCGGAATTGGAACGCCCAACATTGCCGCCCTGGCGCAGGCGCTGACCACGGCACCAGCGGCGATCATGGTGCAGCCGTCCGCGCAAACGGTGGCGAACGGAACCACGGCCGTTTTCAATGTGACAGCCAGCGGCTATCCGGCGCCCGCTTTTCAGTGGTATTGGAACGGCAACCCCATCGCGGGCGCGACCGATGCGCGCCTGGTCCTGAACGGAGTTACCGGCGCAAATGCAGGATCCTATGCCTGCCTCGCGTCCAACATGTCCGGCTCCGCCCTGAGCGACTCGGTCGCGCTGACCGTGATCAGCACCGCGGACCCGGGCCGGCTGGTAAACCTGTCGACTCTCGCGGTCGCCGGAAGCGGCAGCCAGCTTTTGACAGTCGGCTTTTTCACCGGCGGTGCCGGCACCACGGGATCACAAAGTCTGCTTGTTCAAGCCCTGGGCCCGGCAATGTCCGCATTGGGTGTGGCCGGAACCATGCCCGATCCGCAGTTGAGCGTCTTCTCGAACCAGACCGTCATCGGCGCGAACTGCGGCTGGGGCACCCCCGCCAGCAACCAGATCGCCGTGATTGCGGCGGACATTGCGACCTGCGCCACCGCGCTTGCCGACCCCGCGAGCAGGGATTCAGCCGCGGTGATTCCGCTGGCTCCCGGCGGATACACGGTGCAGGTGAGCAGCGTCTCGGGGGTCGCGGGAAGGACGCTGACCGCGTTCTACGACAACACCCCGCCGGGCACGCGCACGGCGACGACGCCGAGGCTGATCAATCTGTCCTGCCGGCTCCAGGTCGCCGCGAACAGCAGCCTGACAGCGGGTTTTTGGATCGGCGGCACGACATCAAAGACCGTTTTAATCCGGGCCGATGGCCCGGCCCTTCTTGCCCAAGGCGTCACAGGCGTGATGCCCGACCCGCAACTGACGGTCTACAACGCTGCCGAAAACGTGATTGCGTACAACGCCGGCTGGGGTGGCAGCCCGGTGCTCACCTCCGTTGGCAGCACCGTTTACGCCCAACCGTTCGCGGATCCCGGCAGCAAGGACTCGGAGGTCCTGATGACCCTGCCGCCAGGCGGCTATACGGCGCAAGTCTCCAGCGTCAGCAACACCGCGGGCGACGTCATGATCGAAGTCTTCGAAGTGCCGTGATCCGGGGATCACCGGCGCCGGCGTTTCCACCCGAATATCCCACGATTTCTCCAATCAGCCTTGAGGGAATCCCGGATCGGCGTAATCGTTGCATCGGCACGTTCATGCGATCCCGCTTTCTCACCGCGTTGGGCGGCCGATTTCCCCCGTCCCGGCTGCTGATCGAGGCGGCGGAACTGGCTCCATTTGAGTCGGACGGACTGACGGCGTTCCGCGCCCGGCCGATCGCGGTGGTCATTGCCGAATCCAAGGAAGACGTGATCCAGGCCGTTCGCCTGTGTCGCGACCACGGCGTGCCCTTTGTCGCGAGGGGAAGCGGGACCAGCCTGTCCGGCGGATCGGTGCCGGTGGCGGGTGGAATCGTCCTCGCCCTCAACCGGCTGAACCGGATCCTTCGCATCGATCCGGCCCGCCGGATCGCAGTCGTCGAGCCGGGTGTCGTCAATTTGACGGTGTCGCAGTTCGCCGCGCGCCATCGCCTTTATTATGCCCCGGATCCGTCCAGCCAATCGATCTGCACAATCGGCGGGAACGTCGCCTTCAATTCGGGCGGAGCCCATTGCCTGAAGTACGGAATGACCTCCAACCACGTCCTGGGGCTGACTGCCGTCCTTCCCGACGGCGAGGTCGTCGAGCTGGGCGGGGAAAGCCTGGAGGGCGCGGGACCCGATCTTCACGGATTGTTCGTGGGCAACGAGGGTCTTTTCGGGGTGGCACTCGAGATCACGCTCCGGCTGCTGCCGATCCCGGAGAACTATCGGACGATCCTCGCGGCCTATGACCGCGTCGAGGACGCGGGCGAAGCGGTCTCGCGGATTGTCGCAAGCGGTCTCCTGCCCGGCGCAATGGAGATCATGGACCGGCTGGCGATCGAGGCCGCCGAGGCGGCCGTTCATGCGGGATATCCATCGGATGCGAATGCGATTCTCCTTGTCGAACTGGAAGGGGAGCGCGCGGTGGTCGACCTGGATTTTGCCCGACTGACCGATGTGATCCGGCTGTCGCGGCCCCGGGAGGTCCGCGTGGCGCGGGATGGCGCGGAACGCCTGCTTTTCTGGAAAGGGCGCAAAAGCGCATTCTCCGCCGTCGGCCGCATTTCCCCCGATTACCTCGTGCAGGATGGAGTCGTGCCGCGCAGCCGTCTCGGCGAGGCGCTCGGCGAGATCGGAAGGATGGGCAGGGAACGGGGCATCCGCGTCGCCAACGTGTTTCACGCGGGCGATGGCAATCTTCATCCGCTCATCCTGTTCGACGGCCGCGTGCCCGGCGCGTTGGAAAAGGCCGAGGAGCTCGCCGGGGAGATTCTCCGGCTTTGCCTGCGGCTCGGCGGCTCGATCACCGGGGAGCATGGCGTGGGGATGGAAAAGCGCGAATACCTGTCCGAGATGTTCACGCCGACCGACATCGAGGTCATGCATCGCCTGCACCGGGCGATCGATCCAGGGGCCCTTTCAAACCCCGGCAAGATGTTTCCCGGGGGCGGCGCTCCCGCGCTCACGGCCCGTGGCCCGCACCCCCTTGAGCGGGCCGGCATCATCTCGCGGGAATGAGCGCCATGGCCTCCCCAGCCAATCAATCGGTCCCGGCACCGTCGAGCGTGGCTGAAGTGGTCGACCTTGTGTCGACGACTCCGAGGGTGCTTGCCGTGGGCGCCGGAACGAAGCCCGTTCCTTCGTTCTGCCCGGAAGGATGCGCGCCCGTCGCCATGCGAAACCTCTCGGGCATCGTCGAGTACGATCCCGGCGAATTGACGTTCACGGCGCTCGCCGGCACCCCCCTCGTCGAGATCGAGGCGGCGCTTGCCCGGCATGGCCAGCACCTTCCATTCGATCCCCCTTTCGCGCGGGCCGGCGCCACGCTGGGCGGGACGATTGCGGCCGGCCTAAGCGGCCCGGGCCGCCAGCGCTTCGGCGGAGTGCGCGACTTCATCCTCGGCATCCGCTTCATCACGGGCCTGGGAGAACAGGCGAGGGGAGGAGGGAAAGTCGTGAAGAATGCGGCGGGCTTCGATCTGCCAAAGCTGTTTGTCGGAAGCCTGGGCCGGCTCGGCGTCCTCGTGGAAGCCACGTTCAAGGTGTTTCCGCGCCCAAAGGCGTTTGCGACGCTCTGTTTTTCCTGCGGAACCCCATTGGAGGCTCTTCAGTTGATCGAAACCCTGGGGCCCTGCTCCTTCGATTTTGAGGCGATCGACATCCTGCCGGATGATTCCGCGGTCGCCGTCCGTCTTGGAGGGCCGCCCGAATCCCTTGCGGCGCGCCTCGCGGCGGTCGAGCGCGCGGCCGGACGTTCCGCATCGCGGTTGCTGAACGGCGCCGACGCCGCCTTTTGGCGGAACCTCGAGCCGGCCATGCCGGCGGGCGCCGGCGCGATACTGGCGAAAGTGCCGCTGACAGCCGCGGAGATTCCCGCATTCGACGCAGTCCTGGCTGCAGCAGGTGCCCGCCGGCGCTACAGTTCGGGGGGCAATGTGGCATGGATCGAATGGAATCCCGGCTTCGAGGCGCTCGATTCCGCCTTGCGCGGGCTGGGTCTTTCGGGTCTCGCCCTGGCCGGGCCGGCGCCGCGCCCCCTGATCGGGACAATCCGGGGCGAAGCATTCCGATCCCGAGTGAAGGCGGCGCTCGATCCCAACCATCGCTTCCCCGATTTCTGATGCTTCACGCGATCAAGAAGGAATCAGCCGGACGCCAGACAGCCGACATGAGCCGGGCGATCGAGGCCTGCGTTCACTGCGGCTTCTGCCTGCCCACCTGCCCCACGTACGTCATCCTCGGAGAGGAGATGAATTCACCGAGGGGCCGCATTTTTCTGATGAAGGAGACGCTGGAGGGCCGGCTTGCGGCCGATGACGTGAAGCCATTCATCGACCAGTGCCTCGGGTGCCTTGCCTGCGAGACCTCATGCCCTTCGGGCGTATCCTACGGCGAATTGATCACTCCGTACCGCGCGTGGTCCGAGCCAAGACGGACGCGGACCTGGTTCGAGCGGGCGCGGCGCGCGCTGCTGCTCCAGACCCTCCCGCATCCCCGTAGGTTGCGCGCAGCGCTGGCCCTGGCCGGTCTTGCCCGTCCGTTTCGACCGTTGATGCCCGCCCGCATGCAACCCCTGCTCGATCTCATCCCCGCGCGGATTCCTCCCGGCGATCCCCTGCCCGAGGTCATCCCCGCCCGCAGTCCGCGCCGCGGACGGGTCGCATTGCTGGCGGGCTGCGCGCAGCAGGTGCTGGCGCCCGGCATCAACCGAGCGACCGTGCGTGTGCTGGCGGAAAACGGCATAGAAACCGTGATTCCGCGAGGCCAGGGATGCTGCGGCGCGCTCGCGATGCATGTTGGCGAGCAGAAGGCGGCCCTGTCCGCCGCGCGCCGGAATCTCCTGGCGTTTCCGAATGACGTGGACGCGATCATCACCAACGCGGCGGGGTGCGGGTCCGGGATCCGCGAATACGGCCTCCTGTTTCACGGACTTCCCGAGGAGGAGACGGCCCGCGCCTTTGCCGCGCGCACTCTGGATGTGTCGGTGTACCTTGACCGGATCGGCCTTGTCCCTCCGCCGGCCCTGCCCGCCATGAAAGTGGCTTACCAGGATGCCTGCCACCTGGGCCACGCCCAGGCCGTTCGCAGCGAGCCGCGCCGCCTCTTGTCGCAGATCGGCGGCGTGCAGGTTCTCGAGCCGGCGGACTGGGAAATTTGCTGCGGGTCGGCCGGAACCTACAACCTCGAGCATCCGGAGCTGGCCGCGACGCTGGGCCGGCGGAAGGCCGAGAACCTCATCGCAACGGGCGCCGAGGCAATCGCCACCGGCAACATCGGATGCATGACACAGATCCAGCAGCATCTGCGGCTTCTCGGCAGGCAGATCCCGGTCCTGCACGTTGTCGAGCTGCTCGCGCGCGCGTATGAATCCGGGAAAGGCTAGCCCTTCGGCTGGAGAATTACATCTCCAGCTGCGGGCGCTTCGGCTCGGGCCAGTCGATGTGGTAGAACTTTCCGCGGGGCTTGTCCGTGCGCTCGTAGGTGTGCGCCCCGAAGTAGTCCCGCTGGCCCTGGAGGAGATTGGCGGGAAGGCGGGCTGAGCGGTAGCCGTCGTAGTAAGCGATGGCGGAGGCGAAGGTCGGGACCGGGACGCCGCACTCGACGGCAAGGGCGATCACCTTGCGCCAGTTGGCCTGGGCATTCTTCACCGTCTTGTTGAAATACGGATCGAGGAGCAGGTTAGCCAGGTCGGGCTTGCGGGCGAACGCGTCGGTGATCTTCTGCAGGAAGGCCGCGCGAATGATGCAGCCGCCGCGCCAGATCTGGGCGATTTCGCCGAAGTTGAGCTTCCAGGCGTATTCCTTCTGCGCTTCCCGCATGAGCTGGAACCCCTGGGCGTAGGAGCAGATCTTCGAGCAGTAGAGGGCGTCGCGGATCGCGGCGACGAGGGCCTTCTTGCCTCCGCGGTATTTCTTGGAGGGGCCCTTGAGGATTTTCGAGGCTGCCACGCGCTCGTCCTTGATAGCCGAAAGGCACCGGGCAAAGACGGCCTCGGCCACCGTGGGGGCGGGAACGCCCATGTCGAGGGCGCTCGTCGAGGTCCACTTGCCGGTCCCTTTCTGTCCTGCGGTGTCGAGGACGATGTCGACGAAGGGCTTCTTCGTCATCGGATCCTTCTGCTGGAGGATGTCCGCCGTGATTTCGATCAGGAAGCTGTCGAGGCTGCCCTTGTTCCACTCGGTGAAGATGGCGCTCATTTCGGCGGGCTTAAGGCCGAGAAGCCCCTTCATGAGGGCGTAGGCCTCGCAGATCATCTGCATGTCGCCGTACTCGATTCCGTTGTGGACCATCTTGACGTAGTGGCCCGCCCCGTTCTCCCCGATGTAGGCCGTGCAGGGAACCCCGCCGGTGGCCGGCTTTCCCGGGGCCGCGCCGGCGATCGGCTTGCCCGTCTTCTCATCCACCTTGGCCGCGATCGCGTCCCAGACGGGTTTCAGCTCGAGCCAGGCCGCAAATTCGCCGCCGGGCATGAGCGATGGACCAAAGCGCGCGCCCTCCTCGCCGCCGGAAACGCCGCTGCCGATGAAGCGCAGCCCCTTCTCGCGGAGGGCCTTTTCGCGGCGGATCGTGTCCGTCCACCGGGAATTGCCGCCGTCGATCACGATGTCGCCGTTTTCGAGGAGCGGAACAAGGCTGTCGATCACCGCGTCCGTGCCCTTGCCGGCCTGGACGAGAATCACGATCTTGCGGGGCTTGGAGAGGCCCTTGACAAATTCAACGAGGGTCTTCGTTCCGACGACCCCTCCGGGTGTGTTCGGGTTTTCGGCAACGAACTTGTCGGTCTTTTCGGTCGTCCGGTTGAAAACCGAGATCTGGAAGCCGTGATCGGCTATGTTGAGGGCGAGGTTCTGACCCATCACGGCGAGCCCGATGAGTCCGATATCAGAGAAGGGTTTGGCCATAAGAAGGGGACAAGACTAGGTCGCCCCAGGCCAAAAACCAAACCGATTCTGTTGGCATCCGCTGCGGAGGCGAATCAGCCCCAAAGGAGCCATGAATCAGGGTCCCGCCGGCGCGTGATCGCCCCTAGCCTGCATCCATCACAAATTCCGACGAATCCTGCCCAATCTCGTCGGCGCAAAGGTCCTCTGGCTCCCTACGCTGTGCCTTTAGCACAGCTCGGTCGCCTTCGGTCCTTTTCGCTCGGCGATATTGGGCAATCTTCATCGGTTTTGTGATGGATGCAGGCTTGTCGCGCAGTTTATCCACTCGCTGGACCCATCCAAGTAGCGCTCCCTCTTCCAGATCGGCAACCGGCCCTTGGATTCGTCGATCACGTAACGGCAGGCATCGAAAGCGGCCGATCGATGCTGCGCGACGACACCGATCCATACCGCGAGGTCGCCCACGGCCAGGCTGCCGGTCCTGTGCACGCCGACGACTCCGAGAACGCCGAACTTTTCAATCGCCTCGGACACGATCCTGTTCCCCTCCTTTTCGGCAAGGGGCACATACGCCTCGTAATCGAGCGCCGTGACCGGCCGGCCTTCGTTCAGGTCGCGCACCCATCCCTCAAAAGTGACGCATGCGCCGGCCCGGTCGTGGCGCAGTTCGTTCAAAAGGGCCGGTGTGTCGATGGGTGAGGAGGAAATCGTGAACATCGGAAGAGGGCTCATCCTCCCGCCATTGGAGGGAGAAAGGCGACGCGATCGCCGTCCCGCAGCGGCGCATCCGATTTGGCGAATTCGTCGTTGAGCGCCGCGCGGACCCGGTCGCCCCCGAGGGTGAATCCATGGCGCGCGCGCAGTTCCTCGTACAACGCCGCGGGCGTGGCGGCGTCTGTCAGGAGCTTCTCGTCCTCGACGCCCCGCTGCTCGCGGAGGATGGCATAGTAGCGGATGACGACCGTCTTCAAAGTCACGGGGCCTTGATGTCGCTTTTCCCGCCCGTTTTCCCAAGGAGGCGTATCTCGCGGATCACTATCCCGCGGGAGACCGCCTTGCCCATGTCATACAAGGTGAGCGCCGCAACCGAGGCGCCGGTCAGCGCCTCCATTTCGGCGCCCGTCCTTGCGTCTGTCCGCACCCGGCAATGGATTTCGACCGAAGCGCCGCCGCCCTCCTCCGGTCCCGTGCCGCGGATATCGATCTTGCAGTCGTCGAGGGGGATGGGGTGGCAGAGGGGAATGAGTTCGCTCGTCTTCTTGGCGCCCATGATCCCGGCGAGGATGGCCGTCTGGAAAACCGGCCCCTTTTTGGTCGCTATCTCGCCGTCGGAAAGCAGGGCGGCGAGGGCGGGGGGAAGCGAGACCACCGCGACCGCGTGCGCCATCCGCCGGGTCACGGCCTTGCCGCCGACATCGACCATCTGCGGACGACCTTGGGCGTCCAGGTGTGAGAACATATTGGGACTATCGTTCTGCATCCCAAAAGATTCAAGCGCCAGCGGTGTCTCAGCACATCCACGGATAAAAAGATGCAAGGGTGCCAGCTGGAAAATCGGTGTCGGAAGGAGGAAGCTCGACGAAACCGTCCGTGCCGACCAGGCCGGCAAAATCCCCGGAGGTGTTCCCGGGGGCCGGCTCGGCCAAGAGTTCCGCGCGCGGCCCGCTCAACAGACGAACCGGCATCAGGCAGGCAAGTTTCCTCTTGGAAGCCACGGGTGCGGAAAGAGCCGCCAATCGGAGCGGCGTCGGAGCGAGGCCGCATGCGCGGTCGAGCGCCGGAAGCACATACCGGTGCAGGCAGGTATAGGATGACACCGGGTTTCCCGGCAGGGCGAAGAGGGGCGACCCGCCAGGCCCCAGGCCGAACCAGAAGGGCTTCCCGGGCTTTTGGGCAATGCCTTGAAATATCTTCCTCGCACCCTGTTTCCCGAGCTCAGCCGGAAGGTAGTCGAACTTCCCTTTGGAGATGCCGCCCGTAAACAGGACGACGTCGTTGTCCGAAAGCACGCGCTTCAGCCCCTGCTCGATTTCGGCGGGATCGTCCCGCCAGTGGTGGGGCTCGGCGCCGGGATACCCGCCTCCCGCAAGGGCTGCGCGAAGGGCATATTCGTTGCTGCGCCGGATCTGGTGCGGCGCGGGGACTGCCTCCACGTCCACCAGTTCGTCGCCCGTCGCCACGATTGCAATTCTTGGCCGGCGGCTGACGGACAAGACCGCAAGGCCGCAGGCGGCGGCAACGGCGATTTCCCTGCCCGTCAGGCGGACGCCCGCGGCGACGACCGCATCGCCCGCGCGGCTGTCGCTTCCGCGCCGATGCACGGCATGGCCCGCGGCCAACCCGGGAGGGGGTTCGGCGATTGCCATGGTGACGCCGTCCCTTGCCGTGTCCTCGCAGCCCACGACACAGTCGGCTCCCTCCGGCATGACGGCGCCGGTCATGATTTCGACGCAGGCGTCGGGCAGCGGGCCAAGCGTCACCCCGGGCGTGCCGGCCGCCTGCACCGCTTCCACGCGGAACGCTCGAATTCCCGCAGCGAGCGAGGAGGCGCGCAACGCATAGCCATCCAGCGTCGCGCGGTCAAACGGGGGGATGTCCCGGTCCGCCCTCATGTTCCCGCGCAGGATGCGGCCGCGGGCCTGCGCCAGCGCGCAGTCCTCCGCCGGCCAGGCGGGCATGGCCTCAAAAATCCGCTCCTCAGCCTCGGCAGGTGAAAGCATGGGTTGGTTCTCTTACATGGGTTAGCGGCGCCGGTTGCAAGACGATGAATCGCCCGTTGTCGACCGGGCCGACCAATTGGGCCGCGCCGCACTGTCACTTCTCGTTCGTGCCGTCGAGGCAGGCCCGCACATTCGGCGGCCATCGGCGCCTGCAGGCCAGGGACGATCGGCGCTCCCCATGGACGCACGCCTTGTCTTTTCGCCCATCCGCGGTCCTATTTCGGCGGTCCAAATGCCTGTATCAGACCAATTCTGCCGCCGGTTGCACGACCTGCGCATCTCGGTGACCGATCGGTGCAATTTTAGGTGCCCCTATTGCATGCCGAAGGAGGTGTTTGGCGCGGGCTATCCCTTCCTGCGGGATCCCCAGCTCATGAGCCTTGCCGAACTGTCCCGCATCGCGCGGGCATTCATCGCCTTGGGCGTCGAGAAGGTCCGCCTGACCGGGGGCGAACCCCTTCTTCGAAGCGATGTGCCCGAGCTCGTCCGCATCCTGAAGCGGGACCTGGGTGTTCCCGACGTGGCCCTGACCACCAACGGCTGGCTCCTCCAGAAAATGGCGCCTTCCCTCAGGGAGGCCGGCCTCGACCGACTGAACGTCTCCGTCGATTCGCTCGACGATGCCACCGCCGGGCGCCTCAATGGGCTCGGTTTCCGGGTGGGACGGGTCCTCGCCGGGATCGACGCCGCGGCGGCGCTCGGCTTTCCGATCAAGATCAACTGCGTCATTCAGCGGGGGGTCAACGACGGCGAGATCATCGGGCTGTGCCGCTATTTCCGCGACCGCGGGCACACGATCCGGTTCATCGAATTCATGGACGTCGGCAACACCAACCACTGGTCCCAGGACGCCGTCGTGCCGGCCCGGGAGATCATGGAGCGCATCCATGCGGAACTGCCCCTGGAGCCGGTCGGCCCGGCTTACCGCGGCGAGGTGGCCTCGCGCTACCGATACAGGGACGGACGCGGAGAGATCGGGCTCATCGGCTCGGTCACCGAGCCCTTCTGCCGGGACTGCCATCGCGCGCGCCTTTCGGCGGACGGCAGGTTGTACACCTGCCTTTTCGCCTCGCTGGGATGGGACGTCCTGGGGTGCCTGCGCAGCGGCGCCGGCGACACGGAGCTCGCACGCTTCATCGGCAGGATCTGGGAGGGCCGGATGGACCGCTACAGCGACGAGCGGGCGGAACTCCTGGCGTCCGGCGAGGCCCGCGCCAAGATCGAGATGAGCTACATCGGCGGCTGACCGGACTAACCCTCGCCCATGCCGTCGAGGCAGTTCCTCACAATGGCGGCCAGGTTCTTCATCTCGTAGGGTTTGGCCAGATACAGGAAGCCCGATTCCACGGACACCCCCGTCTTCCGCAGGTCGACGCTGTATCCGCTCGTGATGATCACCTTCAGCCCGGGCTTCGTCTGCCTGAAGAGCTCCGCCAGGTCGAGTCCGGTGATTCCATTGGGCATCACCATGTCCGAGAAGAGAAGGTCTATCTCCTTGCCGAGCCTTTCCCACACCGAGATCGCTTCGCGGCCTTCGGCGGCCTCGAGCACCCGGTAGCCGAACTTCTGCAGGCAGAGGGACGCCATCGTCCGCACGGCTTTCTCGTCCTCGACGAGGAGAATCGTCTCCCTTCCCCGGGGCGCGTGCTCGACAGCGGCGCCCGGCTCGGCGGCATCCGGAGCCGCCCGCGCCGGAATAAAGACGCTGAACGTGCTGCCGCTTCCCACCTTGCTGATGACCTTCACCCAGCCGCGGTGCTGCTTGATGATCCCATAGACCGTGGCCAGGCCCAGACCCGTTCCCTTGCTGACCTCCTTGGTCGTGAAGAACGGCTCAAAGATGTGCTGGAGAACCTTCTCGTCCATTCCGCACCCCGTATCGGTCACCGAGAGGAAGACGAAGGTGCCGGGACGGGCCTCGGGATTGGCCCTGGCCTCCGTTTCGTTCACTTCCCTCAGGCCCGTCTCGATCAGCAGCCGCCCGCCCTTCGGGGTCATGGCGTCGCGGGCGTTCAGGCACAGGTTCGTCACCACCTGTTCGATCATCGCGATGTCTCCGTCGATCCAAAGAGGGCTTTTGTTCCTGAACTCCAGGCTGATGTCCTCCCCGAGCAGCCTGCGGAGCATTCTGAAAAGCTCGTCGAGCATCGCATTGAGGTCAAACGGCCGGCTCCTCATCACCTGCCGCCTGCTGAATGCCAGGAGCTGGCGCGTGAGGCTCGCCGCGCGCTTGGCCTGTTTTTCCAGGTCCTGCAGGCCGGCCTTGGCGGACGGATCGAGATCCTTCTCCTCCAGAAGGAGCCCGAGCTGCATGAGGATGGCCGTCAGGATATTGTTGAAGTCGTGGGCCACGCCACCGGCCAGCTGGCCCACCGCCTCCATCTTGCGCGCCTGAACCAGTTCCTGGGTGCGCTCGGCGATCCCGCGCTCCAGCCGCTCGTTCTCCCTGCGGAGAGCCCCCGTGCGCAGCCTGAAGACGGCCAGGGTCAATACGGCCGCCGAAAGGGCGGCGCAGGTGTAGAACCACCAGGTCTCGAAGTACCGGGGCTCCTGGATCAGGGCCAGCACCGCACCCGTCTCGTTCCACACACCGTCGCTGTTGCGCGCCAGAACATGGAACCGATAGCTGCCCGGCCGCAGATTCGTGTAGTAGGCCGTGTGGCGCGTTCCGGCGTCGATCCAACTGTCCTCGTGCCCCTCCAGCCGGTAGCGGAAGTCGATCGATGCCGGCCGGATGAAGCTCAGGGCGGCGTAGTCAATCGCGAGGCTGCGGGTGCCGGCTGGCAGGAGGACTCCCCCTGCGAAGTCGTCTTGCTGGCCATCAACGGTCACTTTCTCGATCTGGACGAGGGGAGGCGTCGTGTTGAATGGCGTGATCCCGGGGTCCACCCGTATGAGCCCCGCATGGGCCGCAAACCAGATGCTGCCGTCCGCCGCGACAAAGGACACGGGCTGGGATCCGTAGCCGACCGTGCTGGCCTGGACGCCCTCGCCGCTGTTGGCCCAATGAAGGACGCCGGTGTCCGGCTGGCCCAGGGCGATTGCGAGAAACGCCCGCTTCGGGCCCCAGACGATTCCCTTCGCCGTGCCGAGCCAAAGGTTGCCCCGGCCGTCCTCGACAATCGCGGAGACAAGATCCCCCATGGGCTCGCTCAGGCTGTCGGGATTATACCAGCGGCCCTCATGAAGGAGGACGAGCCCCCGGCGCTTGGTTCCGACCCACAGATCCCCCCCGGCGTCCTCGTAAATCGACCGCACCGAAAAATCGTACACAACCGCACCCGGATCGCAGGCGCTTGCCTTGCCGTTCGCATACTTCACGAGCCCCTCGTCCATGCCCGCGTACAGGGCTCCCTGCCGGTTCTCGGCGAAGGCTGTCGCGTTCGATGAAGCCGTCCCGACCACGCCGGCCATCGATTCAAACTTTCCGTTTCGCCACCGGACGATTCCGCGATTGCTCGGGCCGATCCAGATGGCGCCCGAACGATCCTGATAGAGGCTCGCCACATCCGTGTAGTCGGGAAACCGCTCCATCTTTCCGTCCCTCCAGGCAAAGAGGGCGCCGCGGGTCCCGAGCCACACCCGGCCGTCCGATGCCGCCAGAATCGACCGGACGTCGTTCTCTCGCTCGCGCCCGACCGTGATCGGAACCAACCGGCCATCCGGAAAGATCCGTACCACTCCGATTGGGGCAAGCGCGGCCCATACACTGCCGTCTGAAGCCTGCGAAACCACCCGCACGCCGTTGCCCGGCCTTCCGGCCACAACGATCGGCCACACCCGGAACGCCGTCTCCCGCAGCTGCATGATGCCCCTGCCGGAGGTGCCAACCCAGATGCTTCCCTCCCGGTCCGTGAAGACGTTGCGGCAAATGGCGTCCGGCGGGGTGGGCACCTCGCCAAACGCATCGCCCTGCGGGTCGAGGGCCCGGTACAATCCGCGCGCCGCTATCCAGAGCCTTCCCGAATGGTCGGCACACAGGCCCGTGACGATCTCGGTGCCTATCCCTTCGTTCCGCCCGATCGGCCGGATCTGTCCATCCCTGAACCTGAGAAGCGCCCTGGGGGTGGCAAACCAGAGGGTCCCCTTTGGAAACTCGTACATCTGGGACACTTCGCCGGATTCGGCGGGAATCCGGTCGAACGCCTTGAAGACCCCGTTCTCGCGATAAAAGACCCCCCGTGGACGGGCCGAAACCCACAGGCGGCCCGACGAATCCGTGAGAAGCCTGATGAATTGCGTCAGCCCCTTGAGAGGCGGATCGGATGCGTGGGAGGTAAACTGGCCGTTGTAATAATCCCAGAGGCCCGAAGTCAGGGTCGCTATCCAAACCCGTCCATCGGCGTCGCGCGCAATATTGGCCACCCGCTGCTCGGCCATTCCGATCTGCTCTATCCGGCCGTGCTGATACCGGGCGAGGCCCCGCTGGGTGCCGATCAGGGGCGCGCCGGTGCTGTCTTCGCAAAGGCATCGGATCACATTGTCCGGGAGTCCTCCGGGCTCGGAGGCTCGAAAGACGTCGAACTTCGCGCCGTCGAAACGCGTCAGGCCGCCGTCCGTGCCAATCCATAGGTATCCATCCCGGCTTTGCAGGAATGATTGGGCGACATCGCTCGGAAGCCCCGATTCCAGGCCGAACTCCTTCGTGGCGTAGACAGGGTCGACGCTTGAAACCGGAGCCGCCGCAGCCGGCCGCGCGCAAAGGGAAACGATTGCGCACGCCGCACCGGCCGCTGTTCGCGCTGAAAGTTTCATGGCGAAAACGTGGTGGTTGGGGGCGGAGGGGCGGCGGGCAGCCTGAAGGAACGGATGGGGACCGGTTCCTTTAGCCTGTATTTCGGCTCAAGGGCAGCTGGACTTAACCCATCATTGTCGTCCCTGCGGCCGTTTTCAATCCCCCAGAAGCGCCCAAATGCGCTTCATTTGAAGAGCCTGTGAAGGGATACCCGCGCCTGCGGGTTCTACCTTTTCCTAAGCCAACATGAACCCAAAACCATCCTTCCTTCTTTTGTTTGCTCTCTTGCATCCGCTCCTGAGCCAGGCCGCCGGGGAACCGTTCGCCGTTTCACCCGGATCAGACCCGGAAGTGGCGGTTCTCGCCGCCAAAGCCTCCCCCCTTCAAACCCTGGACCAATTCCCCGTCCCCAGGCACATCGTCCCTCCTGTCTGTTCCGACGGCTGGGGCCCGCTGAATGACCGCGTTGTGGTTGAATTCTTCATCGACGAGCAGGGCGTGGTGAGCCACCCCCATGCGGTTGAAGGCAAGAATGCCGCCTTGCGCGAGGCATCCGTGGCTGCGGTTGCGCAGTGGCTCTTCGGTTCCCCGATGCTCCATGGAGTTCCGACAACCGTCATCGCCCGCCAGGTTTTCGCCTTTGCGCCGAAATCCGATTCCAGCGGGCAAACCGGGGTCACCATCCCCGGCAGTTGGGGGCCGGCCGCGGGCGCAGACTCCCACTCTCCGGCGATCTACAATCTGTCGAATCTGAATCAAGTCCCCAAGGCAATCAGTCAGGTCCCTCCCAAATACCCTCCTGAATTGCGCAAGGCGGGAATCACGGGCCAGGTCGTCGTTGATTTCGTGGTTGCCGCCGACGGGACCGTAATAAACGCCTATGCAGCCAGCTCGACCCGGGAGGAATTTGAACAGGCAGCGGTAAGCGCCGTGTCCCAATGGAAATTCAAACCGGGCCTCATTGCCGGACGCCCGGTCAACGTCCACTTGAAGGTGCCGATCGTATTCGCACTGCCGAAGAAATGACCGGGCACCCGCAATTCGGCCGCGGTCCGGGCTGACCGGGCCTTGCCGAAAACCGAAGGGGAACGCCCGCGCGCCTCGTCACCCGTGGATGGCGGGGCCCGCCGCTTCTGACATCCGTCTCAATCCATCAACTGCGGCTGAAGGACGGCCTGAAGCCGCTGGCGGGCCCGGTACAGCCGGGTTTCCACGCCCCGTTCGGAGCAACCGGCGATGGCGGCGATCTCCCGGTAGGAGAGCCGGTCATAGTGGTGCAGCAGGAGGGCGGTCTTCAGTTCATGCGGGAGATCCGCGACGGCCCGCTGCAACGCCGACACTCTCTCCCGCTGGCGCAGCGCCGAATCGGGCTGCGGCTGATCACAGGGGATTCCGGCCCTTCCCTCCATCACGTCAAAAGGCTCGGCAGGGTGCCGTCGCGCCCAGCGCAACCGGTTGCGGCAGCGATTCGCGAGCACCGTAAAAAGCCAGGATGACACGCTGGCTCCCTCCGATATCCTCCGGCGCTGCTGGTACAGTTTGGCGAAAGTTTCCGCGACCATGTCCGCCGCGTCAGCCTCGTTCTGAAGATAGCGGCAGGCGAAGGAAAACAGCGGCCGTTGCCACCGGCGGATCAGCCGGCCAAGAGCCGCATCGTCTCCCCGCGCAAGCGCGGCCAGCTCTCCCCCGCCGGGCTGCACTTCAGACTCATGGGCCGGGCTCTGGTCGGGCCGCGCCCAGGGGGTCACGGTTTGATTCCTCCCGGCGCTCCCCCGGCGGGCCGCACGAGCCCAAGGTAGCGCTCGCGCTGCCTGTTATCCAAAACGGCCGCCGTCGATTCGATCAGGCTCCGGGTCGCCTGCGCCGACATTCGCCCGAGAGCATCGACACCCTTGGCCGCAAATCCATACGAAAGAAAATCCACGTCGCCGGTGTTCGTTCGCTCAGCTTCCCAATGGGCCTCCGTCTGGCGCTCCTGGGCAAGTTCCACCGCGAGCAACTGCAGCCGCTCGTTCGAACTCTCATGCAAGGACCTGAGCTGCGCGAACTGCTCCGGGCTAAGCTCGAGCTCCCTCCTGAGCCAAAGAAGATCGCGCTCCAGGCGCGCGCCTGCGTCCGTGCCGGCAGCGGGCCATCCGGCGGCGGGATCGACCAGCCGCCCATAATCCAGGGCCATGCGAAGCTCCTCCCGTCTTTCGAGCTGGCGCAGCCGCCAATCACCCATGACACCGACTGCCGCCGCTCCGACCACGACCCAGATGACGGCGGCTGCGGGGCGGAAGATCCAAGTGCCCAACCGAGCCATCCTCCCGGCATCATCCGCCG
>CAZSEH010000029.1:0-38685 GCA_964605835.1 uncultured Opitutaceae bacterium
AGCTTCTTGTTCGGGATGCCCGTCGAAGTCGTCGGGTCCCGGTGGTGGTCGATCGTGCCTGAGGCGGCCGTGCTCATGTTGTATCAGTGGGGTCCGACATTGGATCCATCATGGGCGCCGTCGCCTCCGGGATGGATGTGGAAACCCTCGTTGCCCTCAAGGGCCCAGAGGTAGACGGCCACAAGCATGACGGCGAGGCCGGCGAGCGCGACGCCGAGCTTCCTGCCGATGATCACCTTGGGGTCCGGATTGGAATCGATGACGGAAACGCCGATCGCCCCGATCAGGATGCCGACTCCCGCAATGAAGGGATAGACCGACTGGAACGGCATGTGGATGCCGCCGTGCTCCGCCTCGGCCTTCGCATGCCCGGCCTCCTCCCGGACGATCTCCTCCTTGTTGTGCTTCTCGTACCAGAAGGCGTCGCGCGCGTGCACGGTCGGAATGACGAGGTAATTGTATTCCGGGACCGGATTCGGCAGGCTCCACTCCAGCGTTCGCCCGTCCCAGGGATCCCGGCCGACCTTTTCACCCCTGAAGTAGGTGTAGACCATCACGCTGAAATAGACTGCGACGCCGATGCCCAGGATGAAGGCGCCCACCGTCGCGATCAGGTTGCCCGTGTTCCATCCCATGTTGGGATCGTACGTGAACGTGCGGCGCGGCATTCCGTTCAGCCCGAGAAAGTGCATCGGGAAGAAGGTCGTGTTGAAGCCGGCGAATATGATCCAAAACGACAGCTTGCCCCAGAATTCGCTGACCTTCCGGCCGAACATGAGCGGAAACCAGTAGTGGATTCCCGCAAGGAGCGCGAAAAGGGAGCCGCCGATCAGCACGTAGTGGAAATGCGCCACGACGAAATAGCTGTTGTGCTGCTGGGCGTCGGCCGGGGCGGCGGCGTGCATGATCCCCGAAAAGCCGCCGATCATGAAAAGCCAGATGAAACCGAGCGCGAACATCATCGGTGTGCGCATCGACAGATGGCCATTCCACAGCGTCCCGATCCAGTTGAAGATCTTCACCCCGGTGGGCACGGCGATCGCCATCGTCGTCATCGAGAAGGCCGCCGTCGCCATCGTGCCCATGCCCGTCGTGAACATGTGGTGGCTCCAGACGCCGAAGCCGAGGAAGCCGATGCATGCGCCCGAGAACACGACAATCGGGTAGCCGAACAGGGGCTTCCTCGAAAAGGTGGGGATGATCTCGGAGATGATGCCCATGGCCGGAAGGATCAGGATGTAGACCTCGGGATGGCCGAAGACCCAGAATAGGTGCGTCCACAGGATCGGCATTCCCCCGTTTGACACCTCGAAGAAATTCGTCCCGAAAAGCCGGTCCATCATCAGCTCGACGAGTGCGATCGTTATGGCGGGAAAGGAAAGGATGATCAGGAACGCCGTCACGAGCGTCATCCACGTAAAGACCGGCAGGCGCATCATGGTCAGGCCCGGCGCCCGCATGTTGATGATGGTCGTTATGAAGTTGAGCGAGGCGGCGATCGAGGCGACGCCGAGGAGCTGGAGGCCCATGACCCACATGTCGATCGAGTGGCTCGGGCTGAATGCCCGGGTGGTGAGAGGCGTATAGCCGAACCAGCCGCCGTTCGGAACGCCGTCGTGCAGGAACCAGCCGATGTTCAGGATGATCGCGCCGGCGAGGAACACCCAGAATGAAAACGCGTTCAGCCGCGGGAACGCCACGTCGCGCGCCCCGACTTGGAGCGGCATGATGAAATTGAAGAACGCGGCGCTGAGCGGCATGATCGCCAGGAAGATCATGGTCGTCGCGTGCATCGTGAACATCTCGTTGTACTGCTGCGCCGAGAGGAAGTTGTTGTTCGGCACGGCAAGCTGGATGCGGATGAACAGCGCCTCCAATCCGCCGACGAGGAAGAAGAACAGGGCGGATATCCCGTAAAGGAAGCCTATCCGCTTGTGGTCGACGGTCGTCAGCCAGCTGACAAGGCCCGTTTTCGCCGTGGGCCGCCAGAGAACGAGGGATCGCGGGGCAGCCCGTTCATCCTTGCCGAGAAAATTTGTCCTGACGAGTGCGTCTGCCATGCGTTGGGTAAAATCCTGTTTAAAATATTCCTATTTAAGGCTTTCAATAAAGGCGACCAGGGCCAGTTCGTCCTCCGCCGTCAGCTGGATGTGGTTCACAAGGTAGCCCGTCACCCACATCTTGTTGCCCGGTTTCACGAGCCCCGGATTGTGAATCCACCGCTGGATCTGCTCGGGATTGTTGTCGAGAAGCCCGCCGGCAATCGAGGAGCGGGCCCCGACGTGGGTCAGGTCCGGACCGGTGACACCCAGGGCCGCGGGGACGCCCCGGATCGTGTGGCAACTGATGCAGGTCTTCTCGGCGAAGAGCTGGCGGCCCCTTGAAATCATCCCGGGATTCTCGCCCTTTTCGGGAAACTGCTTGGCGCGCCACGCATCGAGGGGCGCGACCTCGAAGGCCCCGGACGCCCCGGATTCGTTCTCCGCGAAAGGCCGCAGCGCGGCGAGCTGCACCTTGGCCTGCCCAAGGGAGGCCAGGCCCTGCACGGTCCTCGCGGGCTGGCGCTGCTGGGCGAGCCAGTCGTTGAATTCGGCCTGCCCGAGCGCGATCACCCGGAAGCGCATGACGGCGTGCGACTCGCCGCAGAACTCTGCGCACTGCCCCCAGAAATACCCCGGCTGGTCGGCCTTCATCCAGAGGAAATTGGGGCGGTTTGGAATCATGTCCACCTTGCCCGCAAGCTTCGGCACCCAGAAGCTGTGCATGACATCCATGGAGCGCAGATTGACGCGGATCGGGCGGCCGGCGGGAATCACAAGCTCGTTTGCCGTTGTCAGCGGTCCGGAGCCCGGAACCTGCTCGTTCGGATATTCGAACTTGAACCACCATTGGTAGCCCGTGGCCGTCACTTCATAGGCGTTGCTCTTGTCCGCAACCGGAACGTCGTACGTGTACAGGATGGCCTTCAGGGTCGGGACCGCGATTATGACCAGGGCGAGCACCGAACCGCCGATCAGGACCATTTCGACGGCCGGATTGCCGTGGCCCTGGGGCGGGGGCTCGGCGTGTTCGTCCGCCTCGGAGCGGGCCTTGAACTTGATGGTCGCATAGGCAAGGACGCCAGCCACGATGACAAAAATGGCGAAAGTCACCCAGCAGGTGACATAGAACAGGTTCAGCTGCGTCCGGGCCACCGGCCCCTGCACGTCAAAGGTCGACTGCTTGCCGTCGAGGCCGAGCCACGACTGCCACGAGCACCCGGAAACCGCCAAAACACCGCAAACGGACGCGAAAAAACGCAATAAACTGGCTGATTTGAAGGGTGTATGGAGCAAACGCATGAATCCGTGTCGTACGAAGGGACGCGAACTCCGAAACTTTTCAAGTACCATTTCTTGGCTTTTTATTCCCACTTCTTGGCTTTTGCCGCCATTTCTTTTGCCGCCTTGGGAATGAAAGGTATCATCCAGCCGGCTGGTTTCTTGCAAAATTCATGGACTGCGCTCCAACCACCGCCCGCCGCAGCCAAATCCCGATCTTATCCCCAACAGGAACGGACAGCCTGTTGAAAACCCGCCAAGGGAGGGGAAGACAGGACCTGAATGCCCCGGGGGCAGCCGTTTACGCCTGGCCGCTCCAGCCCGGGTCGCCTTCGCCGGCATCGCCGGTCCCGCCGTCCGCCTTGTCCTCCGCCTTGTTCTCGCCCCCACCCTCCGTCCCGCCGTCGCGCTCGTGATCGGAGTCGTGGTCCGGGTCGATTGCTGAGTCAAAGCTCCTCAGCCCCGGGTTTTCCGCCAATTCAGCCCCGCGCCTGGCCCGTCTGGCCGCACCCAGCCTGATCAGGTATTCCTGGTATCCGGCCGCGGCATTCGAGTTGCCGCATATGTTTTGTATGTGCGACATGGCGACTTCATGGTTCTACCAAACCGGGTATCGGCACGAAGGCCGCCGACTTTAGCGGCCCCTGGGATTCGGACCACCCGCGCAAATATGGTTTTGCCCCAACGGGGTTGAGCTTTCAGGGTGGCCGCCATGCCCACCATCGTTTTCACCATCGCCAACCAAAAAGGGGGCGTCGGGAAGACCACGACCGCCGTCAATCTGGCGGCTGCTCTCGCGGAAAAGGAGGTGCCGGTGCTCCTGATTGATCTCGATCCGCAGGCCAACGCCACGAGTTCCCTCGGGGTCGAAAAGCACGAGGGCAAAAGCCTTTACGGCCCCCTGCGTGGCGAAGGCGATGCGATGTCCCTCATCACGCAGACGTCCGTTCCAAACCTCTCGCTGATACCGAGCGAGGAGGATCTGGCCGCGGCGGAGATCGAGATCGCCCAGATGGAGAATTTCCTCCTCAAGCTGAAGGGTGTCCTCGAACCCATCCGGTCATCCGGCAGATTCCGCGTCGTCATCATCGACTGCCCGCCCGCCCTGGGAATGCTCTCGATGAACAGCCTGGCGGCCGCCGACTTCCTCATGATCACCCTCCAGTGCGAATACATGGCCCTCGAAGGCCTGGGCCAGATCCTGCGCAACGTCGAGCGCCTGAAATCGGCCGGCGTAAACAGCTCCCTTGAACTGGGCGGCGTCGTAATGACCATGTTCGACGGGCGGACGAATCTCTCGCGCCAAGTCGTCGACGAGGTGAGGAAGCATCTGCCCGAGAAGATCTTCGAGACAGTGATACCGCGCACGGTGCGGTTGAGCGAGGCGCCGAGCTTCGGCCAGACCATATTCGCCTACGATTCATCGAATCCGGGAGCCACCGCCTACCGGCGCCTCGCGGAGGAAGTCATCAAGCGCTTCGGCCTGCTATGACGGCGGTGGTCGCCAAGTACAGGCAGGTCTTCCTTGTCGGCCTGCAGAGCAACCTGATCTATCGCTGGAACTTCCTGGCCCGCGGCCTGTTCTCGCTCCTTCGCCTCGGCGTTTCCGTCATTCTTTGGAGCGCGGCCTATGCCGGCGTCGCCAAGATCGGCGGTTTCGGCCTCGATCAGACCCTCACCTACTTCGTCACGCTCATTCTGCTCCAATTTTTCATCGGGGCCTTCAACGAGGACTACCAGATCAGCGAAGACATCCGCAACGGCCTCATCAACCAGTTCCTGACGAAGCCGATCAACTACTTTCTGTATCGATTCAGCGTCTTTGCCGCGGCCCGAATGGTCTCGGGCGCCCTCATTGTCATCCCCGTCGTCCTCTTCCTTCCGGTTCTCAGGGGCTGGCTCACTTTCCCGCATGAGCCCTGGCGAATCGCCTGCGCGATCCCCGCGCTGACGATGGCGGCGCTCATCCAGTTCACGATCGCCTATTGTTTCGGGCTGCTGACGTTCTGGCTCCTGGAGATTCAGGGGTTCGTCATCCTTTCGATGGCCGTGGAAACGGTCCTGGGCGGGCAGGTGTTTCCCCTGGATCTCATGCCGCCGGCGATCTTCCATGCGTCGCGCTTTCTTCCTTTCTTCTATCAGATGTACTTTCCCGCGGCGATCCTGACCGGCCGGGTGGCGTTTCCCATGGTCGTCCAAGGGCTCGGTCTGCAGCTCGCCTGGGTGGTCGTCCTGCTTCTCATAGCCGAGTTCCTGTGGAGGCGCGGCCTGCGCCGCCATACGGCGGTGGGAGGATAGGACCATGAACTACCTTCGAATCTGGCTCGCCGGGGCGCGCTACTCCCTTGTCCGAACGCTGATGTTCCGGGGCGACTTCTTTGTCTGGTCGCTCGTCGAGCTGTTTTGGATGGCCGTCAATCTGCTGCTTATCGCCGTCATCTACCGGCATACCGCCTCCGTCGCCGGCTGGAATGAGTACGAGATGGTGCTTCTCGTCGGCACCGGCATGATCGTCCAGCGCCTCGTGACGGGTTTCTTCTGGAGCAATCTCTTTGAACTGGGCCGCAATGTCCGAACGGGCGCCTTTGACTTCTACCTGGCGCAGCCCGGCAATCCGCTTTTCATGGTTTCCACCCGGAAGCTCGACCCGGATGGCCTCGTCAATTCCGTGATCGCGCTCGGCATCGTCATTTATGCCGTGCACCGGCTCGGGCTTCACCCCTCGGTTTTCGACGCAGCCCTTTATAGCGTCATGATCGTGGCCGGGCTCGTGATCCATTACAGCATCCTCGTTCTCACCATGGCGTCGACATTCTGGCTCACGAGTTCAAACGGGATCGAGGGAACGTACTTCACGCTCGTCGATTTTTCCCGGCTGCCGCGCGAGGCGTTCCGGGGCATTGCGGGGGTGCTGTTTGTCTGGCTGCTGCCCGTGGTCGTCGTGAGCAACGCTCCGGCGCGCACCCTTCTCCACGGATTCCAGCCCCTTTGGGCCCTTTGGCTCGGGGGAGTGGCTATCCTGTGGCTGATCGTCGCCGTGACGACTTTCAACATGGGGTTGCGCCGCTATTCGAGCGCTTCATCCTGAACCCGTGGACACGAACGATTCGGGTTTGAGCCCGCTGGAGACCCTCATGGTCCGGGTCGGCCATGCCTTCAATGATGCGGGGCTGCTCGAGCGCGCCCTCACCCACCCCTCTTACCTGCCCGGGCATCCGGAAGCTTCCGAAAGCAACCAGCGGCTGGAGTTTCTCGGCGATGCCGTGCTTCAGCTCGTCCTTACCGAGTCGCTTTTCGAACTGTACCCGGGAGAACGGGAGGGAGGCCTGAGCAAGCGCAGGGCGGCCCTGACGAAAGGCGCCTTCCTCGCGGCGCTGGCGCGCGAGGCCGGCCTGGATGCCTGCCTTCGCCTTGGCACGAGCGAGGAGGCGACGGGGGGCCGAACCCGCGCATCGGCCCTGGAGGACGCCTTTGAAGCGCTGGTCGGAGCCCTCTACCTGGACGGCGGCCTGCCTGCGGCCAGGCGCGCGATGTCGGCCATTTACGGGGATCTCACCGACCGGCTGGCGCTCGTTGGCGAGACCGAAAACCCCAAGGGACGCCTTCAGGAGCTGTTGCAGGCCGTCCACGGCAACCATGCGCTGCGCTACGAGGTCGTCGCAACGGAGGGCGCGGATCACGCCCGGGCCTTCGAGGTCGCCGTGCACGTTCTCGACCGCGAACTCGGCCGCGGCCGGGGCCCCTCGAAGAAACTCGCCGAGGAGGCTGCTGCGCGAACTGCTCTGATCGCTTTGGAAACCGCACCCATTGGGCCGCACGATACGCCGCCGAAGCCGTAGGATGACGCTTCAATGTCCGCTGCGAGTGTTTCCATGCGCGTCAAGTTGACCGGCGTCTGCCCGCCCGCCCGGGGAGCCGTCCTGGCCGAATTGATTCGCGCGGGTCCCTCCGCGGTCTGGGTTGTCGTTGTCGATGATGCGCGCGATGCCGAGGGACTGGCCGAGGATGCGTCCTTCTTTCATGCGGTGGGGACGGGAGCCGGGGCCGGCCCGTCCCAGCAGGCGGAGTTTCTGCTCTTTCCCGAGTCGCTTGCGGACACGCGCGATCTCCGGGAGGCGTTTGCGGCCTCGAGCGAGAGATTGAATGTGCTTTCGCGGCTTCGGGGCCGGCTGGCCGTCCGGCCCCAAAAGAGGGGCGCCGAGGCGCCGGGGCCCGCCGCCGCCCCGCAGCGCGGCGTGAAGCGCTCAATCTCCCCATCGCTCGTCGTTGTCACGACACCCGCGGCCCTTCTCCAGCCGGTGCCGGCGCTCGAGAAATTCGCAGCGCGGGAAATCGTCCTCCAATCCGGCCAAACCCAGTCATTCTCGGGCCTTTTGGAAAAGCTTCGCGAGCTGGACTATGATTCGGAGGCCGTCTGCGAGGCTCCGGGCCAGTACGCCATCCGCGGAGGAATCATAGACGTCTATCCGGTGACGGACCTGCGGCCTTACCGCCTGGACTTCTTCGGCGACCAGATCGAGTCGATCAGCGCCTTCGATCCCGTCACGCAGCGCTCGGACGGGGCGGTCCCGTCGATCGCCCTGGCCGCGTCGCCGCGCGTGCAGATCGATCCCGCGAAAACGGGCCTCGCCGACTACCTGACCCCGGCGGCGCGCCTGGTCCTTGTCGAGCCTGCCTCCCTCGCTGAGGAATTCGGGGCGCTCGGACCGCCGGACGGGACGGGCCTGGAACCGCTCCTTGAGAAATGCGCGGCTGTCGTGGGCCTGGGCGAAATCGACGAGGCGAGCCCGTTCTTCGACTCCGCGGCGGCCGGCAACGAGTGGAATACGGAAAGCCTGGCGCGGAACCGCCGGTACCCCGGGGTGGAGCTTGTCGCACAGGAGAGGCTCGTGGCCGAGGACGAGGCGCGGCGGGAGTTTCTCGGCCGGGTGTCCGGCTGGAGGAAGGAGGGCTACGACGTCATCCTGGTCGCAGCGAAGGAGGGCGAGAAGCAGCGGATGAGGGAGATCCTGGAGGAGGAGGGCCTTTTGCGCGATATCGCCCCGCGGTTCCTGCGCGGCTCCCTCAATGAGGGATTCCGCGCGGACAATCGGGCCCCGTCCGCGGACCCATCGATCCCGGCCCGGTTTTCCCTCGCCCCGGGTTCGCGCGGCCTTGTCGTGGTCACCGAAACCGAGATCCTTGGCCGCCAGAGAGCGCGCCGGGTGGCCCCGGCCGCCCGCGCCTCCGTCCAGCGGGCGCAGGTCGACCAGCTCCTCGATTTTTCCGAGCTTGTCGAGGGCGATCACATCGTCCACCTGCAGCACGGAATCGCGATCTTCCGCGGGCTGACGAAGCTCGACACGGCGCAGGGCCTGCGGGAGGTGATTTCGCTCGAGTTCGACGGCGGGGTGACGCTGCATGTGCCCCTTTCGGAATCGCACCTGCTCAGCCGCTACGTGGGGCTGAGCAAGGTTCGGCCGCAGCTTGGCAAGATCGGCTCGGGCCGCTGGGAAAAGGCGCGCAGGGCGGCTGAACGCGCGACCCTGGACCTCGCGGCGGAACTCCTCCGGATCCAGGCGCGGCGCGAGGCCCAGCCCGGCCACTCGTTCGGGCCTGACACGACATGGCAGAAGGAGTTCGAGGCTTCGTTTCCCTTCACCGAAACCCCCGACCAGCTACGGGCGATCCGGGATACGAAATTCGACATGGAAAAGACCCGGCCCATGGACCGCCTGATCTGCGGCGATGTGGGTTTCGGAAAGACAGAGGTCGCCCTTCGGGCCGCCTTCAAGGCCGTCCAGGAGGGGCGGCAGGCCGCCCTGCTCGTTCCCACGACCATCCTCGCCCAGCAGCACCTGAACACGTTTCGCGAGCGCATGGCCGGCTACCCGATAGCGATCGAGATGCTGAGCCGCTTCAGGACGCCGGCGGAGCAGAAGCGGCTGCTCGCAGCGACTGCCGCGGGGCAGGTCGACATCCTGATAGGCACGCACCGGCTCATCCAGGCCGATGTGAAGTTCCGCGAGCTCGGCCTGGTGGTGATCGACGAGGAGCAGCGCTTCGGCGTGAAGCACAAGGAGGTCTTCAAGCGCATGCGCGAGACGGTCGACGTCCTGTCGATGAGCGCGACACCCATCCCGCGCACCCTCTACCTCGCCCTGACGGGCGCGCGGGACCTGAGCGTCATTGAGACGGCGCCGACCAACCGCCACCCGATCCAGACGATCGTCAAGACCTACGACGAAAAGATCGTCGTCGATGCAATCCGCCACGAGATCCGCCGGGGGGGGCAGGTTTTCTACCTGCACAACCGGGTCGCCACGATCGACGCGGTCGCGGCCCGCCTGCAGTCCATGGTGCCCGACCTGTCGATCGGTGTGGGGCACGGCAAGATGGAATCGCAGAGCCTGGAACGGGTCATGACCGAATTCGTCGCCGGCCGGTACCAGGTGCTCGTCTGCACGACGATCATTGAAAGCGGCCTGGATATCCCCAACTGCAACACGATCATCATCGAGGGAGCTGATCGCTTCGGCCTGTCCCAACTCTATCAGCTTCGCGGCCGCGTGGGTCGATTCAAGCACCAGGCGTATGCCTACCTGCTGCTGCACCGCCACACCCGCCTCCTCGATCTGGCCCGGCAGCGCCTGGCGGCCCTCCGGCAGCACAACCAGCTCGGGGCCGGATTCCGCATCGCCATGCGGGACCTGGAGCTGCGGGGCGCCGGCAATCTCCTGGGCGCCGAGCAGAGCGGCCACATTGTCGGGGTCGGATTCGAGCTGTACTGCCAGCTTCTCCGGCAATCGGTTGCGCGGCTGAAGGGCGAAAAGGCCGCCGCATCCGTGCGGGCCTCGGTGAAGCTCGACTTCGTCTTCACCGGCGCGAATTACACCGGCGACGAATCGGGCCGGGGACGGCGTGACGACGGCTACACCGCGATCAAGGATGCCGAGGACAAGGCCGACGGCGCCGGGCCCGTCGCCCCGATTCAGGCTCGGATACCCTCCGCGTACATCGGCGAGACCCGGCTGAGGATCGATGTCTACCGGCGCCTGGCCCTGGCGGAGGGGGTGCCCGAACTGCGCGCCATGGAGGAGGAGCTCCGGGACAGGTTTGGGGCCTTTGGGGAAGAAGTTCAGGCGCTCTTGCTGACGACCGAGATACGAATCCGCGCGGAACAAAAGGCGCTCCTGTCCGTCGAATCGGAATCCCACCGCCTGAAGTGCTTGCGCAACAGCGGCCGCCCGAACGACTGGGTGATGCCTGGATCCCGGTTTCCGAGGTTGACCGCCGCCGAGCCGCTCCTACGGTTGGGTCAGATCATCACTTTTCTCAATAATCTGCCAAATTCATGACCGCACGCCGTTGCTGCATAACCTTGTTGCTCCTTGCCGCAGCCGGGATTCGCGCGTCAGGTGCTCCGCCGCCGACCGCCGCACCGGGGGACAACCTGAACCTTCGATTTGCAGACGGCATCGTGGCCATCGTCGAGGAAAAGGTGATCACGGTCGATGACGTCCGCCACGAGATCCAGCCGCTGATCGCGCAGGTTCAGCGCGACGCGCGCAATGAGGAGGATTTCAATCAGAAGCTCGAACAGCTGCAGGACCAGGTGATCCAGCAATTGATTGACAAGGTTCTGATAATAAAAGAATTCCACAAACACAAGGAGGGGGAGGATGAGAAGAAGATCCCCGACAGCTTTGTCGACAACCGGGTCGCCGAGGTTCTCAACGAACAGTTCGACAACGATCGCTCGAAGTTCCTCGCGTACCTGAAAGCCCGCGGGGAGACGATGAAGGATTTTCGGAAGGACCAGGAGGAGGAGATCATCTACCACTACATGCGCCAGCAGCAGGAGAAGTCGGAGAGCATCGTAAGCCCGGTCCGCATCGAGCAGTTCTACAAGGAAAACAAGGACCAGTTCTACCAGGACGACAGCGTCCATCTGCGGCTGATCCAGCTGAGCCGGGCGAACGGGGACACGGACGACGGCCTCAAGACCAAGGCGGGCGCCATCCTCGCGCGCTTCCATTCGGGCGAGAAGTTCGAGGATCTTGCAAAGGAGTTCAGCGAGGACACGAAGCGCACCAAGGGCGGCGACTGGGGATGGATGTCGCGGACCAATCTGAAGCCGGAGTTTGCGGATCCGCTCTTCGTCCTCAAGAAGGGCGATACCACGGCCCCGATAGTCACTCCGGACGGCTGCTTTGTCCTCTACGTCGAGGACCGGAAGTACGCGGGCATCCAGCCTCTCGACCAGGTGCGCGAGCAAATCGAGCACATCCTGAACACGCAGACGACCCAGGCGAGCACCGAGCACTGGCTCGAGCGCCTCCGCCGCAACGGGTACGTGAAGCACTTCTGAGCCGAGTCCCGCCAGGGGACAGGTGCGCGGGCCTTTCCGCGGGACATTGCGGAGAGTCCCGCCAAATCTGGCCATTATAGGGCCGGTGAATCCGGCATCCGCGCAAATTCCAGCCGAGCCTCCCAACCGGCTCCAGGCAACGGCCTCGTTCGAGCGCCCCCAGGAGCGCCTGGAGCGCTTCGGCTCGGCCGCCCTCAGCGATACCGAACTGCTGGCAATCCTGCTGCGCAGCGGGACGCGGGGGTACGATGTCCTTACCCTGGCTTCCCGCCTGATCGCCGAGGCCGGTTCGCTCGCGAGGCTGGCGGCCTGGAACGAGGCGGACTTTCGCCGGCTGAGGGGCATCGGCCGGGTGAAAGGGGGCCAGCTCGTGGCGATGATGGAGGTCGCCCGCCGGGTGATCGGAAAGCCGCCGGACGAGGGGCCCGTTCTAAGCCGCGCAGACCTCGTCGCCGACTATCTGCGGCCGTATACCGTCGGGCTCGAGGTCGAGAAATTCTGGGTGCTGTGCCTCAACCGCAAGAACCGGCTGCTGAAGCGCGTGGAGGTGACCTCCGGCACCGCGACCGCCACGCTCGCGCATCCGCGCGAGGTCTTCCGGGCCGCCATCCGCGAGTCCGCCTGCGCGATCGTAGCGAGCCATTCGCACCCGTCCGGGGACCCGGCCAGTTCGTCGGCCGACGTCGAGATCACGCGCCTCCTTCGCGAGGCCGCAAGGACGGTCGAGATCTCGCTTCTCGATCACGTGATCGTCGGCCGCGCAAGCGCCGACCCCCTGGGCAAGGGCTATTTCAGCTTCCGCGAGGCGGGCCTGCTTTGAGGGACGCCAGGTCCGGCGTTTCAATGCAAAACCGCCCGGGCGGCCGTTTTTTCGTGATTCGGACCGGCGCGGGCGCCATTGTCGCGGGGCATCATGACAAAAAGCAGACCCCATTTTCCCCGGATTGGACCGATTCCCTATGAAGGGCCGCGCACGGAAAACCCGCTCGCTTTCCGCCACTACGACCCCGAGGAGCGGATCGACGGAAAAAGCCTGTCCTCGCATCTGCGGTTCTCGGTCGCCTACTGGCACGCATTCAGGGGCGCGGGCGGGGATCCTTTCGGACCGGGAACCATCCGAAGACCGTGGGAGACCGGCAGGGATCCCGTGTCGGTGGCAAAGGTCCGCATGGACGCGGCATTCGAGTTCTTCCGGAAGATCCGCGCCCCTTTCTGGTGCTTTCACGACAGGGACATCGCCCCCGAGGGCAGGACGCTCGCCGAGTCCAACCGAAACCTCGACCGGCTGGTTGCGCATGCCAAGGCGCTTCAGAAGGACACCGGCATCAGGCTCCTGTGGGGCACGGCAAACCTCTTTTCCAACCCCCGTTACATGTGCGGGGCCGCGACAAACCCCGACGCCCACGTGTTCGCCTACGCGGCGGCCCAGGTGAAGAAGGCCCTGGAGGTCACCAAGGAGCTCGGCGGCGAGAACTACGTCTTCTGGGGCGGCCGCGAGGGCTACGAGACCCTGCTCAACACCGACATGAAGCGCGAGCAGGACCACCTGGCCGCCTTCCTCCACATGGCGGTCGACTACGCAAAGTCGATCCGGTTCGCCGGTCAGTTCCTGATCGAGCCAAAGCCGAAGGAGCCGACCAAGCACCAATACGACTTCGACGTCGCAAGCGGCATCGCGTTCCTGCGCACCCACGGCCTCGCGCCGCACTTCAAGTTCAACATCGAGACAAACCATGCGACCTTGGCGGGCCACACCTTCCAGCATGAGATCGAGCTGGCCGCCTCCCAGGGCATGCTCGGCTCAATCGACGCCAACACGGGCGACCCCCTCCTCGGCTGGGACACGGACCAGTTCAACACCGACCTGCGCGAACTCACGCTCGCCATGGCCTCGATCCTGCGCGCGGGCGGCCTGGGTTCCGGCGGATTCAATTTCGACGCCAAGCTCCGCCGGCCATCGACCGACCTCGCGGACCTTTTTCACGCCCACATCGGCGGAATGGATGCCTACGCACTCGCCTTCAAGATCGCCCGTCGGATGCTCGCCGACGGAAAGTTCGAGAAGTTCGTGTCAGAACGCTATTCAAGCTACGACGATGGCTACGGCCGGCGGATCGAGAAGGGCCGGGTGGGCTTCAGGGACCTCGAGAAGCTCGTCCTGAAAAAGCTTGGGGAGCCAAAGCCCAGGTCGGGAAAACAGGAATACCTGGAGAATCTCCTCGCCCGCTATCTTTACTGATTCAACCCCTCGGCCGCGGGCGGCGGGCACGGCTCGATGAACAGAACCGAAAGCGGCGGAAGTGTCAGCGCGGCTGAAAACGGCTGGCCGTCGACGGGGACCGGCTCGGCCGCAATGGATTCCGGATTGCGCACACCGCTGCCCCCGTACTCGGCGGCGTCGCTGTTGAGGGCCTCCCGGTAGGATCCCGCCGCGGGAAGCCCGAGACGGTGGGCGGTCCGGGGAACGGGTGTGAAATTGGCCACGACGGCGGCAAAATCTCCCGGCTGCGCGCCCCGGCGGATGAATGAGACCACGCTTTGGTCCGCGTCGTCGCATCGGATCCACTGGAAGCCCTCCCAGCCGAAATCCCGCTCGTGAAGGGCCGGAAGCAAGGCGTACAGACGGTTCAAATCGCGGACGAAGGAGCGAAGCTGCCGGTGCCTTTCGTATTCGAGAAGCCCCCAGTCGAGCTCCCGATTCTCGCTCCATTCCGTCCACTGGCCGAACTCAGCGCCCATGAACTGGAGCTTCTTCCCAGGGTGGCCGTACATGTAGCCGTAAAGGGCCCGCAGGTTGGCGAATTTCTGCCAGTCGTCGCCCGGCATCTTCGAGAGCATCGAGCCCTTTCCATGGACCACCTCGTCGTGGGAGAAGGGAAGCAGGAAATTTTCGCTAAAGGCGTAGATAAGGGAAAAGGTCAGGTTGTCGTGGTGGAAGCGCCGGTGGACGGGATCCTTCTGCATGTAGCCGATCGTATCGTGCATCCATCCGAGGTTCCACTTGAGGTCGAATCCGAGGCTGTCCTCCTTTTCGCGCGAGGTCACGTGGGGCCACGCCGTCGACTCCTCCGCAATCGCGAGCACGCCCGGAAATTCCCGGTGAACGAGCTCGTTAAAGCTTTGGAGAAAGGCCGTCGCATCCAGATTCTCCCGGCCGCCGAGGCGGTTCGGCAGCCAATGCTGCCGGGAGTAATCCAGATAGACCATGGACGACACCGCATCGACCCGCAGGCCGTCGATGTGGTACTCGCGCAGCCAGAACGCCGCGTTCGAGAGGAGAAAGTTCCTCACTTCCTCCCGCTCGAGATTGAAGGACGACGTCCCCCACTCCAGGTTCTCGCGGCGCCGCGAATCGGGGTGCTCGAACAGGTGCGTCCCGTCGAAAAGCGACAGGCCGTGCTCGTCCCGCGGGAAATGTCCCGGGACCCAGTCGAGGATAACGCCGAGCCCGGCCTGGTGCGCCTTGTCCACAAAATGGCGAAAATCGTCCGGCGTGCCATAGCGGGAGGTCGCTGCGAAGAAACCTGTGACCTGATAGCCCCACGATCCGTCGAACGGGTGCTCGGCGACAGGCATGGGCTCGATGTGGGTGTAGCCCATTTCCTTCGCGTAGGGGATCAGCGTGTCGGCGAGTTCGCGGTAGGTGAGCCATTCGCCATCGCCTGCCCCCTTTCGCCGCCAGGAGCCCAGGTGCACCTCGTAGATGGCGATTGGCTTGTCGAGCCCCTGGCGTTCCTTCCGTCCGGCGATCCAATCGCCGTCGTTCCAGGCGTAGCGGCCGAGATCCCAGACTATGGAGGCCGTTTTCGGACGCACCTCGGCCGCAAAGGCGAAAGGGTCGGCCTTGTCGATACAGCTGCCATCGGCGCGGGACTTGACCCGAAACTTGTACAGTTCCCCGACAGCGACCCCGGGAATGAACACCTCCCAGACACCCGTGGAACCGACCGGCCTCATCGGATGGCAGAAGCCATTCCATTGGTTGAAGTTGCCAACGACGCTGACACCGGCCGCATTGGGCGCCCAAACGGCGAAGGAGACGCCCGAAAATCCTTCATGCACAATCGGATGAGCGCCAAGAATATCGTAAAGACGGCTCGGATGTCGTTGCCCGGCCGGAGATCCGCCCGGGTCCGGCGCGGCGGCAGCGGCTGCAGCCACGGGGCTGGCGGCGATGACCGGCGCGAATGTCATCTCCCGAAACACCGATTCCTCGGTCATGTACGGGGGAATCCCATAGGGATCGTCCGTCAGGATGGTCCTCCCGTCGCCCAGGGTTACGGCAAACTCGTAGCGGGAGGGCTCTTCGTCGAGTGGGAAAAGCGCCTCGTAAACCCCGGCCGGGTGCACGCGCTCCATGATCGTCGCGGGCGACGGCGGCTGCCGGAGGGCGACACTTTCCGCCCCTGGCGCAAATGCGCGTATCGCGATTGCCTCGCGGGGCTTTCCGTCCTCTCCCGGAACAACGACCACATGGGCGCCATGGAGCTGAAGGGGATCGGTCTTCTCGATCGGCGAATAGGCGCGGACCGAATCGGCTGCGAAGCGCAAAACGGCCTCGATCTCCGATGCCGTGAGACCCGGCTGCAGCCCGAGATCGTGCAGCACCTCCGGCGCCGAACCGGCCAGCCTGTCCAGGACATCGTCCACTGCGATCCGCGTGCCCGCCAGAACCGGACGGCCCAGAAGGAGATCGGGATGGGTGATTACGTTTTTTCCCTGCACGTGCGAAGCTTCGATCGTTCCGAGATTACCGGCGACAGCATGCCGCGGGCCGAGCCGGTCCATTTCGACCTGGGCGCATTATTTGTCAACGGCTTGTCAAAAATCGTGCGTGAGGATCTCCACCGCCCTCCGGCCGATCTCGCGCCCGTAGTCCGTCCACCGCCCGTGGCCCCAGTACCTGAAGCAGCTGGTCTGAAGCGTCATCAGGTGGAAAAGGGCGTTGCGGTACCGGTATTCGCACACCGAAACGCCCGGCTTTTCCGCCTTCGCATGAAACAGGGAGCTCGCCTGTTCCAGGACATCCAGAACGTTTTCGTATCCGTAAACCCAGGAGACATCGTTTGTCCAGCTGCCGCCTTCGACGTGGAAACGGGGGTCCGCCTGGTGGAGCGCCCCGATCGTCTCCTTAAGCTTCTCCGGGCCGTCCCCGGGTTTCATCCGCTCCCAGATCCTCTTCTGCAGGACCGGCTGTATCACCGGAAAGTCGTCCTCCTTCCAGCCGTCCGCCCACAGGTATTCAAGGTATTCCGTTGCGTTGACCAGCGGCGCCTCCGATCCGCTCGCCTCGCGAACGACCTGGAAATACTTCGCCGGGAATTCCTCCATCATCGCGTGCCCGTTTTCCCCGTCCGCGATCTGGGTGACCAGGGGAAGGATCTTTCGCCCGCGGAAGTCCCACCGCGACTGGCTGGCAGCCTCGTCATGGGGCTGCATCTGCGAAATCAGCTTCGTGTCGCTGCCCCGGGTCTTTATGAACGCCAGGATCGACGCCGTTTCGCCCCGGCTATTCGTGCAGACAAGCCGGTTCGGAAGGTGCAGATGGGCGGAGCCCCACCCTGTCTGCGGGTTCTCGACACTGTGTTCCTGCACAAGCACCCATTGGTAGCCGCAGTCCTTGAGCGTCCTGACGAACTCGTAGGCGACGTCCGGATGGTTCGGCAGGGCGAGCTCGGAAGGCACGAACCCGCGGACGCGGCTCAGCGCCTCGAACCCGAAAAGCGAGGCGAAATGAATCTGCCAGGCCCTGACATGCAGCCGGAAATCCAGCGGCGGCGTCGAGGGGGCCACGCAGTGGCCCCAGGTCGTGCCCAGCCATTCGACGCACCGCCGGTAACGCGGATTGCAGGCGATCGTCCGGAGGGAGTCGATGACATCCCGCGCCCCCATTTGCTGCAGGCCATAGAGGAGGGTGCCCGTGTAATCGAGCATGAGCCTCGGCTGCCGGCCTTCGTTGACGAGCTGGGGGATCATCTCGCCGGGCCGGCGGTAGCACTGCCGGAATGTGCCGGCGTTGTGCCGATCCTCGGCGTAAGGGCTCTCCACCATGAACTGCAGGTTTCCGATGAGGGGCTCGTTTCGAAGATCGCTCCCCCGGCCCGGCCCTCCGGCCGGAATGAGCGGCTGGTGCATGTGCAGCGCGATCGCGCAGGCCCCGCGCGCCCGGCCGAAGTCGATCCCGCTCTCGTGCAGGAAGACCGTGCGATCGCGGCCCCGGCGGGTGGCCTCCTCCCGCTCGGCGTCCCACCCCGCGATCGCGGGCAGGCCGTCGCTCAGTTCGGGCGGCTCGCTCATTGCTCCTCCCTTCACCAGCCGATGGCTTTAGAAATCATGCGTCAGTATCTCCTCGAGCCTTCGGCAGATTTCCCGGCCGTAGTCCGTCCAGACACCCTGGCCCCAGTACCGGTAGCAGCTGGTCTGGGAGGACAGCAGGTGAAAAAGCGCATTCCGGAAGCGCGGCTCGCCGGTGGAAACTCCGCGCTTTAACACTGCCTCGCTAAAATGGGCGCTCGCCCGCTCCATCGGGCCAAGGACGTTATCATAACCCTTTACCCATGAAATATTTCCAGTCCAGCTTCCGCCATCCATGTGAAAGCGGTGATCCTCCTTCTTCAGCAGCTCGATCACTTCGTTTAACCGGGCCGACCCCTCGCCCGCCTTGAAACGGTCCCATATGCGCTTCTGGCAGATCGGCTGGATCCGGGGCAGGTCGGACTCGCGGATTCCCATCGCCCACAGGTTTTCGAGATATTCGGTGGCGTTCATCGCCGGAACGTCCGAGCCCGCGCTCTCCCGGGAGACTTCCATGAATTTCGGCGGAAACTCGTTCATCATCACACCGCCGTTCTCCCCGTCCGCGATCTGGGTCACGAGCGGCGGAACCTGCCTGCCGGCGAGTTCCCATCGGGAGAGGCTCTTCGCCTCATAGTAGGGCTGCATCTGGGCGACGAGCTTTGTGTCGCTTCCCTGGGTCTTGACTATGGCGACGATCGAGGCCTCCTTTCCCTCCGAATTCCGGCAGACCATCAGGTGCGGGAGGTGGCGTTTCTCGATGCCTCCCCCGTTCTCGGGACGCTCGACGGTGTGCTCCTGGACGAGCACCCATTCGTAGCCGCAATCCTTCAGCGTCTTCACGAATTCGTAGGCCGTGTCTGGATGATTCGGCAGGGCCATCTCCGAAGGGGAGAATCCGCGGATGCGCGCCAGCGCCTCGAGCCCGAAGATCGCGGCGAAATGATGCTGCCACGCCCGGACGTGCAGCCGGTAGTCCTGGGCGGGCGTGGAAGGGGCCACCGGATGCCCCCAGGGGCAGCCGAGCCACTCGACGCAGGTCCTGTAGGCGGGGTCGCACGTGATCCGCTTCAGGCTGTCGAAAACGTCGCCGGCCCCCATCTGCCGCAGGCCGTACAGCAGGGTGCCCGTGTATTCGAGCATCACGCGGGGCTGCTTGCCCTCGCCGACAAGCTGGGGGATGAACTCGCCCATCCGCTTGTAGCACCACTGGAACACGGCGGCGTTGTGGTTGTCGCCGATCCCCGGGTTGTCCATCATGTGCTTCAGGTTGCCGATGATCGCGGCCGTGGACAGGTTTCCCCCTCCGGCCGGTATCAGCGGCTGGTGCATGTGCAGCGCGATTGCGGAGGCGCTGCGGATCGTCCCGAAGTCGATCCGGCTTTCGGGACGAAAGATCGGGCGGTCACCCCTCCGCTGCAGCGTCGATTCGACCGACGGCTCGGAGCCGCACAGGTTTGGGAGGCCGTCTATGATTTCGGGAAATTCGGGCATGTTTGCTGGGAGACTTCGCCATGGACAGCGGAGGGCGTCAAATCAGGACCGCTCACTTGTCCCGGATAAGCTCGTATACCTCGAGATAATGGCGCGCCGGCTGGTTCCATGAATAGTCGCAGCGCATCCCATTCGCCATCAGCTCGCGAAAATGCTGCGGGAACGCGTACCACATCCCGATCGCGCGGTGCAGCGCCGACTCCAGCCCCTCGGAGTTGAAATCATTGAAGACATAGCCGTTGCGCTCGTTGAAGGGCTTGTGCGCGTGATTGGCGTCGAAGACCGTGTCCATGAGGCCGCCGGTCGCGCGCACGATCGGCACCGTCCCGTATTTCAGCCCGACCAGCTGGGTGAGCCCGCACGGTTCGAAAAGGCTCGGCACCAGGATCATTTCCGACCCGGCATAGACGAGGTGTGAAAGCTCCTCATTGTAGGCGATCTCCAGGTGGCAGTCAGGATTGTCGTTGTACTGGCGCTTGAGCCCGGCGAAGTGGTGGGTGACCCGGTTGTCCGCGCCTATCCCCAGAAGGACGAACTGGCAGCCGTTGGCCAGGCAATAGGGAATCGCGTGGGTGATCAGGGGCAGCCCCTTCTGGTTGTCCAGCCGCCCAACGAAACACACGATGGGCTTGAAGGCGTCTCGAAGCCAGAACCGCTCGCGCAGCGCCCGCTTGTTCTCGAACTTGGCGTCGAGCGAGTCGACCCCGTACCGGCGGGGAATATGGGCGTCCACCTCGGGATTCCACACGTCGTAATCGACGCCGTTCAGGATACCGCCAAATTTCCTCCGGTGGACGTTCAGCGTGTGCCCGAGTCCGCGGCTTTGGTCCGTGTGCATGATCTCCCAGGCATACCGGGGCGACACGGTGGCGACAAAATTCGCGTACACGATGCCGCCCTTCATCAAGTTCAGGGCACCGCGGTTGAAATTGTCCTGGAGCCGGTCCTGGTGGAAAAAGTATGAGGGCCTGTTGAGTCCCGAGGCCCTCAGGATGTGCTCTTCGGTGACTCCCTGGTGAAAGAGATTGTGCAGCGTGTAGCACACCCGGGGATGGGTCATCCCCATCGGCTTGTAGATCTCGTACAGGAGGACGGGCACAAGCCCCGTCTGCCAGTCGTGGCAGTGGATGATCTCCGGGTGCTTGCCGCTCTTCCACATGAACTCAAGCGCCGCCCGGCAGAAGAACGCGAAGCGCTGGTCATCGTCGGCGCACCCGTAAAAGGTCTGGCGGTTGAAGAAATTCTGCTCGGAGTGCGGCTCGATGAAAAAGCACTTCCGGCCGTGCACAAAGCCGAAGTGCACCGTGCAGCGAACCGATTTGTCGTACCAGGGAACCCACAGGTCCGGATATGCGACCTGAAGCCCGAAGATCTGGTCGTACCGCATGCAATCGTATTTCGGCAGGATGATCTCAACCGAGTTGCCCCTCACCTCCAGTTCCCTGCCAAGCCCGAACACCACATCGCCCAGCCCTCCGACCTTGGCCGCAGGCGCGCATTCCGGTGCAATGACGACGATGTACATGATTGGTCGGCCCCAGCCGGAAACTACGCCTTTCCGGTGCTGGCGCATGATGCCAACTCGTCCCGGGGCAAAGAGCAAGACCAACGCCCGGGCGGGCATGGGCAATCAACTGTGTGGACATTTCCTCGAACGGCCATATCCTGGCGGTCGCATTCAACCTCGACGGCTCGCCGTGCCCTTGGCGCATCAATCCGCCGCGGCAGGGGTCCCTGGCAGAGCGCTTCAGCTTCCAAGAATAGGCCCCGAGCGCCTCTCGGCCGCTCACCTTCCCCATTCCGCCCATGACGTCATTGACTGCCCTGCGCCGCCTCCTTTTCTCCTGCCTCCCTGCCCTGACCGCCGGCTTTGCCCGCGGGCAGGCGGTTTTCCCCCCGAACTCCGGGCAGGCTTTCAACGTCCGCGCCTTCGGTGCGACCGGCGACGGCAGGACGCTGGACACGGACGCCATCAATAAGGCGATTGAGGCCGCGGCTGCGGGCGGCGGCGGAACCGTGCAGATCCCCGCCGGCACCTATTTGAGTTTTTCAATCCGGCTGAAAAGCCACATCACCCTTCATCTCGGCCAGGGCAGCGTGATCGTCGCCGCGGCCGAGGCTCCCGGCTTCGGCGCCTACGATTCGGCCGAGCCGAACGATTGGGGCGACAAGTTCCAATACCAGGACTTCAACCAAAGCCATATTCACAACAGCTTGATCTGGGGCGACAACCTGGAGGACGTCGCAATCACCGGCCCCGGCCTGATCTATGGCAAGGGCCTCCCTCGCGTCAACGGCGGCCCTGGCCGCGGTGCCGGAGCCAACGACACTCCGAAGGGCAATTTCGCCGGACTTCCGCCGCCGCCCCCGGCCCCGCCTCCGCCGGCTTCCGCTGGGGTCTCCGCCCGCGGCAGAGGGGGCAACAAGTCGATTGCGCTCCTCAACTGCCGCAATGTGCTGCTGCGCGATTTCTCCGTTCTGCAGGGCGGCTGGGACGCCATTCTCGCCACCGGCGTGGACAATTTTACGATCGACAACGTCAAGGTGGACTCCAACCACAACGGATTCGACATCGACGCATGCCGCAACGTCCGGATCAGCAACTGCACGGTCAATACCATCAACGACGACGCCATCGTCCTCAAGAGCACCTATGCCTTGGGCACCCCTCGGGCATGCGAAAATATCACGGTCACCGGCTGCCAGGTCAGCGGCTATGATCCCGGTTCGTTCCTCGACGGCACGTTCAAGCACTCCCAGGAGCGCGCGGTGGACCGCGACGGCCCGACCGGCCGCATCAAGTTCGGCACCGAGTCCAATGGCGGCTTCAAGAACATCACGATCTCCAACTGCATCTTCGACCGAAGCCGCGGCCTGGCGCTCGAGACCGTCGACGGAGGCACGATCGAGGACGTCACGATCACCAACATCGCGATGCGCAATATATGCAATTCGGCGATATTCATCCGCATCGGCAACCGCGCACGGGGCCCCGCAGGCGCGCCCGTCGGTGTCATTCGGCGGGTGAGCATCAGCCATGTCTCCGCATCGGATGTCGACGCCCGCTACCCCATCCTGATCGCCGGCCTGCCGGGCCATCCGGTCGAGGATGTGCGCCTGAGCGATATTCGCGTGGTCTCGCGCGGAGGCCTCTCGCTAAACGATGCGGCCAGGCAGCCGGCCGCGCTCGTCAACCGGTTTTTCCTCCGGGCGGCCGGGCTCGCCGATCCGCGCGACCCCTACCGGCCGCCCGAACAGGAGAAAGCCTATCCCGAGCCTTCCATGTTCGGCGTGCTGCCCGCCTACGGCGTCTATGCCCGCCACGCGAAGGGCCTCTCCTTCCGCGATGTCGAATTGAGCTTTTCGCGGGACGACACGCGCCCGGCCGTCGTGCTCGACGACGTCGCCGGGGCGGAATTCGAACACGTGACGGCTGAGCGCGCGGGCGGCGCGCCTTTTTTCGTCCTGCGCAAGGTCAGCGACTTTTCGGTCGGCGATTCGTCCGGCGTGCCCGATCAACGGACCGCCAGCGCCGAACAGCAATCGCTCTGAGTCCGTCCGGGCCGTTCTTGACACCCGGCCGCGCCGCCCTTGTTCTTTCCCTTCTGCGCGCCGATGTAGCTCAGTTGGTCAGAGCGGCTGTTTCGTAAACAGCAGGTCACCGGTTCAAATCTGGTCATCGGCTCCAGCTTTTGGGAGCGTTCAGTTTCCGTCCGAAGTCCGGTACCACCGTTCGCGGCCGAGCAATTCCTGCTTCAGATTGACGCAGACGCCGCGCGCCTCGACGTCGAACTTCTTGAGGTTGAAGCTCGGGAAAACGCGCTTTTGCAGGACCCTCCAGGCCGGCGTCGCCCCGATCGGCGGGACTGACGCCTCGGGTGTGTCGCCCCAAACGCCCACGTGGTGCCGCTGGCAAAGCTCGCGGGCCAGCGAAACAACGGCCACCAGATCCGAGCCCTCGGGCGCCTCTTCCGGCGACTCGGCCCACCGGGCGACGTCCGCATAACCCTGCGGCAGGCCGTTCTTGAGCGCGAAACGGTAGGCCATCTCCGATGAACTCAGGCCGACGAAGCGCCTTTCAGCCTCGGCGAGGGAAATGCAATGCTTTCTGGAGCAGTTGAATGCGGCCTCAAGGGCGAACGGATAGGCCCGCAGCAGCAGGAGCTTCCCGAAATCATTGATCAGCCCGGCCGTGTACGCATTGGCCTCGATGTGCCGGAATTCCATGTATTCGCACGCAAACTTTGCCAGGCGCCCGACGCCAACCTGCGACATCCAGAACTGGGCCCATGAAAATGGCGCAAAATCCATGCGGCGCTCGGCGACTTGGGGAATGGCCTTCGCCAGTGCGGTCAGCCTGATCTCACCGAGCAGGGACACGGCAAGGCGCGGATCCTCCACTATCGTCTTTTCCTCCCGCGGAAGCTGGTTTGCGGCAATCAGCATCTGCACGCTCAGCCCCGGGTCCTTCGAGACAAGGTCCATGATCGCATCGAGACTCGAGGTCTTTCCGTTTGCATGCAGCTGGAAGGCCGCCGCCACCGAGTCGATGACCGGGCACGCCGCGATCCGGTCCACCTGCGCCTCCGCCTCCGCTGCCTTGGCGCACGGAAGGCTGCCCTGTTCGTCGGCCGTCAGCCACCTGGACCGCTGCGCAGCCTCCTCAAGCTCCTTCGCCTCGTCCAAATTGGAAAATCGCTCCGGATCGTAGCCCGGATTCATGTGGCAGAAAAGCATCCGCCGCGTGAAGTCCAGGCCCTCGCCCGCCTTTTGGAACGCGGCCCAGTTTCCCTCCTCCGCCCTGGTCCTAAGCTCCTGCAGGTAGTTGGCGACGGCCCAGACGCCCGCCGCCTCGGCGCTGCCCGACAGCGGCGCAACGGCCCTGGCGAGTTCCTGCAGGTCGTGCTTTTCGGAGAACCTGCCGAAAGCGGGCGCGCTGCGCTCGACTTCGAGCAGCAGCTCCTCCCGCAGCTTCTTCAGGGCTTCCAGGTCCATACCCATCTGCGCGCAGAATGACCTCTCCTCCTCGAACTGAAGGTTCCGCCAGGGATAGCCGACCGCCTTCTTCACCTCGTGATAGACGGCCTCGTCATTGAAGGGCTTGGCCAGGTAGCTCTGGATATTGAACGACAGCGCCTTCTGCACGGTGCCGTGGTCGCTGTAATTTGAATACACGACGATCGGAATGTCCTTGAACGTGCATACGGAGCGCAGCTGCTGGATGAAGGTCATCCCGTTCTCGTTCTTCAGCCTCAGCTCGAGGATGATCAAATCGATTCGAACCAGCTCGCGCAGGCTCATCCAGGCGGCCTCAATCGTCGAGACGACCACGCAACGGTGGCCTGCCCGGGCCAGGATGCCCTTCAAGGCGATCCCTGCCACGGCGCTCTCGTCGAGGTACAAGATATTGGCCATTAAAGCTGCGCGGTTGGGGTGATGGCTGCGCGACCGGGGTGCTACTGCAAAGGGTATGTATCGACACAAAACCCGCCGTGTTGAATCGAAGCCCGTTTGGCCCGTATCCGCAAGTGCAATGATACACAGCGCAATAGCGGCGGCCTATCCCGGTTGCCGCGCTCGGTCTGCGGCAGAATCGGCTCGCGCTCCGCACCCAAAGACTGCGGAGGCCGTCTAGCCATGCCCACCCCTATGAAACTCCCTTCCATCCAATTCCGGCTGTTGACTGCCATTGCCGGCCTCGTTCCCGCCCTGGCCTGGTCGCTCCCCTCCGCAGCGGCGGAGGAGGCCGCGGTCTACAGGTTTGCGTTCGGCGCAGGATCTTCCGCGAAAGGCTACGCCCAGGTGTCCCCGGACATGCAATTCAACCCGGAGCGCGGGTTCGGCTTTGAGGCGACCGGAGCCAGGATCGCCGCGGTGGACCGCTCGGCAAACGCCGGCGGCGACCGGAATCCACTGCACAGCCAGTTCATCACCGCGGACAAGGGTTTCTACTTCTCGGCCCGAATGCCGCAGGAGGGCAACTACCGGGTGCGGGTCACGCTGGGGGACGCGGCCGCCGAGTCGACAACGACTATCAAGGCCGAGTTGCGCCGCCTGATGGTCGAGGGAGTCCACACCGCCCCGGGTGAATTCAAGACCGTCGAATTCATCGTGAACACCCGCACCCCGAAGATCGCCGCGGTCGGCGGCATTCCGGCCGGTGTGGTCAGGCTGAAGGCTCCCCGGGAGAGCGTGCAGGAGGCCTGGGATTGGGACGACTTGCTGACGCTCGAATTCAACGGCACCCATCCTGCCGTCTGCGCGGTCGAAATCACGAAGGCCGATGTTCCGACGGTGTTTGTCATCGGCGACTCCACCGTTTGCGACCAATCGCGCGAACCGTTCAACAGCTGGGGCCAGATGCTCCCAAACTTCTTCAAGCCTGATATCGCGGTCGCCAACCACGGCGAGTCGGGCGAGACCTACCGCGACTCGATCGGCCGCAGGCGGCTGGACAAGATGCTGAGCCTGATGAAGCCGGGCGACTACCTTTTCATGCAGTTCGGCCACAACGACCAGAAGCAGATCGCCGCCGGCACAGGGGGGCCCTTCACAACCTACAAGGCGGAAATCAGGAAGCACGTCGACGCCGTGCGCGCGCACGGCGGCACCCCCGTCATCGTGTCGCCCATGGAGCGCCGCAATTTCAACCCGGACGGCACGCTCAAGCCCACGCTGGCCGACTACGCCGAGGCGTCACGCCAGGCCGCGCGGGAACTCAACGTCGCCTTCATCGACCTGAATGCGCAGAGCATCCTTTTCTACCAGGCCCTGGGCGCCGACAAGGCCTACCTCGCCTTCGCCGGCACCGGCCTCAAGCGCGACGCGACGCACCACGACAATTACGGGAGCTACGAGCTGGCGAAGATCATCATCCAGGGGATCCGGGACGACAAGCTGCCGCTTGCGGAGCACATCAAGGACGATTTCCCGGGCTTCGATCCGAAACACCCGGACTCGCCCGACACCTTCCCCTTGCCGCCCAGCCCCCTCTACAACAACCAGCGTCCGCTGGGGGACTGAGGCGGGTTTAGGTGATGGGTCGGTTTGCCCCGCCTCAGACCTTCACGGGCGACTTTTGCCAGCTCGTGATCTTTTCCCAGGTCTTCGGCAGCTGGTAGGTGCGCACGTGATCCTTGAGGGCCGGGCCGACGATCTCGATCTTGGCCAGGTCACCCTGGCCGAGATCGCCCGACTGGATGCAGTAGGTCAGGTACCCGATCTTGCCGACATCGACGCCCATCAGTTCGGCTCCGACGCGGTCCGCGGCGAGCCAGTCGAGGCTTGCGATGCACACCTTGTGATCGACCGGCGTGCCATTCACCGGTCCGGTTCCCTCCATTCCCTCAAAGCCGTCGATCACGGCCAGGTGGGGATGGAGCCGCGGAGCCAGGGCGTAGAGATTGTAGTTGATGCCGTATGTGCCGCCACCGTGCGTGAGGCGCTTGTCGGACCTGCCTCCGCGGGGTCCGCCGCCGCGCAGCCCTGCGCCGGGATCCTTGATCGCCGAGCCGACGACGACGTTCTTCAGGGAGAGCGTGATCCCGACGAGATCGTGGGTTTTCAGCTTGCAAGCGGAGATGACGAAATTATCCGGCCCTTCCATCAGCTTCGAAACCCGGACTGCGTGGGGGCGGAAGTCCGTTTCATCGATGCAGTGCGTCACCTCGTAACCCTCCTTGTCGATGTCCATCAGCTTGACGCCGTACTTGTCGGCTAACTTGTTGTAACCGTAGTTCGAAAAACCCTCGAACGCCGACCCCATGGCGGGAGACTCGGCGATGACGATGTTGGTCTTGCCGATCGATTTCAGGAATTCAAGGATGCCCTCGAGGTTGTCGGCATGGCTGGCGCAAAGCGGCTTCGTGATGATGACATTATTGGGCTTGATGACGACGCGCTTGTTTCCGATCGCGGCGGCGATCTCGTCCTTGAACGGCTCCAGCGACTTGAACGCCAGGTTGGCGCGGTCGTCGCCCGTGGTGAGCGAAACGCGGCTCGCGGCGCCTCCCGGCGCGGGCGCGGCGGGCTCCGCGGGTTCGGCGGCGGCGGCGGCGGCTTGAGCCGAGGCCGCCTTCCATGCGACCAGTGCGGCCGAGCCGCAGATCAGTGAATTCTTCAGGAAGTCTCTGCGAGACGTTGGGCAACTGATTTTCATGGCTGGACCTTGGGTTCTGTTGCTGCAGCTGGACGAACGGAAACGCGCTTCGATGCGCATTCCCCAACGACGGCAGCGTCGGATTTCCGGCGCGGCCAGTCAATAGGCGGCCCCGGGTCTCCTCCGACTTCACAAACTTGATTAGGGCCGCAAAGAAGAACTTCTATCTGTCAGCGGCTGCCACTCCGCCCCCGCCCGCGTCATTCGGCGGCAGCGGGAAAGAGGATCTGCGTCCTCCAGGGGGCGGCCTCAGTCGCGGCAGAGAACGGCATCCCGCAAAGCGGCGACAGCACCATGCCATCCGGGCCAACGCGGAACCGTCCCGCGCCGAGGGGCTGCAAATCCTGGACGCGCAGGCTCTGAAGCGTCTGCCCGTCGGGCGTGCCCAGGACGAGGAAGCCGTAGCGCACCGTGACCACGCCCGGCCGCGTCGCCTGATTGTGGGGAGCCTCGGTCCTCAGCGGCGGGTCCAGGCTCAGGCGCAGCGTGAACCTCTCCGTGCCGCCGGCCAGCTCCACGGCTGCAAACCCGTTTTCCAATTCGGCGTGGACAGGCCGGCCGTCGAGTTCGACCCGGATGCCCTGCATCGGAATTTCCGCCGGCACAAAGAAGGCGATCTTGCGAAGCCCCGGCTGGCCGCCGGCCGCCCGCCGGCCCAGGATCTCCACAGTCTCGTCGATCGGCCAGCCGGTCCGCTCCTCAAGCTCCCAGCCCGCCTGGCGAATGCTTCCGTTGGAATAGAACGGCAAAAACAGCGCTCCCTCGCCCGCCCGCCACTCCGCGCGCGCCGCGGCGGCGCCGGCCAGCCCGCAGGCTCCCCGCATGTTGCAGCACCAGGGCACGTTCCAGTGGCGGTTCGAAAGCGCCAGTCCGCCGTCGCGATTGAACGCGTCGCAGCCAAAGCCGCCGCCCGGCTTCTGTCCGTAGCCGAGCGCATTGTAGAAGATCCGGTGCGCGTCCTCCAGGTAGGCAGGCCGGCCCGTGATCCGCCACAGTTCCAGCGTGAGCAGGAACGAATCGACGATCGCGCAGGGCTCGGTCCAGCTTGGCCGCCCGAACCAGTTCCAGTTGGCCTCGTTCTCGGTCATGGCCCTCCCGCGGTACAGGCGGTAGAACGCCTCGATCTTCGGGAGCCAGCCGTGGCGAAGGCCGGTCAGCCGGTCGTAGAGCAGGAGGTTGCGCGCGGCGCAGAGCGAGGCGTGGGCCTGCGCCTGGACTGCGACGACGTCCGTCGCAAGAAACGCGTCTCCCGCCTCGTCGATCAGCCCGGCCAATTCCGGGGAGGGCATCGCACGATAGGCGGTCACCAGGCCCTCGAGGAAGATGTAGGCGCAGCCGATGTCGGTCGAAAGCTTCCAACCGTTGTTGATCCGGCCGGTCAGCTGCCCGACAGCCCCGCCGGCCCGGTTCCGCTCGTCGGGGGTCCGCGGGTAGCGGCTGTAGCTGCCCCTCAGCGGCAGGGCAAGTTCCTGGATCATCCGCCGCGCCCAGGCCAGCGGGCGCGGATCGCCGCTGTATTCGGCGTAGCGGCAGAGGCCGGCGATCAGCCAGCCGTGGCCGGACAGCTGCTGCTCATCGATCGCCTTTGGGTCCAGGAGCGGACCGAGATAGCCCCGCTCATTGAACGTCGCCGGCAGGCCGGCCACCAGCTTTGCCAGCTGCGGCGGTTCGCGGCCGGTCGCCTCTGCCAGGGAAGTCCAGGCCAGAATCAACCGGCCCTGGACATCGCCGGGCCAGTTCGGCTCCACCTTGTCGGCCAGGATGGTCCCGATGCCGTAGTCCGGCTGGGACAGGCGGGCGGCACTGAGCCGGAGGCGAGCCTCCAGGTCGCCTTCGGCGCGAAGCGGCGAGGCTGGCGCGCCGAGCCCGGCGAGAAGGAGGCCGCCCAGAGTGAAGACGGTCGGGATGCGGCCCCACCGATTCCAGCCTGATTGAGGCGAAAATGCCATGGCCGATCCGGTTCTCAGGTCTGCGGGGCGACGGCGTCGCGCACGGGTGCGCCCGCGGGCACCACGACCCGCAGGCTGCGCGGCTGCACGGCGACCTCGACCCTGGCTTCCTCAGCATGGCATTCCCCGTCGGTGTGTATCAGGCCGGGCGCCCGGCGCCCGATGATGAATCCGGTGCCGCGCAGGCGGTGGATGAGGGGGCTGCGATCGATGCTTCCGAGGAACAGCCGTGCCGCCAGCGCCGACGCTCGGCAAAGCCCGACCGGCGCCACGGCTACGAGATCGAGCAGGCCGTCGTCGACCCTTGCGCCCGGGGCGATGAACGCGCCGTGTCCGTATTGATCGGAATTGGCGACCGCCAGCAGCAGGGTTTCGATCGTCTCGTGGCAAATGCCCGCGTCTACAGTGCACCGCTCGGTCCGCCGACCGGCGAAGGCGCGGAGAAATGCGCCGACATAGCCGGGCAGCCCGCGGCCCGAGGCCCGGCAGAAGAGCCGGCTGATCTCTGCATCAAAGCCGAGGCCCATGGCGTTGAAGAACGGCCGGCGGTTGGCCGTGCCCGTGTCGATCGCCGCGATGCGGGCGCTGGAATCCGCCGCCAGCCTCAGCGCGCATGAAGTGGCGGCCGGAATGCCCAGGTGGCGGGCAAGGCCGTTGCCCGAGCCGCAGGGCACGAGCGCCAGCGCGACGGGGCTGTGGACCAGCGCCTGGGCAACCTCGTTCATGGTGCCGTCTCCGCCCACGGCCGCCACCCGCCCGCAGCCGGCCGCCACGGCCCGGCGGGCCAGCTCGGTGGCATGGCCGGGCCCGTCGGTGACAAAAAGTTCCGCGTCCGGACCATTGGCGGCGATGAATTCGCGCAGGAGCGAAAGCGCACCCGAATTCCGGCGGCGGGGTCCTGATCGGGGATTGAGGATGAAATGGATTTTCACGTTTTCAGGCTCCGCGCGGAGCACGGCCGCTCGACCCGACGGTGAGGTTGCCAGCGCATTGGGACGAGCAAAACCACAAAAAAGTTGAGGAGAAACCCGCATCCCATTCAGATTGCCCACCCCGCTCCCATGGCGTTTTGCTTCAAACCGATCCACCAACGGCATTCATGACAGCCAATACCATCGAACTTGTTTCCCTGCCGCGCGACCCGCGCAGCGTGCTCCGTTTCCTCAAGGTAAGCTACGGCATATACCGCGACGACCCGAACTGGGTCGCGCCGCTGCTGATGGATTTGAAGAAGGTCTTCACGGACGAGAATCCCCTGTTTGAGCACGCGGAGGTTGCGCTTTGGGTGGCGACCCGCGACGGGAGCGATGTCGGGCGCATCGCGGGGATCATCGACCAGGCGCACAACCGCACCCAGAAGGACAGCGCGGCGTTCTGGGGGTTCTTCGAGTGCGTCAACGATCCGGAGGTGAGCCGGCGCCTCTTTCAGGCGGTGAGGGACTGGGCCAAGGCCAGGGGGATGACGCGCATTCTGGGGCCGATGAACCCGACGACGAACGACGAGTGCGGCCTTTTGGTCGACGGCTTCGATTCCCCGCCCGTCTTCATGATGACGTACAATCCGCGCTACTACGTCGACCTTGTGAACGCGGAAGGTTTTCGCAAGGCCAAGGACTTGCTGGCCTATTCCATGGAGATTGCCAGGTGCCCGGTCGACCGGCTCGCACGGATAGCGGAGATGACCCGCCGTCGGATCCCGGAGGTGACATTCAAGCCCGTCCGCCGGAGCACGCTAAAGGGCGACCTGGGCAAGGTGAAGGAAGTGTACAACGCCGCGTGGCAGGACAACTGGGGATTCGTCCCAATGACGGACGCGGAGATCGACTTCATGGCGGGAAGGCTGAAGCCGCTTCTTCTCGAGGGGCTGCTGTGGGTGGCGGAAACGCCGGCCGAGCCCGTGGGATTCCTCCTGGCGCTGCCGGATTTCAACGCGGCGCTCAAGCCCCTGCGCGGACGCTTGCTGACGCCCAAGCTCTTCGGTTTCCTGCCCTACGTGCTGGGATGGAAGCAGCCGCCGTGGTGCCGCTGCGTCACGCTCGGCGTCAAGGAGAAGTGGCGAAACCGCGGGATCGAGGCCGTGATGCTGGCGGAAAGCTTCCGTGCGGCGTCGAAGGCCGGGTTCAAGCACGCGGAAGGGTCTTGGATCCTCGAGAACAACGTCATGATGCGCCGGCTGCTCGAAACGTTCGGCGCTCACGTCTACAAGACCTACCGGCTCTACGAGCGCGAGGTCTGAAACCGCAGGTAGAGGCGGTTGCCGAGAGGGACCAGGATCGCCGCCGTGAGGATTCCTGCGAGGACATCCACGGCGTAGTGATAGCGGCAGTAGACTGTTGCTATGCAGAGAAGAACCACGACCGCAAAATGCAGCCATCGGATCCGCCGCAGGTACAGGAAGGAGAAGAAGACCGTTGTGATGGCGATCGCGACATGGCTGCTGGGAAACGCCGCCCCCGGCTCCTCGAACCGCAGATAGATCCAGGCCATGAGGCGGAAGAAAGGTCCGGCCCGCACGGCGGTCGGAAAATCCGGCGCCTGCGCCGGCTGGACGTCGGCGGGCAGATCATGGGCCCCAAATTTCTGGAAGAAGATCCGCGGCCCGATGACCGGGGCGCAGATGAAGATGAAATAGCAGATGTAGAAAACGAACGAGAGGACCGACAGGTAATGGGAGAACTGCCCGCGATTGCGGAAGAAAAGGGCCAGTCCGACACCCGCGATCATCAGGTAGTAGGAAAAATAGGCCGCGTAGAGGACCTCGCTCACCGCCGGGTATGGCAGCCGGTCCATGAGGGCGAGGCTCGGCTGCAGGCCGAAGATGCGGGCCTCGAGGCGAATGAGCGATGGATCGAGAAACCCCGGGAAAAAGAGATGGTTCAACCAGCCGGTCTCGCAGTAAAAGGGCGTAAAAAGCAGCACCGGATAGAAATGGCGGAGGAAGTCTAGAACGCGGTTGTCCGGGCGGGTCCCGTGCAGCCGGATCAGCCCGAGGATCAAACCGATGCCGGCCGCGTGGGCCGCCACGAGGAGCGGCCAATTCGGAACGGCGCGGCCATGCCAGAAGAGCACGATGAGGCCCACCAGCGCCAGGTAGGCCTGGGTGGCGTAGTCCACAAAACTGCACTTCCCGCCGCCCCTCATAGCCATCCCTGCCCGCGGTACCACGCCAGGGTTTCGGCGACCCCGTCCCCGAGGCCGGTCGTGCAGGCGAAACCCACTTCCCTCCCCAGGCGGTCCGGGTCGCACACCCAGCCCGCGGCACTGAATTCTGCATACCTTTGCCGGCTCAGGACGCTCGGCCTGCCGGTCAGCCGCGATAGGCCTTCCTGCGCGACGCAAATGGGCCAAAGCGCGGCGGTCGGCAGCGGCAGCGGCAGGGTCCACGCCTTCATCTGCGAGGCGATCTCTTCGGCCAGCCGTCCCGGCGAAGCAACCTGGGGCGAGGCGACAAAGAAGGTCTTTCCGGGAGCGGACGGTGCGCCCAGGCAGGCCGCCACGGCCCCGGCCAGGTCCTTCACAAAAACAAGGCTCAGCGGCATCCGGCCGCCTCCGATCCGGGGCACGAAATGCGCCCTGACCGCCTTGAACAGCGGCAGGAACGCCCTGTCGCGCGGTCCGTACACGGCCGGCGGTCGCAGGATCACAAAGTCCGGTTTGCAGGCGTCCCTGACCTCCTTCTCGCCGGCCAGCTTGCTCCGGCCGTAGTCGGAGACCGGATGGGGCGGGTCGTCCTCTCGCGCGGGCTTGTCCGCGGGCGCCGGCCCAGCCGCCGCCTGGCTGGAGATATGGACAAGCCGCTGGATCCGCCCCTGCCGCCGGTTGACCGCCTCGACGACATTGCGCGTTCCCTGCTGATTGACCTTGTAGAACTCGGCGGCGCGAACCGCATTGGTGCAGCCGGCGCAGTGCACCACGTGGGTCGCGCCGTCCAGGGCTGCGTCGAGGCTTTCCGGATCGCCGACGGAGCCGATCCTCAGGTCGAGGTTGGAAAGGTGGCTTGCGATGAAGCGCTTGTCGCTTGTCGGCCGGAGCAGAACGGCCGCCGCGATCCCGCGGGCTTGAAGGATGTCCAGGACGTGGCTTCCGACAAAACCGGTCGCTCCTGTGATCAGAACCTTCATCGGCCGGACGGACGGGAATCCGCTGCCAGGGGCCCGGTTTGGATTGCGGGAAGCGGCCCGGCCCGGTTCACCGGGCGCCGAGCTCCCTGCCCACCTTGCCAAACTTGTCCAGCGCGAAGTCGATCTGGCTGTCGGTGTGCGTGGCCATGAGGCTGACCCGCAGAAGCTCCTCGCCGGGAGGCACTCCCGGCGACACGACCGGGTTGACGAACACGCCTTCTTCCCCGAGGCGCCTGCAGAATTTGAACGCCAGCACCGTGTCCCTGCAGTAAACCGGCAGGATCGGCGTCGCCGAGGCGCCAAGGTCAAAGCCCAGCGAAACCAGGCCCTGCTTCAGACGCTCGGCATTATGCCACAGCTTATCAATCCGCTCAGGCTCGGATTCCATGATCTCCAGCGCGGCGATGACTGCGGCCGCATTGGCGGGGCTCATGCTGGCGCTGAATATCAGCGGCCTTGAAGTATGCTTCAGGTAATCGATCGTCCCGGCATCCGACGCAATGAAGCCGCCCAGGCTCGCCAGCGACTTGCTGAAGGTGCCCATGATCAGGTGCACCTGGTCGGTCAGGCCGAAATGGCTGGCGGTGCCGGCACCCTTCTCGCCGAGGACGCCAATCGCGTGGGCGTCGTCCACCATGACCGCGGCCCCGTATCGGGCCGCCAGGCGGCACAATTCCGGCAGCTGGATGATGTCGCCCTCCATGCTGAAAACGCCGTCCACCACGATGAGCTTCCCCGCCCTCGGGTCGATCTGCTGGAGGCGGCGTTCCAGCGCCTCCATGTCCTTGTGCGGGAAACGCAGGATCTGGCCGAGCGAAAGCCGGCAGCCCTCGACGATGCTCGCGTGATCGCACTTGTCGGCCAGAACGAAATCGCCCTTGCCGACCAGCGTGCTGATGACGCCGAGATTGACCTGGAAACCGGTGCTGTAGAGCAGCGCCGCCTCCTTTTTCACCAGCCTCGCCAGCGCCTGTTCCAGCTCCAGGTGGATGTCCAGCGTCCCGTTCAGGAAGCGCGAACCGGCGCAGCCTGTGCCGTATTTCTCGATCGCGGCGATGGCGGCTTCCTTGATCTTCGGATGATTGGTCAGTCCAAGGTAGCTGTTCGAACCCAGCATCAGCACCTTCTTGCCATTGATGACGACCTCGCTGTCCTGGGCCGAGGAAATCGTCCGGAAATAGGGGTACAGACCGGAAGCGCGAATCCTGTCGGCCTCCTTGAAGTTCCTGGCCTTGTCGAAAAGCGCCAGAGGCCCGCCGTGGGCCAGCGCCCCGCCGTTCTCTCCCGGCTCCGCCTCCGGGCTGCAGACACCGTCCGTGCTCACGGACTGCGACGGGGCATACGCCAGAAGGTCGAGACTTCGTTCTTGTTTTTGCGTTGGCATCTTGGGTTATGAAAAACGATGCTAAAGAAATGACCTCGGCGGGGTTACATCAAACCGATTAATGCCCGCAGCCGGCCCCGCTGGCATCGCCGGGCTTTCCAGCCACCCGAACCATGCTCCAAGCTTCGTTGCCGGAAGAAGATGCCTCGCGAGCATGACGCGAAGGATTATTCCCTTTCGAACCGTCGGGCAATACAAAATATCCGGACTTTTGGGACGGCGGTCGCATGTGGGCTGGGGGTATTTTCTTGGTTCCGCGGCGCAACGAACCGGGCATCCGAATTCGTCGAGCCAAGTCAAATCGTCGAATCCCGTCCAGCAGTCAATCGCGAGATGAGGGGCTGTCGCAACTGTCCGTGCGCCGGCAGCCGACCCGACTCAGGGCGCTTGCCATCCGGCACCAGGCGCCCAGAGGCTGTCCGGAACCCAAGATTGGAACGCATGCCCTCCCCCTTGAAGTCATTCGCCACCGCCTGTGCCCTGCTTTCCCTTGCGACCCCTGCGCGCCCCGCCGGGCCCGCCCCTGACCTCGCCCCACTGACTGAGCGCAGGTACCTTTCCGGCCACGGACCCCGGGACGCCGTCCCGTGGGAATTCTCGGTCACGGGCGGCCGCCGCGCCGGCGAGCGCGCCTCGATCCCCGTGCCCTCAAACTGGGAACTGCAGGGTTTTGGAACCTACAACTACGGGCAGGGGCCCACGCCGAAGGCGGACGAGCACGGCCTGTACCGCGTGCGCTTCTCGGTGCCCGATGCCTGGAGGGGCCGTCGCATCCGCCTCGTGTTCGAAGGAGTGATGACCGACGCCACAGTGAAATTGAACGGGCGTTCCGCCGGCCCCACGCACCAGGGGGCCTTTTACCGCTTCAGTTACGACGTCACCGCGCTCGTCACGCTCGGCGCCGGCGCCGACAACCTGCTTGAGGTCGACGTGGCGAAGGTGTCGGCGAATCCCGACACGGAGGGGGCGGAGCGCTCGGGCGACTACTGGGTGTTCGGCGGCATCTTCCGCCCCGTGTGGTTGGAGGCGACTCCGGCGCAGTCGATCGGGCAAGTGGCGGTCGACGCTCGCGCTGACGGCGGCTTCGCCGCGGAAGTCACCCTCGATTCCGCGCGCGACGCCACGCGGCTGGACGCCCAGATCATCGGCGCGGACGGACGTGCCGCGGGCGCGCCATTCTCCGCCGAACTGCCCGCGGGGGGGACGGGGCGCGTGCGTCTCGCCACGCGTGTCGATTCGCCGGCCCTTTGGACCTCCGAGACTCCGGGCCTGTATTCGCTCAAACTCACGCTGCGGAGGGGCGAGGAGGCTCTCCATGCCGTGACAACGCGATTCGGCTTCCGCACGTTCGAGGTGCGCGCAGGCGACGGCCTTTACCTCAACGGCCGCCGAATCCTGCTCAAGGGCGTCGACCGGCACAGCTTCCGGCCCGAGACGGGCAGGGCCTTGTCTCCGGAGGACTGTTACGACGATGTGCGGCTCATCAAGGAGATGAACATGAACGCCGCGCGCATGTCGCACTATCCGCCGGATGAGGCCTTCCTCGAGGCTTGCGACGAACTCGGCCTCTACGTGCTCGACGAACTCAGCGGATGGCACCACGCGCACGACACGCCCAATGGGCGCGTGCTCGTGCGCGCGATGGTCGAGCGCGACGTGAACCATCCGAGCATACTATTCTGGGACAATGGCAACGAGGGCGGGTTCAACCGGGACCTCGACGGCGACTTTGCCCTCTACGATCCCCAAAACCGGCGGGTCCTGCACCCGTGGGAATTGCACGACGGCGTCGACACCAAGCATTACCCGGACTTCGGCGACCTCACCAGGCGCCTGCGCGGGCCGAACGTCTTCATGCCGACGGAGTTCATCCACGCCATCTTTGACGGCGGCGCCGGCGCCGGGCTCGAGGACTACTGGCGGGCGATTTCAAGCTCCCCGTACGCCGGCGGCGGTTTCATCTGGATGTTCTCAGACGAAGGAGTCGTGCGCACAGACCAGAACGGCCGGATCGACGTGTTCGGGACCTACGACCCCGACGGAATTGTCGGACCGCACCACGAGAAGGAGGGCAGCTTCTTCACGATCCGGGACCTCTACTCGCCAGTGCAGATTGCGCCCCCTGTGCTCGACGCGGGGTTCGACGGCGCTCTCCAGGCGACCAACCGCTTTGACTTCACCCCGCTCGACCGGTGCTCGTTCTCCTGGAAGCTGGTGCGTTTTTCCGACCCGGCGGACTTGAAGAACGAGCCGGCCATCCTTGCGGAAGGCAACACGGCGGCCCCGGCCATACCGCCGCACGCCGACGGCCGGATCGAACTGCGGCTTCCCGCCGGATGGCGCGAACTCGGGGCCGACGCGCTCCTTTTCACGGCGTCGGATCCGGACGGACGCAAGCTCTGGACCTGGACGTGGCCGACACCGGCCCTGGCAAGCCGCATGTCCGGGGCGGAACGGACATCGGCCTCGGGCGGGGCCGCTCCCGCGTCCTCGCTCGCCGGGACCGAGATCCGTCTCACGGCCGGACCGGTGACGGCGAGTTTTGACTCCTCGAGCGGATTGCTTCTGAACCTTCGCAACGGCGAGCGGGCCGCCGCCCTGACGAACGGGCCGAGGCTCGCCTACGGCCGTCCGCAGTCTGCGGGAGGCGTGGAATGGCTGCCATTCGCAAGCGAGGACGCGTCGACGCAAACGCGCCGGCTCGCCGCGCCGCACCAGGCGAACACGCTCGAGATCGACCTGGACTACACGCGTACGGTCGCGTACGCCGCCTTCAAGCTGGAGATTTCCGCCGACGGTGAGTCGTGGAAGACCCTTTACGACGGGGCCAGGCGCGCCGGCGACGGCAAAGGTTACAACTTCCCGCCCCAGCCGGTCGTTGCGGTCCGGCTTTCCAGGATCCGGCGCTCGGACGGACAACCGATAGCGGTCAAATCCGTTCGTCTTGGGTTTGCCGCCGGCCGGTTTCCCGCCGCTCCCGCGGCGCCCGGAGTTGTCACCACCGGAGAAGGCCGGGACAGCCGGACTGGAGAGAGCATCGCCTGGGTTGACAGTCGCGGAGGGGCCGGCCTCGACGGGTTCCGGTGGACCCTGCGCGGCGACGGCACGCTCGCGCTGGACTTTGCTTACACGCTCAACGGGGAGTTTCTGTATCACGGCATAACGTTCGACCATCCCGAGGACAGGATGAATGCCGTCCGCTGGCTCGGCGAGGGTCCATACCGCGTCTGGCAAAACCGCCTGAGGGGGACCGAACTTGGCGTACACCGAATCGAGCGCAACGACATCCAGCCGGGCGAGTCGTGGACCTACCCGGAATTCCAGGGCTGCTTCGCGGGGTTGCGCTGGGCCCAGTTCGACACAGCCGCAGGCAAGCTCCTGATTCGGAGCGACTCGCCCAACACGTACCTGCGGATTGGCACGCCAAGGATCAGCCACCAGAACACCTCGGTCGAGTTCCCGGCGGGCGATCTTTCCTTTCTCCGGGCAATTCCGGCGATCGGCTCGAAATTCATCCCGCCGGAGAGAAGCGGGCCGGCAAGCCAGCCGGCGAAGGCGGCAGGCGTTTACCGAGGCTCGCTCGTGTTCAAATTCTCGGCGCCCGGGAAGGATTGA
>CAZSEH010000030.1:0-37986 GCA_964605835.1 uncultured Opitutaceae bacterium
TCCTATATGGTAACCGACGGGGACTTCAGGTTCGATTTTCCGGAGTCCTTTGGAAACTTTTATGATTTCCAAGCAGCAAGTCTTTTGCATGGGCACCTCGATGTTCCGCGCGAGGCCATTGGCGGCGAAGCCTTCATTGTCCATGGGAAGGCCTACGGCTACTTTGGCCCGACACCCGCCGTCATGCGTATTCCTTTCGTTATTGTAAAGGTGGCTTTCGGCAAGCTGAGCCGAACTTACATGCTCCTGGATTACATCGGATGCCTTGTATTCGCATACATGATCCTGCGGTTGGCGGTTCGAATGTTGCGTGAAGAAAATGCCGTTCCGTCGAATTGGGCCATCATTCTATTGGTCGCTAACGCGGGACTTGGATCGACCCTGCTGTTTCTCGGCGGACGGGCATTCATCTATCACGAGGCAATCCTGTGTGGGGCGGCGTTTGCCCTAGCTTCATGCTATTTCAGCCTCCGTCACCTGATTAAGCCAGAAGGTAAGTCCTGGATGGTTGCGTGGGCCTGCGGACTTTTTTCGGTGAATGCGCGGCCGACAGCAGGCCTATTTGCATTTTCCTTTCTCGGCTGTGCGGCCCTAGCGGCGTTGCTCAGGTCGCGTTTTCAAGCCAAGCAAAGATTCTCGGCAGGTCCTGCTTTTCGGGTGATGACAATAGGCACCGTTTGCGCCGCCGGAATGGCCTCCTGCACCGCGATGAGTTATCTCAAGTTCGGAACTCTTGATGTCATGCCTTTGAAATACAATGTCCAATACACCCCGGCGCGCCTCGCCGCCTTCGAAGGCAAGAATTTCCACTTGAGCAACCTGACCTGCACCCTCAATGGCTACCTTTGGGGCGCCAATTTCAAAGTCTGGCCGACGTTTCCCTATTTCTTCGCGATGGAGCCGAATAAATTAGACTATCCAAAATCGAAGATGGACTGGATCGAGATGGTTCTCGGGTTGCCCTATGCAATGTCGGGCCTTTTCTTCCTCGCCATTGGAGGATCCGTTCTTGTGGTGTGTCGTGCAAGGCAGCTGGTTTGGGCACTGGTTGTGGCCTGGGGCGCTGTTGTTCCGTTGTGCCTGGCGCTTTTCACGGCGGTTGTAATCTCGCAAAGATACACGGGCGATTTTTGTCCGTTTCTGGTTGTTGCGGTCGCATTGGGCCTGGCGGCATTTGAAGAGATTAGACTTGGAGCCGCAGCACGAACGGTGATTTGGATGCTCACATTGTGGTCTATCCTCGCGACGCTGGCGCTCACCTTTGATTTCCGGGACGGTGTCTTTGGTGTTCCCGACGAGGCCCGTGCACGCTATCAGCGCTTGCGGTCGGGCGCCGACCATCTCTTAAATCTTCATGCGGACACACCCCCGCGCTGAAAAACCGCGTCTCCTGATCTTCATCGTGGCCTATTTTGCGGAGGCCACGATCCTGGAGGTGCTGCGGCGGATCCCCGATTTCGAGGGGTATGATGCGCATGTGCTCCTGATCGACGACGGGTCGAAGGACAGGACCTTCGATTTGTCAGACCGGGTCCGGCGGTCCGGCGAATTCAGGCGCCCGCTGACCGTGCTCGCCAATCCGGCGAACCAGGGCTACGGCGGAAACCAGAAGCTCGGCTACCATTTCGCGATCGAAAACGGCTTTGATCTCGTGGCGCTGCTGCACGGGGACGCCCAGTACGCCCCGGAGGTGCTGCCGAGCCTTCTCGAGCCGATCGCGCGGGGCGAGGCGGACGTTGTCCTTGGATCGCGGATGCTCGTGTCGCGGGACGCCCTGCGCGGCGGGATGCCGATCTACAAGTTCGTGGGAAACCGGATCCTAACCTGGTACGAGAACCGCGTGCTCGGGTCGCACTTGAGCGAGTTTCACACCGGATACAAGGTGTACACGACGGCGGCCCTGCGGAGGATCCCATTCGAGCTGAATTCGAACGTGTTCCACTTCGACACCGAGATCCTCATCCAATTTCTGCGGGCGCGCTGCCGCATCGCCGAGGTGCCCATTCCCACACACTACGGCGAGGAGGTTTGCCACGTGAACGGGATCCGCTATGCGAGGGACATCGTCGTCGCTTCCACGACCGCGATGCTGCAGGAGTACAGGCTCGTCTACCGCCGCAACTTCGACGTCGATTCCGACGCCGATCTTTCCGGGCGCTACCAGTCAAAGCTTGAGTTTCCAAGCACCCACTCCGAGGCGCTGAAGGAGGTCCCCCCGGGGTCGGTCGTCATGGACATCGGCTGCGGACCCGGGATTCTCGCCGCCCCGTTGCGGGCCAGGGGCTGCCGCGTCATCGGCATCGACCATCACCCCGGGGCCGGCGTCTCGACCTTCGACGAGTATCACTCGGCCGATCTCGACGCAGAGTCCTTCCCCAGGGGACTCGAGGGCGTCACCGTCATATTGCTTCTCGATGTGATCGAGCATCTCCGGTCGCCCGAGAGTTTCTGCCAGAAGCTGAGGTCGCTTGCGCAGGAGAACCTGGACGTCAAAGTGGTCCTGTCGACGGGCAACATCGGTTTCTTTGTGACCCGCTTCATGCTCTTCCTGGGCCAGTTCAACTACAGCAGGAACGGGATCCTCGACCGGACGCACACGCGCCTGTTCACGTTTTCGTCGTTCAGGCGCCTGCTCGGGGAGTCCGGATTTTCGGTCGAGAGGATCCGGGGAATCCCGGCGCCGCTGCCGCTCGTCATGAAGCCGGGCTTCCCCAGGAACGCCCTCATGCGCATCCAGGCCTTCATGATCTGGATCTCAAAGGGCCTGTTCGCCTACCAGATATTCCTGGTCGCCCGTCCGCTCCCCACGATTCACACCCTGCTGGGCCGGGCCGAGCGGCACTCGTCGGAAAAGGCGTCGCGGCCGGGCCATTGATCCTCCCCTTGGCGGGGACGGGCACCGGGCACGGCCTTGAAAATGCCGATTGCCAATCCGGCGGTGTTTTTCGACCATGCGCGGCATGGTCAAGACCCTGCTTGTGACAGGCTCATCGGGGCTTATCGGCTCCGAGGTCTGCGCCTATTTCGCGCGCGAACTCGGTTACAAGGTTCACGGGGTCGACAATAACCAGCGGGCCGTTTTTTTCGGGCCCCAGGGCGACACGCGCTGGAACCAGGAACGGCTCCAGCGGGAGCTTGCGGGGTTTGTCCACCATGAACTGGACATCCGCGACCGGGCCGGCGTGCTCGCCAAGGTCGCCGAGCTGAAGCCCGACGCGATCGTCCATACCGCGGCGCAGCCGAGCCACGACCGGGCGGCGGCCATTCCATTTGACGATTTCGACACCAATGCGGTCGGAACCCTCAATCTGCTGGAGGCCGCCAGGCGCTCGTGCCCCGGGTCGCCGTTCGTCCACATGAGCACGAACAAGGTCTATGGCGACGCCCCGAACCGGATTGCGCTGCGGGAGGCGGCCACGCGATGGGACTACGACGACCCCGCATTCGAGCACGGCATCCCGGAGACATTCACGATCGACCAGTCGAAGCATTCGCTATTCGGCGCATCGAAGGTCGCCGCCGACGTCATGGTGCAGGAATACGGGCGGTACTTCAACCTGCCCACCTGCTGCCTTCGCGGCGGATGCCTGACCGGTCCGAACCATTCGGGGGTCGAGCTGCACGGATTCCTGAGCTACCTGGTGAAATGCAATCTCGAAGGGCGCGAGTACCGCGTGTTCGGGTACAAGGGCAAGCAGGTGCGGGACAACATCCATTCGCTCGACGTCGCCCGTTTCATAGCGGAATTTGTCGCAGCTCCGCGCGCAGGGGAGGTGTACAACCTGGGCGGCGGAAAGGCGAACAGCGCCTCGATCCTGGAGGCCTTTGCGCTCGCCGAAAAGTTCTCCGGGCGGAGGCAGGTCCACACCTACGTGGAGCAGAACAGGATCGGCGACCACATCTGCTACTATTCGGACCTGCGCAAGATGCGCTCCCACTACCCGAAATGGGACATCACGCAAAGCCTTGAGGAGACCGTCCGCCAGATCGTCGCAGCCTGGCGGGGGCGGCGGCTAACAAATTGACGAATCGCCGGTTCGGTCCTAGTTTTACGCCTGGAATGATCCTCGTCAGGCAGTTTGCCGCGCCATGCGTTGCCGCCCTTCTTGTCGGGGCGGGCGCGGGCATTCGCGCCCAGCCGGCGGCGGGCGATTCGCCCTTCCTGCCGCCCGCCGCGATGGCGGCAAACGGGCCCCAGTCGCCTTCGAGCCCCTACGAACTCACGGGCGCGAGCACGACGAACAGGGGAACCCGGGTCTGCATATTCGACGCCCAGGCCAAGCGCAGCCATTGGATCCCGATCGGAGGCGCTTATGGCGACATCCAGGTGGTGAGCTACGACGTGGCGGGCGACCGTGCGGTCATCAGCATTCGCGGCTCCCGGATGTCCCTCGGGATGCGCAAGGCGACCGTCGCCCAGCAGTCCGCGCAGCTGCAGGGATTCGCGGCGCCCATGCCAACCGCCTTCCCGGGTCTCGCCCCCGCCGCCCCCAGAAACCCGCCGCCGATCGTGCAGCCCCTCTCCCCCGAAATCGCAAAACAGGAGCGCGAGGCGCGCATGCTCGTGAGCGACCTCATGGACATCGGGATGCAGCAGCGCAAGGCCCACGAGGAGGCCATGAAGGCCGAGCAGGCCCGGCAGGCGGGAAAGCCCAACTAGGGGCCAGCCAGAAAAGGCTTTCCGGGCGCGCCTTTTTCCCCGACCGTACGGGAATGCGCATCCTGATTTCGGGCGTATGCGGCTTCGTCGGAACGACGCTTGCGCGCGCCCTCGTGCTCGAGGACACCGGCGCGAAGGTGCATGGCTTCGACAGCCTCGTCCGGCCCGGGAGCGAGACCAACCGGGCGGAGCTCGAGAAGCTGGGAGTCCGGCTTATTCACGCCGACATGCGGGTCCAAAGCGACGTGGACGGCCTGCCGCCCTGCGAGTGGGTCATCGACGCCGCGGCCAATCCGAGCGTGCTGGCCGGCATCGACGGGAGCTCCAGTTCGCGCCAGGTGCTCGAGCACAATCTCGGCGGAACCGTGAACCTGTTGGAATACTGCAAGCAGCACCGGGCCGGGCTCATCCTTTTGAGCACAAGCCGCGTGTACTCGATCGCTCCGCTCGCGGGCCTGCCGCTCGAGGTGATCGACGGCGCATTTCGTCCGGCGGGCGTTTCAGCGCAAGCGGACAAGCCTCCCGGGCATGGATTGCCGACGGGCCTGAGCCTGGAGGGCATAGCCGAGACTTTCTCGACCGGGGCGCCCATCTCCCTCTATGGGGCAACCAAGCTCGCGAGCGAGGCGCTCGCCCTCGAATACGGCGAGGCCTTCGGGAATCCGGTCTTTGTCAACCGCTGCGGGGTCCTCGCCGGGGCGGGCCAGTTCGGACGCACCGACCAGGGAATCTTCGCCTCCTGGCTCAACCGGTGGCTGCGGCAGCAGCCGCTCGCCTACCTCGGATTCGGGGGCCAGGGTCACCAGGTGCGCGACTGCCTGCATCCACGCGACCTTCTGCCGCTGATCCGAAGGCAGATGGAGGCCCCGAAGAGCGCCGTCGGCGACCGGATCGTCAACGTATCGGGAGGCGCCGCCTCGGCGATATCCCTTCGGCAGCTGAGCGACTGGTGCTCGAAACGGTGGGGGCCGCGCGCCGTCACGTCCGATCCGACCACCCGGCCCTTTGACCTGCCTTGGGTCGTCCTCGATTCCGCAAAGGCTTCGCATTTTTGGAACTGGAGGCCCCGGACTCCCGTTTCAGCCATTCTTGAGGAAATCGCCGCGCATGCCGAGGCCCACCCCGGCTGGCTCGACCTGTCCAACCGCCGTTAGGGGCGCGCCGCCGCTCCAGGACGAGATCCCGGCAAACAACCCCACCCCTTGACGCTTCCCGCCCTCCAGCTCTTTTCCGTGGTGATTCCGGCCCGGGATGAAGAGGCCTGCCTGCCCTCGACCGTGGTCGAGATCCATGAGGAGTTTAAGCGCCAGGGGATCGCGCACGAAATCATCGTGGTTGACGACGGCAGCCGGGATTCGACCTGGAGCGTCCTCAATTCGCTCCAGGCGCAGGTGCCGGTCCTCGTTCCGGTAAGGAATCCGGGCCCGCACGGCTTCGGACGCGCCGTTGTCCGCGGTTTCGACCATATGAGGGGAGACGCCGCCGTGGTCATGATGGCCGACGCTTCGGATTCTCCCGCCGATGCGGTCCGTTACTGGCATCTCCTAAACGAGGGCTACGAGGCCGTTTTCGGAAGCCGCTTCGTGCGCGGCGGGCAGGTCATCGATTACCCCCGCTTGAAGCTTTTGGTCAACCGGATCGCCAATCTCTTTGTCAGGATCCTGTTCCATATCCCGCTGAACGACACGACGAATGCATTCAAGGCGTACCGCCGGAACGTGATCGAGGGGTGCCGGCCCTTTATCGCGCCCCACTTCAACCTCACGATCGAAATCCCCCTGAAGGCGATCGTTCGCGGGTACCGCTGGACGGTGATCCCGATTTCCTGGAAGAACCGCAAGGCGGGCGTCGCCAAGCTGAAGATCAAGGAAATGGGCAGCCGTTACTTCTTCATCTGCATGTACGTGTGGCTGGAGAAGTACTTCAGCCGCGGGGATTACCGCCGCAGGGAGTCTTAGCGTTTGCGCTTCCCTTTGTTGAGTCCCCTTTCCTAGTCTCGCCGCAAATCATGATCTATCTTCTCGGCGGCTCGGGCTACGTGGGCCACGCCTATCAAAAGCATCTGGCCGGAAAGGGCCTGGCATTCCGAAACCTCCGCCGCGCCGAGCTGGACTACTCAAAGCCCGCCGTCCTCCGGGAGGCGCTGCTCCGGGACAAGCCCGAGTTCCTGATCAATGCGGCGGGCTACACCGGCAAGCCGAACGTCGACGCATGCGAGTTGCACAAGGCCGAATGCCTCTTTGGCAACGCCGTCCTGCCCGGCCTCGTCGCCCAGGCGTGCGCCGAAGCCGGCGTGCCCTGGGGCCATGTTTCCTCGGGATGCATCTACAATGGAAGCCGCGCCGACGGCAGGGGCTTCACCGAGGAGGACAAGCCAAACTTCTGCTTTCGCGCGAGCCCCTGCTCCTTCTACAGCGGGACCAAGGCCCTCGGCGAGGAGGTGCTGGCGGGGAGCCCCGAAATCTTCGTCTGGCGCCTGAGGATCCCCTTCGACGAGTTCGAGAACCCGCGCAACTACCTGACAAAGCTCATGCGCTATGAGCGGCTCCTCGAGGCGACCAATTCGATTTCACACCTGCGGGAGTTCGCCGAGGCGACCTTCGCCTGCTGGGAGAAGCGGATCCCATTCGGCACCTACAACGTGACAAATCCCGGATCGGTGACGACCCGCGGGATCGTCGAGCGAATCCGCCGGAGCGGAGTCTGCCGCAAGGAGTTCGCCTATTTCGACGATGAATCCGCTTTCATGAGGACTGCGGCGAAAACGCCCCGTTCAAACTGCGTCCTGGATTCGGGCAAGCTCGAGCGCCAGGGAATCCGGCTCACGGAAGTGTACGAGGCGGTCGACACGGCCCTGCGGGACTGGAAAAAGGCATGAACCTTCTCGTCACCGGCGGCTGCGGATTCATCGGAAGCAATTTCGTCAGGCAGCGCCTGGGCGAAAAGCTCTCCCCGCTCTCCCGGCTGGTCAACCTGGACAAGCTCACCTACGCGGGAAACCCCGCGAACCTGGCGGACGTCGCCGGCGATCCAAGGTACGTTTTCGTCCACGGAGACATCGGCGACGAGCCGATGGTTTCCCGGCTCCTCTCCGACCACTCGATCGACGCAATCGTCAATTTCGCCGCCGAGTCCCACGTGGACCGCTCGATCGACTCGCCGGAGCCCTTCGTCCAGACCAACGTCGTCGGGACGCTCCGGTTGCTGAACGCGGCGCGCCGGCACTGGGGGGGCCTCCCCGCGCCGGAGAAGAATGCCTTCCGCTTCCACCACATCTCAACCGACGAAGTCTACGGCTCCCTCGGGCCGGACGACCCGGCCTTCACGGAGGCGACTCCCTTCGCGCCGAACAGCCCCTACGCCGCCTCGAAGGCGGCGAGCGACCATCTCGTGCGGGCCTTCCGCCACACCTACGGTTTTCCGACCCTGACGACCAACTGCTCCAACAACTACGGCCCCTTCCATTTCCCGGAGAAACTGATCCCCCTGATGATCCTCAACGGCCTCGACGGAAAGCCCCTGCCCGTCTACGGCGACGGCCGGCAGATACGCGACTGGCTTTACGTCGAGGACCACGCCGAGGCGATCTGGCTGGTTCTCCAGCGGGGAAGGGTCGGCGAGACGTACAATGTCGGCGGGCTGAATGAGCGGCCCAATTTCGAGGTCGTGAGGCGCATCTGCGCCCTTCTCGACGAAAAGGCGCCGCGGGCCGACGGCCAGTCCCATTCGGTCCAGGTCACTTCCGTCGCCGACCGCCCGGGCCACGACCGCCGGTACGCAATCGACTGCGCCAAGATCCAGCGTGAATTGGGCTGGTCCCCCCGCGAATCGTTCGAGACCGGCCTTTCCCGGACGGTCGACTGGTATCTTGCGCACCGGGCCTGGTGCGATGAGATTACCTCGAAGCGCTACTCCAGGGAACGCCTGGGGACAGGCTAACAGAAAGGTCCACATGAATCGCAAAGGCATCATTCTCGCGGGAGGCTCGGGAACGCGCCTCTATCCGCTGACGTTCGCCGTCAGCAAGCAGCTGATGCCCGTGTACGACAAGCCGATGATATACTACCCGCTGTCCGTGCTGATGCTGGCGGGAATACGCGAAATCCTCGTCATCTCGACACCCCAGGACCTGCCGCTTTTCCGGCGGCTTCTGGGCGACGGAAGCCAGATCGGGCTGCGCCTTGATTACGCCGAGCAGCCAGCTCCTGAGGGCCTTGCGCAAGCCTTCCTCATCGGGGCCGATTTTCTGGACGGGTCGCCGTCGGCCCTGATTCTCGGCGACAATCTTTTCTACGGGCACGATTTCATCCGCTCGCTCGAGCGGGCGAACGCGCGATCGGACGGGGCCACGATATTCGGGTACCACGTGGCCGACCCCCAGGCCTACGGCGTCGTCGAATTCGCTCCTGACGGCCGGGTGCTGTCGCTGGAGGAAAAGCCGGTCCGGCCAAAATCGAACTTCGCGATCCCGGGCGTCTATTTCTACGACCGCGACGTCGTCTCCCTCGCGCGGACCCTCAAGCCGTCCAAGCGCGGCGAACTTGAGATCACCGACTTGAACCGGGTTTACCTGGAAGCAGGCCGGCTCCATGTCGAGATCATCGGACGCGGCACGGCGTGGCTGGACACGGGCACGCACGTCTCGCTCCTCGACGCCGCCCATTTTGTCCACGTGATCGAGCACAGGCAGGGCCTGAAGATCGCCTGCCTGGAGGAGATCGCCTGGCGAAACGGCTGGATCGATCGCTCGGGCCTGGAGGCGAACATCGCCAAGCTCGGCAAGTCCGCTTACGCAGAGTACCTCAGGAACCTTCTCGCGGACCCGCGCTGACGGGATGCACGTCTCGTTCGTCGTTGCCCTGTTCAATTGCCTGCCGCTCACGCGGGCGATGGTGGCGAGCCTGCGGGCGACAATTCCGGCGGGTTTGGATTTCGAGATAATACTCGTCGACGACGGCAGCACGGACGGGACCCGCGAATGGCTGGCGACCCTGAAGGCTCCGTTTCGCGTCCTGCTGAACGATCGAAACGGGGGATATGCGGCGGCCAACAACCGCGGCGCCGCCGCCGCAGGCGGGGAAATTCTGGTGTTTCTGAACAACGACCTTGTTCTCACCCCCGGCTGGCTCGGGCCGATGCTCGCCGCCCATCACCGGCTCGGATCCCGCGCGGGCCTCATCGGAAACGTGCAGTTCGACGCGCGCAGCGGATTGCTGGACCACTCGGGGATCCGCTTCACCCGCAAAGGCAAGCCGGCGCACCGGGGGCGGCGCTTCTCGGACCTCTTTCGCTTCGTTTTACCGGTGCGTCGCGCGGACGCCCTGACCGGGGCCTGTTTTCTGACAAGCCGCGCCCTTTGGAATGAGCTCGGCGGGTTCGACGAGGGTTATCTCAACGGCTGCGAGGACGTCGACCTGTGCCTGCGGGCGACCGCCGCAGGCAGGGTCAACGCCGTCGCCCTGCGCAGCCGCATCCTGCACCACATCAGCATGGCGCCCGGCCGGAAGGACCGGGATGAGGCAAACACCCATCGTTTCACCGTGATCTGGCGGGAAAGGCTTGTGGAACTGGCGCTTCCGGACTGGTGCCGGCACCACTTCGAGACCTTCCTGCCGGAACCGCGGGATTATCCCGACCCGGACATGGCATGGCAGATCTTCCTGTATTTGGCCGGCCTGCGCCGCAAGCCGCCGCGGGCGGCGGTCCCCGGCGTGCGCGCCGCAATCGACGTTGAAATCGCCCGGTGGGAGAGGATGTTCGGGAGCGGGACGGCGGCGGGCGGCCGGACTTCGCCGCAATAACAACGCGCCTTTGAAACAGCTTTCCGCCAGACCAAAGGACATTGTCAGTTTCCGGACAGCCTCCAGGGTTGCAAACAAGGACACGAGTCCTAGTTTTGTGCGACAATGACTCCCCGCCCCCTTGTTTCGCTCCTTGCCGCCACGGTCTTCTCGGCGGCAGCCGCAGCACATGCGGAATCCATCGACCCGCCGGACGTCTCGCCCGCCCAGCCTGTCATTCCCGCCCGCAGCTTTAACCTGAAGGACTTTGGCGCGGTCGGCGACAACGCGTCGGCGCTCAACACCGACGCCATCAAGCGGGCCGTTGCCGCCGTCGACCGGGCCGGCGGCGGCACGCTGGTCGTTCCGGCGGGGACCTACTTCACGGGGCCGTTCAGCCTCTGCAGCAGCCTCAATCTACGCCTCGAGGCGGGGGCGACCCTGCTGTTTTCCCCGATGCCCGCGGACTACCGCGGCGGCGGTCCCAAGGGATTTCGCCCCCTGATCCAGATCAGCGACGCCCACGATGTCCTGATCTCCGGCTCCGGCACGATCAACGGGCATGGCGAGGCCTGGTGGCCCGATGCCCTTCGGTTCAAGGCCGAGGCCAATGCCCGTCACGCCAGCAGCAACACAAGTCCCCGGCCGGTCATGGTCGCCTTCACCCGCTGCCAGCGGATCCGGGTCGAGGGCATCACGCTCACCAACGCCCCGGTCTTCAACCTCGCCCAGTCGACGTGCCAGGACGTGACCGTCGATGGCGTCACCATCCTCAATCCGGCCGATTCGCCCAACACCGACGGAATCGACCCAAAGGACTGCCAGCGGGTTCTGATCTCCCATTGCCGCATCGACACCGGGGATGACTGCGTCGCCCTCGGCGGCAGCAGCGGCACCCTCGAGGAGGACATCCTGGTGACGGACTGCACGTTCCTTCACGGCCACGGCTGTTCGATCGGCAGCGGCACCGCCAGCGGCCTGCGCAACATGATCGTCCGCCGCTGCACCTTCGACGGCACGGATACCGGCGTGCGCTTCAAGTCCGCGCGGGGCCGGGGCGGACTGGTGGAAAACGTGGTCTACGAGGATCTGACGATGAAAAACGTCGGGGTGGCCGTTAGCATCAGCAGCTACTACGAGAACACCCCGATCGACTCGGCCATGGGGCGTGAGCAGCCCGAGCCGGTGACCGCGACAACGCCTCGCTGGAAAAATCTCACCGTTCGAAACGTCACCGCCATTGCCTGCCGCAAGAGCGCCGGCCTGATCGCGGGCCTGCCGGAAATGCCGGCTTCGGCCATCTCGCTCGAAAATGTCACGATCCAGGCCCCAAAGGGCCTGCGCCTCGTCAACTGCAACGGGATCGCACTTCGCAAGGTCAGGATCACCGCCGACAAGGGCCCCGACGTCATCGCCGACGATTCGGTGCAGGGCCTTGTCCGCAGCAAATAGGCGCCGCAATTGCGGCCCGACGCATCGACCCGCGGACGCCGGGGGCGTCCAGGGCGTGCCCTAATGTCATTGACCCCAGGCGGTCCCCTCACTTTGACCTTCAATAACAATGGCCCAACATCGGAACATTCCGTCGGGAGGCGCCTGCTCCGGACGCTTCACGGACTATTCCGGCGTCTTTTTCGATGAATTCGCCGAGAACTCGGCGTGGATCCGGGAGGAGGGGCTGATCCGGCTCCCTCCCCTCGACGGGGTGGGTGCCCTCGTGCTGAAGGGCGAGTTCCGGACTCATCCGGACGCCCGCGGAATCGAAGTCCGCTTCCCGGCTCTCGCCGTCGCGATCGACGGCGTTTCGGCAGGAAAAGTCTTCTCATCCAAGCCCGGTCCCTGGGAACTGCGGTTTGCGCTGCCGCCGTCCGGCGGCGCGGCCGGACCCGTCCTCACGCTGGGTCTCGAAGGCGTGGTGTTCACCAACGTCCTCGCGTGGCTCGGCCGCGTGACGGGCCTTGGCGGGCTCCAGCGGTTCAGGCGGCAGAGCAAGAACCGGCAATTGCGACTTCTTTCGCTGGCGACCGACACGGGCGAGGTCATCTACGACTTCGGGCAGCGCCACGCGCCGTTTTCCCGCGAGTTCGCGCGGCGGCATGCGCGGCTCGGAATCAACATCGTGGGCTTCCTGACAGCCGACCTCGGGATAGGCGAGTCCGCGCGCTGCATGGCGCGCGCGGCCGACGCGGCCGGGATTGCGTCGGCCCTGGTGCCGCTGAAGCTCAACTGCCGGAACAGGCTCGGCGACTCAACCTACGCCTCGCGCCTTCAGGAGGACAATCCGCATCCGGTAAACGTCATCCATGTCGATCCGCCGGCGGCGCGCGACATCGACCACCATCACGGGAAATCATTCCGCGAGGGCAGGTACAACGTGGGCTACTTCGCCTGGGAGCTGCCGGAGTTTCCGGACGCGTGGATCCCGAGCTTCGATTACTTCGACGAAATCTGGTGCCCGAGCCAGTTCACGCGGGAAGCGATCTCCCTCAAGTCTCCCCTCCCCGTCCTTGTGATGCCCCACGCCATCTCGGTGCCCGCGCCGGATGCGAGTGTCTCGGAATTGCGGGCGCGTATGGGCCTGCCGGTCGGGCCGTTTCTCTTCCTGTCGCTCTTCGACCTGAACTCCTATGCCGAGAGGAAGAATCCGGGTGCCGCGATCGACGCCTTCAGGGAGGCGGACCTCGATCCCTCCGCCGCAAGGCTTGTCGTCAAGGTGCAGAACGCCGAGTCGAACGCAGTCGATTTTGAGGAGCTCAAGGCGCGCCTGGACCGCGTCCCGGGGGCCATTCTCATCGCCGGGGTCCTGAACCGGCGGGAGGTCTGGGATTTGGAGGCGTCCTGCGACTGCCTCGTATCGCTCCACCGCGCCGAGGGCTTCGGCCTTGCGGTCGCCGAATGCATGGCCTTCGGCAAGCCCGCCATCTCCACCGATTGGTCGGCCACGGCTGAGTATGTGAACTCGGACGATGGATGCCCGGTGAGGGCCCGCGTCGTTCCCTTGGAGCGGAACCATGGGCCCTATTCGCGGGGAGCGACCTGGGCGGACCCCGACCCGGCCCACGCGGCCGAATGGATGCGCCGGCTGGCCGGCGACCGCGCTCTTGCCGCCCGGCTCGGCGAGAACGCGCGATCCACGATCGCCGCACGGTTCTCGCCGGCCGCGATCGGCGCGCGCTACCGCCAGCGCCTCGAGATCATCGCAGGATTCTAGGCGACGTGGCGGAACGACGCGAGGATTGAGCCGATGCCTCCCATTTACCTGGACCTCACCCATACGAGCCATACAAAGGCCCGCACGGGCATCCAACGCGTGGCCCGGACTCTTCGCAACGGCCTCGGATCCACTCTCCGCCCGATCTGCCATGATCCCTACAACCGCGCATGGCGGCCCCTTGAGGCATGGGAGGAGGCGAATCTGTCGGCGCTGACCCAGTCCGACAAGCGAAGCACACGCTGGCCGCTCCAGGCGAAGGTTCGCGGAACGCTCCGGCGCCTGTTCTCGGCGCGGCGGGAACCCATCGACTTATCCGGCTGCGGCGCCTTTCTGGAGCCCGAGGTTTTTTCAACCGCCGTGGCGTCGGCTCTGCCGGGCCTCCTCTCCAAGGTCACAGGACCCCGGGGAGGCATTTTCCACGACGCCATCCCGCTCACCCATCCCGAACTCACGTCGCCACGGACCGTGGCGCGGTTTCCGGCCTACCTTCAGGAACTGGCGTGTTTTGACGGAGTGGCCGCCGTTTCGGAAGCCTCGCGCAGCGCGCTGATCGGGTACTGGCAGTGGGTCGGATTCCAGAATCCCCCGCCCGTCACCGCCATTCCGCTCGGCATCGATTCGTTCCCGGGGCCGGCACCGCGGCCGCCGCAGGCCGTTTCGGAGATCCTCAGCATCGGCACGATCGAAGGCCGCAAAAACCATGTCGCCCTGCTCGAGGCGTGCGAGCGCCTTTGGGCGCGCGGGATGCGGTTCAACCTCAAGCTGATCGGCCTGGCGCAGGGGCAGACCGGCGGGGCAGCCCTTCGCCGAATCAAGGAACTGCAAGGGGCCGGACGCCCCCTCATATACCTGGGCGCCGCGGACGACAGCGCCCGCGAGGAGGCCTATTCCACTTCGTCCTTCACGGTGTATCCCTCGCTTGCCGAGGGGTTCGGCCTTCCGGTCGCCGAAAGCCTGGCCCACGGGCTGCCGTGCATCTGCTCGGGGCGCGGGGCCTTGGGCGAGATCGCCCAAGGCGGCGGCTGCCTGACGGCAGACGTCGCCGACCCCGCGGAACTCGCCGCTGCGATCGAAAGCCTTCTCTCGGACCCGGCGAAGCAGGCGGCCCTGGCGGAGGCGGCCAGGGAACGCCCGGTCCGGACTTGCACGGATTACTGCCGTGATGTCGAGGCGTGGATCCGCGATCTTCCCCGTCGCGCCTCCCGCGCAACCTCCCCAGGCCATCCGATTGCCCCGCAATCTCCACTCGGCCAACAAGCTTCGTAAAGGGGCCATTCTCGTCTTGAAACCGTTGATCGAATTCCTTTCGCGGCGCTCCATCTGGGGCTTTGCGGCGGCTGCCGCGGCGGGGATCGCGATCGTCGCCGTCACATGCGGTCGCGTCTGGTCGCCCGAGTTCGGGCTTACCCGGTTCATTCCGATCGGGAGCGAGTTCAGCAATCGCGGGATCGCGGCCTATCGCACGGCGCCCAAATATGTGGACCCGTATCCGCCGAACCGATGGGGATTTGACGGCCAGTTTTACGCGGAATTGTCGCTCGATCCCCTGTTGCGCGACCCGCAATTGAAGAACGCGCTCGACGATCCACCCTATCGCGCGCACCGCATCCTCATGCCCTGGCTCGCCTGGATCGGCGGCCTCGGGCGCCCGGCCTGGGTGCTCAACGTTTATGCGGCGCTGAATCCCATTTTCTGGCTTGGGTATGTTGCAATCCTTTTTGCGCTTTTCCGCCGTCATGGATGGCCCGGCGCCTGCGGATTTGCGGCGATGCTTCTCACCTGCGGAGTCGTCGAGTCCACCTATCGCACACTCACGGACTTGCCCTCGTTCGTCCTGATGACGCTCGCCCTGATGATCGGGGGGCTGGGCGGCGCGGGAACCCTGGCCTTGTCGGCGCTCACCCGCGAGGTCAACCTGCTTGGACTGCTCGGCCTGCTGGAGTTCAGGCGCCCGTGGCGCCCGGCCTTGAGGAGGAATATCCTGATCGGGTTGATTTCCGGCATTCCGCTCCTTCTCTGGTTCGCCTACGTTGCGCGGCGGCTTGGGATGGACGGACCCATGGTCGGCGGCAATCTTGACTGGCCGCTGCATGCGATCTTCCGGAGGCTGGCGGAAGCCGTCGTGGCGATCCACCGGGACGGCTTCCAATGGAGCGGCTTGTACAGGGAGCCAAGGGAGCCGCACGCCCTTCTTACGATAGCAGCGACACTCACCCAATGCGTGTACGTCTTCACGCATCCGAAATGGGAAGACCGGCTTTGGAGGGTTGGCGCGGTCTTCGCACTATACTTCCTTTGCGTCTCGTCCAACGTATGGGGAGGATCGTCCTATTTCACAGTCACGCGCCATGCCCTTCCCGTCACTCTGGCGTTCAATCTCCTGCTCGCAATGCGTCCAAATCGGAGGTGGGTCCTTTGGTTCATCCTTGGCAACTGTTTTGTTCCAGCCGGCATTTTCGGATTGATGTCGTTTAAGCGAGACGGGCCGGCGCGGCAGGAATACACGATCGAGGCTGCGCCTCAAATTGCCCGGGATCTTGTGGTCCGCTTCGGCGGCGGATGGTCCGGGCCGGAACGGAACCAATTCAAGACCTGGCGCTGGGCGACGGAGCAGCAGGCGAGCATGGTCGTCACAAATACCGGCCGCAAATCGCTCAATGTCCGGCTCAGTTTCCGAGCGTTGAGCCTCGTCCGTCGCGACCTGCGGGTGAGCGTGAACGGAAGGACAATATGGTCCGGGCCGATCGATGAAAAATACGCCTCCTCCTCAGTCCTGACGCCAGGCCTGGATCTGGCACCCGGAGACACGGAAGTGACGTTTTTCACCCCACAGCCTCCCCCGTCTCCCAAGGGCGACGATCCGCGCTCTTTGACGTTCATGGTGACCGACCTGATGATCAAGGGTGCGCCGATTCAGTGAGGGCATGGCAGACCCGGCGGACTGATCGCTGCAAACCCCGCAAAGGGCCGCGGGGCGCCTTCGGGCCATGCGACCGGCCGCCCCCGGGCCGAAAATGGGTAACTTCTCATTGCCATGGGAGCCGTGCGGGTCGTAACCTGCCCGTGCATGGCGCTCTCCCTATTTTCAAAGGATAAGAAGGCCGTTCTCGCGCGCTGCCGCGACGATTATCCGACCCGGATGCGTCATAAATACGCTCCGTTCTACCACGCGATGGACTCCCAGCACGGGACGACCGTCCGGCTGGACGGCAGGGACATGATCATGCTTTCGAGCAACGACTATCTGGGACTGGCCTTCCACCCCAAGGTCGTCGAGGCCTCCTGCGCGGCGACCCGGAAATGGGGCACGAGCACGAACGGCGCAAGGCCCTCGAACGGATCGCGGACCTACCATGTCGAGCTCGAGGAGAAGCTGGCCGCGTTCCTCGGGCGCGAGGCATGCCACGTCCACGCGGCCGGATACCTCTCGTGCATGTCCGCGGTCGCCGCCTTCGCGCAAAAGGGGGACATGATCTTCGCGGACAAAAACATCCACTCCTGCCTGCTCGACGGGATCCGCCTCACCATGGCCACGGTCGAGCGCTTCTCCCACAACAGCCCCGACGACCTGCGCACGATCCTCGCGACGGCCCCTGGCGACGCCCCGAAGCTGCTCGTTGTCGAGGGCGTGTATTCGATGGAGGGACACATTGCGCGGCTGCCGGAGTTCGCGGAGATTGCGGAGGACAGGGGATGCTTCACCGTGCTCGACGACGCCCACGGCTTCGGCGTCCTGGGGCGCCAGGGCCGGGGGACGGCCGATCACTTCGGACTGAACGACAAGGTCGACGTGATTTGCGGGAGCCTGTCGAAGTCGCTCGCGAGCACGGGCGGGTTTGTCGCGGCGTCCCGCGACATCGTCGAGTACCTGCGCACGAATTCGAGGCAGACGATCTTCAGCGCCGCCCTGAGCCCCGGCCAGGCGGCCGCGGCCCAGGCGTCGCTCGAGATCATGCAGACGGAGCCGGAGCACAGCGAGCGGCTGTGGGCGAACACGAGAAAATACCGGGCGATCCTGAAGGATCTCGGCCTGGACACCTGGGACAGCGAGACCCCGGCGCTGCCGATCGTCCTCGGCTCAAAGGAGCGGGTCTACCTGTTCTGGCGGGCCCTCCTCGAAAAGGGCGTTTTCACCGTGATGTCGATCGCCCCCGCGGTGCCCGTGGGAAAGGACCTTGTCCGCACCGCGATTTCGGCGCAGCACACCGACGAGCAGCTGCAGAAGATAGGCGATGCGATGGCCTACGCCTTGAAGAAGCTGTAGGAGAGGGAGCGGGCCGCCTCAGCCGAAACCGGAACCGGTTCCCGGTTTGAAGGGTTCGATCTGATTTCTGATCAACGCGTCAGGCGAGCCCAGTCCGAAGAGCGGCCAGGACGTGGTCCTGCATGGGCGCGTCCAATTCGGGGAAAATCGGAAGCGAGAGGATTTCGCCGGAGAGCCTCTCGGTTACCGGAAAATCTCCGGGACGATGGCCCAGATCGGAAAAGGCGCCCGATAGGTGCGCTGGAATGGGATAGTGAATTCCCGCCCCGATGCCGCTCGAGTGCAGGTGCGCGAGAACCTGGTCGCGCCGGGGTACGCGGATAACGTAGAGGTGGAAGACGTGGCTGGCCCCGGGCTTGACCGACGGCGTCACAACGCCTTTCACGCCGGCCAGCCGGGCTGAGTATTCCCCGGCTATCCGCTGGCGGGAGCGGTTCCATTCCGGGAGATGCCGGAGCTTCACGAGGAGTACCGCGGCCTGCAGGGTATCCAGCCGGCTGTTGATGCCGAAGACGTCGTGGTGGTATTTTTTGACTCCGCCCCAGTTGCGCAGCAGCCGCAGCCTGCGATCGAGTTCGGCTGACTGGGTGACGCAAGCTCCCGCGTCGCCGTAGGCGCCGAGGTTCTTGCCCGGATAGAAGCTGAAGCAGCCAATGTCTCCCATCGAACCAGCGCGGGCCTCGCCCAGGCCAGCCCCATGGGCCTGCGCCGCGTCCTCGATCACCCTCAGGTTGTGCGCTCGGGCTATCGGGAGGATCGCTCCCATGTCCGCGCACTGCCCATACAGGTGCACCGGAATGATCGCCTTGGTTCGAGCGGTGATCGCGGCCGGGATCAGCGCCGGGTCGATGAGAAAATCGCCCTCGTTACAGTCGACCAGCACCGGCGTCGCCCCGGCCTGCCGAACGCCGATCAGGGTGGCGATGAACGTATTCGCCGGGACGATGACCTCGTCGCCGGGACCGATATCCAGGGCGCGGCATGCGAGATGGATTGCGTCCGTGCCGTTTGCAACGCCGACCGCGTGGGACGCACCACAAAAGCGTGCGAAGTCCGCCTCGAACCGGGCGACCTCCTCGCCCAGGACGAAACTCGCGGAATTGAGCACGGCGCTCACCGCGGGGTTCACTTCGTCCGCGATTGCGCGGTATTGGGCCCTCAGGTCGACCAGGGGTATTTTCATGAGCGGGTCAGACGGAGACCGCGACGTACGCGCCCCAAGATGCGAGGGACCGGTCCGCCGCCACCAGGATGTCGACCACCCGTTTGCCGCTCGCGCCGTCAGAGCGCGGTTCGGCACCGGTGCGGATGCAGTCGATGAAGTGCTGGCATTCGGAGCGCAGGGGCTCGCCTCCCGCTACAGACGGGATCACCAGGTCACCCCGATGGCACTTTAGTTGGTGGCTGCCGAAGGTGTCGGAGTAGTCGGATTTGTCGATCGTCACGCCGTGGCTGTAGATCTGGACGGTCTGGGCCAGGTCGATGTCGTCCCAGACGATCATCTTGTTTTCGCACACGACCGTGATCTGCCTCACTTTGCGGGGATTGAGCCAGCTCGCATGCACGTGGAGGATGGCGCCGCCCGGGTATCTTGCCGTGGCGAAAACCACATCCTCGAGCCTGCGTCCGGGGACCCGGCTTCCAGTTGCGCTGATCCCCAGGGGGCCGGCCCCCAGCCAGAAATCGACGATTGAAAAATCATGGGATGCCAGGTCCCACAGCGCGTTCACGTCGTTGCGAATCGGTCCCAGGTTGGTGCGCACGGCGTCGATGTAGATCACACGGCCCAACTCCCCGGACGCGAGGATTTCCTTCACCTTTAGGATCCCGGGATTGAACAGAAAAACGTGGCCGACCATCATCAGGCGCTTTTCGGTGTCCGCGAGGGCGATCAGTTCGCGGGCCTCTTCGCTGGTGCGGCACAGCGGCTTTTCCACAAACACATGCTTGCCCGCCGCCAGGGCCCGGCGCGCAAGGTCAAAATGCGTGGAAACCGGAGTGATGATCGCGACCGCGTCGGCGGCGGGGTCCCGGAGCGCCTTCTCAGCGTCGGAGGTCGTTTCGACCCAGGGCGTATTTTGGCGCACAAGTTCGAGCCGCTGCGCGTCGATGTCGGCCACGCATCCCACCGCCACTCCCGGGATCGAGGAAAAGGCCCGAATTACGTTGGGGCCCCATTGGCCAGCCCCGATCAGGTTGATCCGAATCGGATTCATGAGAAAAGCGTCATTTCTTCAGGCCGAGCGCCAGCAGCGCGATTGGGCGCAGCATCTTCCACCAGTCCACGAAGGGCCTCATCTTGGTCTGGCCGATCTCCTTCGGAGGATAGATCTTGGTGCATGGAACCTCGGCGTATTTGAAGCCGAGTTTCAGCGCCTTTATCAGAAGGTACACCTCCAATTCATAGCCATTCAGCCAGCGCTGGTCGAGGTTGATGCGGGGGTCCGAAAGAAGGGAGGTCCTGATCGCCCTAAATCCATTGGTGCTCTCGGTGATCCGCCGGCCGCAGAGCAGGCCGATCAGCATTGGGTGGAGCCGGGTCGCGATCTTGCGGTAAAGAGGCATGTCGCCGCCGTGGCGACCCCCGCGCGCGTAGCGCGCTCCCATGACAAAATCGCAGTTCGCGTCGCATAGGGGATCCAGCAACCGTGGAATCTCCTCGGGACAGTCCTTGTTGTTGCCGGCGATCACGACCGTGATGTCAAAGCCTTCCGAACGGGCCAGGTCGAATCCGGCGCGGATGGCAAATCCGACCCCCTTCACCGATCCCAGGCTCAATACGTTCGCCCCGGCATCGCGCGCCACCTGCGCCGTGGCGTCCGTCGAACCGTCGTCCACCACGAGCACCTTGTCCACGACCTGGAGGGGCACGCGCCGGATCACTTCACCGATCTTCGCCTGCTCGTTGTAGGCGGGGGCGATGAGGAGGATTCTCTTGCCTTTATACATGCGGGGAAGCTCCGATCAGTCCCCGACCTGAAGCCCGGTACGCGCTCCCACAGCGCCTGCACCGATGGCGGTTGCCTTCCTGAGCCGTCAATTTCCGGCCGCATCGGCAGACCCATCCCGCCAGCCGCCCGGGGGCGCCGAGGACCAGACCGTGATCCGGGACGTCCTGCGTCACCAGCGTCCCTGCTCCGACCATGGCGTAGGCGCCTATCACGAGCCCTGGAAGGATGATCGAGCCCGCGCCAATGCTTGCGCCCTTCTTGACCCGGGTGGGCAGCAGCCAGCGGTCCTTTTTCGAATACCGGCGCGCCACCTCGGCGACTCCTTCCATGCGCGGACTGCGGGGATGGCGGTCGTTCGTGAAAACGACGGCTGGGCCCAGAAACACATCGTCGGCCACGGAGATTCCGTCCCACAGGAGAACGTGGTTCTTCACCGTCACGCGATTGCCCAGCGTTGCTCCCGATTCGATGAATGCGTGGTCGCCTATGTTGCAGTCCTTTCCCACGATCGCACCGGCCATCACATGCGCAAAAGCCCAGATCCTCGTGCCGGTTCCCAACTGCGCTGACTCGCAGAGGGCGGACGAATGCACAAAGTACCGATGCTTCTTATCGGCCGGTCCGGCCGGTCGCGGCTCGAGGGGGATTCTCATTGGGAAAAGGCGGGCGATCTGAGGATTGAAACCGTTGGGTCGTAGACCGCGAATGCGAGCTCGCGCGGATCCGACGACGAGGGCGGGCGCTGGGGGGCGCCGGGGGACGAGAATTCCAGTTCCGCCCTGCCCATGGACAGCGTGGCTTGAATCGAAACGGAAAGCTGCTTCGCCGTGACCTCTCCGCTCCAAAGATCCCTGCCGTCCTGCCGGATGGTCACGTTTCGGGGCCCGAGAGCACGCAGTCTGAGGTTGATGCGGGAGGCGGCACTCACGCGGGGCCAGGTTTCCACGGTCAAAATGGCCTTTCCAGGGCTCCAATCCCAGCGGTGGCGGCCATTCTGTTCGCAGCCATACCAACCGTTGCGCGCACGCACGGCATAGGCGACACCCTCTCCGCCTCCGCTGGAAAGTTCCATTGTGTTGCCGCTGGTTCTGGCCATGGCGACTGCGCCGGAAAACACCGATAGGTTGCCAGCCAGGAGCCAGACCATCGCCGCCTTGCGGCGAGCGGCCAGGATGTTGAACGCGAGCGCGAGGGGCAGGAGCACCCGCAGGGCCGCGCCGGGATAGCCTTCCCAAACGGCGTGGCTGATGAAAAACATCAGCAAAAGATAGCCCGCGCCGACCCGCCACCAGGGGTTGCGAAGCTCGGGCTTGATCGCGAGGTACAGGGCCTGGACGCAGATCCCGATTGTCGAAAGCAGGCTTATCCAGACGTCGAGGACCGACCAGGGATGGATTGCAGCGGCCACCCCATCCCGGATTTTTTCCACCAAGCCAGAGCCGGGCCAGGCGAAGCTGTCCATCACCTGAGCGGTGGATCCAATCCGCCAGCGTATGTAGAGCATCCACGCCGCGAACGGGACCAGAGCGAGCATCAGCCGCGGGATATTGGAGCGCCCCGTTTGCCAGAAGCCCGGCAGGGCCAGCAGGGCCGTTTCACGAGTGAGCCCGGCGGCGGCGAGCCCGCCCGCAGCCAAACCCGGCCGCCCGCTTTCGGCCGCGAGCATGCCGGCGGCGAGCAAGGCGACGGCCGGCATGTCGCTCAAGGCGAATCGCACGCTCCCCAGGGCTCCCGCCGAAAAAAGGACGCCCGCCCAGGCGCACCAGCCCCGCAGGTCCCTCACCTTTAGCAAGCGCCAGAGCGTGGCGGCCAGAATGAGCCAGAACAGCAGGTTGAGCGAGGCGTACGTCCGGACGATTGAGGGTGGCCTGCCAAACCCGATGACCCACGCCGCCGCCGGCAAAAGGATCCTGCGAGCGCGCCAGGGAAGGTTGTCGACCGCCCGGACGAGGTCCGGCGCACCGAGCCACGGGCTGCATGCGATCTGGGCGTAGAACATTCCGTCGTAGCCTTCGTTTCCCTTGAAAAGATAAACCGGAATGTCCTGGAACGCGGCGATTTTGGTCCGATCGCAATCCTCGTCGAACTGGAGAAATTTGGTGAATCCAAATACGGGGTCCCAGAAGCGGGCCGCCAGGACCAGAAAGATTCCGACCGCGCAAAGCCCGGCCCAGGCGGACCACTTTGGACGTGATTGTGCGGCATCTGAACTATCTTTCAAAAGCTTGCAAAAACAGGTTGGAAACCGGTTCCCGCCGACTCCGGGGTAGACGAATGGTCTGGCGTCGGGTTTCTGGGATGCACCGCCGCGGCCCGGAAAGCAACCATTGTTGATCCAGCGTGCTCCAACTTGAATCGTTCGTGAAATAGGTATTGTTGCGCCAAGGACCTTGTCCGCACCGCGATTTCGGCGCAGCACACCGACGAGCAGCTGAAAAGATAGGCGATGCGATGGCCTACGCCTTGAAGAAGCTGTAGGAGAGGGAGCGGGCCGCCTCGGCCCAGGTGGGCAGCGGGCGGCCGGCCGCCTCGGCCTCCAGGCGTCCGGCAAGGGCCCCATCGTCCAGGATCCGGCGAATGGCGGCGGCCCAGGCGGCCGGGTCATCCAGCGGCGCCCAGAGGCAGCCCCCGGCCCTGGCATTCTCCAGCAGGACGGGCAGGTCGCTGCAGATGCAGGGGACGCCCATCCAAAGTGATTCCAGCAGGGGCAGGCCGCAGCCCTCCGCGAGGGACGGGAAAAGGCTCGCCCGCGCGCGGGCGTACAGGGCGGACAATTCGGCGTCGGAGGCCGTCGCGTGGCAAAAAAGCCCCGGCCTTCGGCGGCCCAGCTCGCGCATGCGCCGGGCTATGGGCTTTCCGAAATGCGGGTTGATGCGCCCGACCACGTGCAGATCGAAGGACCTGCCCTCGCCCCAGAGCGTGTCGCACACGTCGAGAACCAGCGTCTGGTTCTTGCGCGGTTCGACGATTCCGACGCAAAGAAGCGAAGGCGTGCTTCCCTCCGCGGTCCGTGGACCGGTCGCGCGCGGCCGAGCGTTGAAGTCCGCCCCCAGGGCGAGCACTTCGACAGGAGGCGGCCGTTCGATCCCCTGCCAGCGCCAGAAGGCGAGAAGATCGTCGCGGCTGGCGGCGGAATCCGCCCACACGCGGTCGAAGCGCGCGAGGAGCTTCACGTACTCGGGATGACGCGCGACACTCTGCGGCCAGGTTATCTGCGGATGCCGCAGCGGAATCAGGTCGTGGAAGATCGCCGCCGCGCGGCAGCGCCGGCTGGAAAGGAAGTCGGAAAAGCCGGGCCGTTCGGCCTCGGAGAACAGCTCGGCCGTCAGGAACCAGTCCGACGGCCCGGCGGCGCGGTCCCACTTCCCCCACTCGACGGGCGTCGCGGCCGCCCCGAACTCGTCGCGCAGCCGGGCGCTCACGCGCATCAGGCCCGAGCGGTGCGCCGGGGCCATCGACTTGGTGGCGTCAAAGAAGATCATTTGCGGCCTTCGCCGATCACGCGCTCGAATAGAACCAGCAGGCGCGCCGCATTCTTGTGCGCGTCGAAATTCAAGACGACCCAGTCCCGCGCGGAGGCGCGCAGGCGCTCGGCCAGGGCGTCGTCGACCGCCAGCCGGCGCAGCGCGGCGACCCAGGCCTGCGGGTCGTCCGCGGGAGCAACGAGCCCGTTGACGCCGTCCGACACGGCCTCGGTCGTGCCGGCGGTCGGCGAGGTCACTACCAGGACTCCGACCGACATTGCCTCCGGAATGACGTTGGGCAGGCCGTCGCGGTCGCCGCTCGGGGCGACGACTCCCGTGTGCAGGAGGACATCGGCCTTCTCGAGTTCGCCCCAGACCTCGTGGTGCGGCAGGTGCCCGGTGAACGTGACGTCGGCCGCGACGCCGAGGCTTCCGGCCAGGCTCTCGAGCGCGGGGCGCAGGGGGCCCTCGCCGACGATCCGGGCCGCGAATGGGACGCCGGCATCCCGCAATGCCGCGTAAATACGCAGCTGCCGGTCGACCCCCTTCTTCTCGACCAGCCGCGCGACGCAGAGCAGATTGAGGGGCGCCCGCGAGGAACGAAGCGGCTTCATCGGAAGGATCCGGTCGAGGCCGCGCCGGATGCAAAAGACCTTTTCGGCCGGCAAGCCCCGTTCGAGGATGACCCTGCGGCCCATCTCCGTGGAGGTGTGGACAAATGCCGCCGGCGCGAGCTTCTCGGTGAGCCACCAGTCGCCTCCGTGCTCAAACAGGTCGTAGGCGTGCGCCGCGGCGCTGTACCGGTGGCCATCGATCCGCCACAGGAGCCATGCGGCGGTCGCCGGGGCCCCGCCCCACGCAGCATGAATCAGGGACGGCGGATCCCGCCTGAAGGCCCTGGCATGGATGCAGGCGAAACCGGCCCCGAGCATATTTTCCCAGAAGTTCAGCCAGGATGGCGCGCGACGGCCGGCAAGGCCCCGCAGGAGCTCGCGCAGCACCTCGGGCCGGCGCCAGGCCTCATAAGGAATGAGCCAGAACAGCATGAGCAGGCGCCACTTCGAGAACCGCTCGACAGGCAGCCCGCGGAAGGAGGAAGAGCCCCCCCAAAGCGAGTACAGCCTCAGCCGGACGTCCCGGGCGCGCAAAGCCGTTATTTCGCGCTGCAAAAAGGTCTCCGTCGGGCTCGGAAACGTGGTGAACAGGTAGGCAATTACCGGGCGATCCGAAGACACAAGTTGGGGGCTGCGAATTGACGGCGGTCAGCGGGCCGGACCCCAGCGACGGGTGAATGGGTAATAGATGAAAAGCGGCCGGCCGATCACATCCGCAGCCGGCACAAAGCCCCAGACCCGCCCGTCCTTGCTGTTGCCCGAGTTGTCGCCCATGGCGAAGAACTTGCCTTGCGGCACGGTCAGGGTCTGCCCCGGGAAAAGGTATTGGCCCTCGCCGATCGTGTTGCCAAAGGTGTACCCGCCGTACGGGGCCACCTTTCTGGCATTCAGGTCGAAGGCACCGGCCCCCGTGATCGGGCTGCCGTTGCGGTAGAGGACGGGCGCGCGGACCTCGAGGGTGTCGCCCGGGATTCCGACGAGCCGCTTGATGTAGTACTCGTCCTCCCCAATCGCGGGAATGTTGCCCGTGCTGAAGACGAAGCCCTGCCCCACCCGCGGCCTCATGAAGTGGTAGCTCACGCGATCCACAAAGAGCTGGTCGCCGGTCATCAGGTCGAACCGGACGATCGGCTCCCCGGCGCGGGCGGCGCCCGGCAGGGGGAAAACGTAGACGCGGTCGGACCTGCCCGTGTTCTCGTTCAAAAGGACGTCCTTCTCCTGGAAGTGCCCGCCGGTGTACTGCTCCATCAGGTACGCCACCATCTTCTCCCGGCTGCCGAAGAAGGTGGGGATCAGCACGTCGTTCTCAAACTCGTTGAAATCCTGGGGAACCCGCACCGACGCCGTCTCCCCGTCCACGTAGAGATTGTATTCCTTCTGCAATTCCGGAAAGACGAGCCAGCTGCGGCCGTTGCGGACTGTGGGCACCAGATAGGCCGACTGGCCGTTGAAGTAGAAGGGGGCGTAGACCGTCCCCGACTTCGGCGCCACGATCTCGCGCCGCTGGGCGCCGAACGCGGCCAGGCGCAGCACGCGCGCTGCCGTCCCCGGCGCCGGGGTGCCCGGGGCCAGGTTCTCGGCCGTCATCCCGTAGTAGGTCGGCCACATCGAGTTGGTTGGGATCTTGAACGGCTGCACGAAGTACGTGCGGATCCCCAGGATGACGATTGCCGCGACAAGGCAGAATTCGATGTTCTCCGTCAGCGAGGTCTTCGGATAGACCGCCCCGCCGCTGCGGCGCAGCGCGCCCTCGATCGCCTCGATCCCGAGTTTCAGCCTGGCGGCGTCGGCCCGGTCCTTGAGCAGCTGGCCCAGGCCGTTTCGCAGCCGGGACAGCTCGGCGGCCTCGCCGGCCGGAAGCACGTCGCGCCGGAAATGCCACACTCGGTCGGCGAGCTCCAGCCAGTTGGCGGCATTCTGCCGCATCTTCTTTTCCTGGGAGGCGAATAGTCCGAACACGTGGGCTTTCGGTTAGTTGTTCTTGAGCACCTGAATGAATGCGTCCGAGGGAATGGAGACCTTGCCGAACTGCTTCATCTTCTTCTTCCCCTCCTTCTGCTTGTCGAGGAGTTTGCGCTTGCGGGTGATGTCGCCGCCGTAGCACTTGGCGGTGACGTCCTTGCGCATCTCGCGCACGTTGTCGCGCGCGATGATCTTGCCGCCGATGGCGGCCTGGATCGCGATCTTGAACATCTGCGGCGGGATGATTTCCGCCAGCTTCTCGCAAAGTTCGCGGCCCCGGCCCTCGGCCTTGTCGCGGTGCACGATCGTGGCGAAGGCGTCCACCGGGTCGCCGTTGACCAGGATCTCCATCTTCACGAGGTCAGACGGGCGGTAGCCGCCCGGTTCGTAGTCCATCGAGCCATAGCCGTGCGTGATGCTCTTTAGGCGGTCGTTGAAATCAACGAGAATCTCGTTGAGCGGCAGCAGGCAGGTGAGCATCACCCTGGATCCATCGAGCGTGGTGGTATGGTCGACCGTCCCGCGCTTTTCCATGACCAGGGCGAAGATGTCGCCCATCGAATCGTTTGGAATGTGCAGCGAGGCCATGATCGTGGGCTCCTGGATCTCCAGGATGACGCCGGCGTCGGGAAGATTGACGGGGTTGTCGATCAGGACGGTCTCGCCCCCGTGGCGGGTCACCCGGTAGATGACGCTTGGATAGGTGGAGATGATGTCCACGTCATGCTCGCGGCGGATCCGCTCCTGGATGATCTCCATGTGCAGGAGCCCGAGGAAGCCGCAGCGAAACCCGAAGCCGAGCGCCACAGAGCTCTCCTGCTGGTAGACGAACGCGGCGTCATTCAGCCTGAGTCGGCCGAGGGCGGCCTTCAGCTTCTCGTAATCGGAGCTCTCGATCGGATAGAGGCCGCAGAACACCATCGGGTGAACCTCCTTGAAGCCCGGCAGCATCTCGGCGGCCGGCTTTGCGGCGAGTGTGATCGTGTCGCCGGTCTTGATTTCGGAGGGTTCCTTGATGCTGGAGACGACGTAGCCGACATCCCCGGGTCCCAGGATTTTGACCTTCGCCATCTTCGGCATGAACACTCCGACCTCCTTCACCTCCGCCTTCTGGCCCGTGCTCATGAGCATCATCATGTCGCCGGTGCGAATCGTTCCGGAGAACACCCGCACATGCGCGATGACCCCCCGGTAGGAGTCGTAGAGGGAGTCGAAAACGAGGGCGCGCGTCTGGGAGAACCCAGTCCACCTCGGCGGGGGCACGCGCTGCACGATCGCCTCGAGGATGTCGTCGATGCCTATCCCGGACTTGCCGCTGGCCAGGATGACCTCCTCGGCGGGGATCGTGAGGATATCCTCGAGCTGGCGGATGCAAAGTTCGAGATTGGCGCTGGGCAGGTCGATCTTGTTGATGACCGGGATCACCTTCAGCTTCTGGCCGAAGGCGAGGTGCGCATTGGCAACCGTCTGGGCCTCGACCCCCTGGGCGGCATCAATCAGCAGGACGGCGCCCTCGCAGGCCGCCAAGCTGCGCGAGACCTCGTAGGAAAAATCCACGTGGCCCGGCGTGTCCATGAGATTCAGCTTGTACATCTTCCCGTCCTTGGCGCGGTAGTGCATCGTGACCGGGTGCGACTTGATCGTGATCCCGCGCTCCTTCTCGAGGTCCATGGAATCGAGGTACTGATCGGTCATCACCCGCTGCTCCACCGAATGGGTGTGCTCGAGCAGCCGGTCGGACAGCGTCGTCTTCCCGTGGTCGACGTGGGCGATGATGCAAAAATTGCGTGTGAGCAATTCGTCCATGGATCAGGCCGCCAGATCGGAGAACTCGGCGAACGACTTCACCGACCATGCCTTGTCGGTGCGGCGGGCGAGGCCCGCGAGGACGCCGCCGGGTCCCAGTTCCCAGAATTCGGAGGCCCCCGCGGCAACCGCTGAGCGCATGCAGTCCTCCCAACGGACGGGCGAAACGATCTGGCGCACCAGCGCCTCCTTGATTTCCGCAGGACTGGCGACCCGCCCGCCGGTCGTATTCGAAAAAAGGGCGAGGCGCGGAGCGCCAAAGGGGATGCCGGACAGGAACGCCGAAAAGGCGTCGCGGGCGGGTGCCATCAGACGGCTGTGGTAGGCGCCGGCGACGTTGAGGGGAATGACTTTCTTCATGCCCCGTTCCCTGGCCGCGGCCACGGCCGAGCCGACCCGGGCCTTATCGCCCGAAATGATGATCTGTCCCGGGGCGTTGAAATTGGCCGCCTCGACATCGAATTCCCGGCAGAGGGCCTGGACCTTCTCCCGGTCCTCGCCGACAACGGCCGCCATCGTGCCCGTGCTCCGCTCGCAGGCCTCCTGCATCAGGCGGCCGCGTTCGGCCACGATGCGCAGTCCCGTCGCAAAGTCGAAAACGCCCGCCGTGGCGCATGCCGTCAGTTCCCCAAGGCTCAGGCCGAGAACCATGGCCGGGGCCTGCCCCACCTTTCCAACTTCGCGCAAGGCCGCCAGGACGGCCATCCCGTGCACGTATAGGGCGGGCTGGCAGACTTTTGTCTCGGTCAGGGCGATTTCAGGGCCGTCGAACGATACTTTCGCCAGATCCCAGCCCAAGACGGCGTTGGCCTCATCGTAAAGGGCACGGGCGGCGGTTGATGAGGCGTGAAGCGACTTGCCCATGCCAACGCGCTGGGCGCCCTGGCCTGCAAATAAGAGTGCTAGCGACATGTCTGTTGAAACTTACCAGAAAAGCCCACGATGTCACCAAATCCAAGCCCCAATTCGAGTCGCTGCGGTCCCAACCCGAACGAAATGACCCACTCCGCGGCTGGAGTTCGCCAATTCCCAAACTCTCCGCCGAACCGGCCAGGGCGCCCTCATGGTTTTGCCATGAGGGCTCTCCTGGCCCCAGAGGCGGAGACAAGGCGAACAACAGCCGCTTCGGAGTCATTTCGTTCGGGTTGGGACCGCACCTCCCCCTTGTGGATTGCCTTGGACCCCAGGGTGCTATCTATTGGCCGAACTAGCCATGAAGCTCCGTCCCCTGACAGGCACGATTACGGCCCTCGTCACACCCTTCCGAAACGGAAAGGTGGCCTACGACGATCTGCGCAAACTCGTGGAGTATCAGATCAAGGGAGGAATCAACGGGATCGTGCCCGTCGGCACGACGGGCGAATCCCCGACACTTTCCCACGAGGAGCACATAGACGTCGTGCGCGCCGTAATCGCGGCGGTCCGGGGGCGGGTCCCCGTGATCGCGGGGACCGGTTCGAATTCGACGGCGGAGGCCGTCGGCCTTACCGCCCTCTCCCACGAGGCGGGCGCGGATGCCGTTCTCGTCGTTGCGCCCTATTACAACAAGCCCGGACCGGAAGGCCTGTTCCGTCATTTTGCCGCGATAGCCGACGCGACCGACCGGCCGGTCGTGCTGTACTCGATTCCGAGCCGGTGCGGGATCGAGATCGGCGTGCCCGTCGTTCAACGGCTTCGCGCAAGGTACAGCCATGTCCGGTGGATCAAGGAGGCGGGAGGGAGCGTCGATCGCGTTGACCAGCTCAAGCATGCGCTCGGATCGGACATCACCGTCCTGAGCGGGGACGACGTCCTCACCCTGCCCTTCATGGCCGCAGGCGCCGAAGGGGTGATCAGCGTGGCCTCGAATCTGCTCGTTCGCGACGTCGGCCGGCTCGTGAGGCTGGCGCTCGAAAACGATTTTGCCGCCGCGGGCAAGCTGCACCGGAAGCTGTATCCGCTGTTCAAGGCGCTGTTCGTCGAATCCAACCCGGTCCCGATCAAGGCGGCACTCGCCAGGGCCGGCGTCATCGGGTCCGACGAGGTCCGCCTGCCGCTTTGCGAGATGAGTGCGCCAAATCGCGCGATTCTCGAGGGCGTCCTCGAGTCGTTGGGAAAGTGATCCCGCACAGATGGCCCTGACTCTCCTTCTGAATGGCTCGAGGGGCCGCATGGGGGCCGCCGTCATCGAGGCGGCCCGCGATCTCGGCATGCGCATAGGAGCCGCCGTGGACGTCGGGGACGACCCGGCGGCCTCGATCGGATCCTGCGACGTCGTCGTGGATTTCAGCTCTCCGCAGGCAACCCGCGCGCTGCTCGAGCTGGCCGCCTCGCACCAGAAACCGATCGTCATCGGGACGACCGGACACACGGCCGAGGAAAGGAAGGCTCTCCTGCCGATCGCGGCGCGGGTGCCCTGCGTCTGGGCGGGAAATTTTTCCGTGGGGGTCAACGTCCTGTTCGCCCTGAGCAGGCAGGCGGCGCGGATCCTCGGCCCGGATTACGACGCCGAGGTAGTCGAAATGCACCACCGCTTCAAGAAGGACGCCCCCAGCGGCACCGCGGCGCGCCTCCTCGAGATCATCCTCGAAGAGCGCAAGCTCGGCGCAGGGGCACTTCGGCACGGGCGCAAGGGCCTGACCGGCGGGCGCACGACGGCCGAAGTGGGCGTCCATTCCCTGCGCGGCGGGGACGTCGTGGGCGACCACACCGTCATTTTTGCGGGCATCGGGGAAAGGCTTGAACTTTCGCACAAGGCGTCCGACCGGGCGATCTTTGCCCGGGGCGCTGTGCGGGCGGCCCAATGGGTCGTCGGCCGGAAGGCCGGCGTATACGACATGCAGGACGTTCTGGGCCTGAACTCATCGTCCCCGGGCGACAGCGGAACGTGATCACGTCCATCCAGGGCCACTTGGCGAGCGCCTCGCCGCTGCATGCCGTCGTGGAATTGAACGGCTTCGGCTACGAGGTGAACATCCCGGTCACGACGTCCGAACGGCTGCCGCCCGCCGGCTCGCCCGTCAAGCTACATACCCACGTCGTCTATCGCGAGGACGCCCAGACCCTCTACGGATTTGCGACCGCGGCGGAGCGCGATTTTTTCCGCCTCATGATCGAACGGGTGACCGGCGTGGGGCCGAAGGTCGCGCTCGGAATCATGAGCCGTCTGTCCCTCCCCCTTCTTGAAGGGGCGATCCGGGCGGGCGATGTCGGCACCCTTTCCAAATGCCCCGGCATCGGGAAGAAGACGGCGGAACGCCTGGTCATCGAGCTGAAAAGCCTGGTCGGCGGCCCGGAAGCGGGACCTGTGCCGGCGGGGGCCGGGCGCCCCGGAGAGGATGCCCATCGCGACGCCGTGTCGGCCCTCGTTGCCCTGGGCTACAAGGCCCAGGATGCGGACCAGGCGGTCCGGCGGGCCAGCCTGTCGCTCGGCGCCGCGGCCGGCACGGAGGCGCTGATCAAGAAGGCCCTTGGAGGCTAGGCTCAGCGCTGGAAGCGGAAAGCCACCGTCTCAGCGGTTTCTTGCGTTTCGGGGGACGGGCCATCCGCGTCGACGCCAGTGCCCAGAAAAGCCGTGTTTGGCTTGAAATCGACCTGAACGGCGGGGACCGGCTGAACCGACTCCACCTGGAGCTGCGCAATCCAGGCAAGCGAAGGCAACCGATTCCTGCCTGCCCCCGTCATGAGTCCCTCCGAAGCGGGAGTGCCTCCGTTCACGCTGAAATCGCGCACGGAAAGAGCCGGCACGAGTTCGCGCGGGTAATTGTCCGGCGCGATCGACGGCAGGTCCGAACGCTCCTGCACCGCGACCTGCGGGGCCGGCGCCGGCGCATGGTTGCGGACGGCGAAAACGACGGCAACGCACGCGGCAAGGGCAAGACCCGCGGCCGGGATGATCGCCGCCCACCGGCGCGCCGGGCGCCGGGCGGGAAGCGTCTTCGCCGCCAGCGCCGTCTCTTGAAACCGGTCCGCGAGAAGCGTGCACGCCTTCTGGATGCTGCAGTACTGCCTGTAGATATCACGGCGCGCCGGGTCGGCGGCAACCTCGGCCTCCAGACGTTTTGCGTCCTCGGCGCCAATCTCATGATCCACGTAGAGATTCAGCAGTTCGATGAATTCGGATTGTTTCATTTGAAGTCCTCTCCCAAACGCGAACGCAGGCTTTCGCGAGCCCGGGCGATCCGGCTTTTGACCGTCCCGATCGAGATGCCGAGGATGTCGGCAATCTCCTCGTACGAAAGGTTCCTGACGTTGCGCAGTATGAGTATTTCGCGGTGCTTGGTGCCCAGCTTCTCCATGCCACTGCCGATGCGGTCGACGAATTCCTGGGTCACAGTGATGTCATCGGGGGTCTCCACCTCGGCTGGAATGACGTCGGCGAGCGTCCCGTCATTGTCTGCGCCGATCGGGGCATCGATCGACACGGATTTGTCGCGCTTCCGCCGCCACCAGTACCAATAGCGGTTGCGCGCGAGGTTGGTTGCGATCTGGTAAAGCCAGGTCGAAAAGGCGGAATCCCCCCTGAAGTTGGCCAGGCCCCGATGGGCCCTGATGAAGGCGTCCTGGGTCACCTCCTCCGCATCCTGCGGGTTGCGCAAGAGCTGGTTTACCATGGAGTAAATGCGGCTCCAATACCGCCCGACCATTTCGTCAAAGGCAGACTGGTCCCCGTTCTTGAACCGGTCCACCAGCATCCGGTCAAAGGCAACTTCTTGAGCTTTGGTAGACATGCGCTCTGCCTCGCTCTGATGCGTATATTTCTCAATTGTTCCCAAGATTCGTAGAGGTTGACCAGATAAGACGCCGAAGGGTCCGCGGTCAACTAGGCGGGGCGCGTCCGGAAGGGATATTCCTGCGAAGGATCCATTTTTGCTTGCCCGAAATAATCAGGCACCGGTAGAACCGACCTTTCTTGCGTTGTTTACGAGATTGGGTTCTTCTAGCCGGGGAATGTTCGGGCAACGGCCCGGATGCCCTCCCCTGTGCAAAATAACCTTCAAATTGACTGGAATCAAGGGTTGGTAGCTCAACGGTAGAGCAGCGTCCTTTTAAGTCGTTGGTTCCGGGTTCGAATCCCGGCCAACCCACCAGCCTTTACGACCGCCATGAAACGCCTTGTCATCATAGAAGACCAAACCGCCATCCGGGAGATGCTCGTCGAGATTCTCCGGCTGGACAACAACTACCAACTCGTGGGCGAGGCCGGCGAGGGGCACCAGGCGGTCCAGCTTTGCTTCGATGTCAAACCCGACATAGCGGTTCTGGATGCGAAGCTGCCGGGCCTCAACGGAGTCGAAATCCTGCGCAGGCTTGTCAAGAAGCTGCCGAATCTCCGGGTCCTCGTTTTTTCGGGCCACGAGAACCCGGTGCTTGTGCGCGAGATGATCGAGGCGGGGGCCCATGGCTTCGTCGAGAAGACGGCGGGGCTGTTTGAATTCAAGAAGGGGCTGGAGACGGTCGCCAGCGGCGGCACCTATTTCGGCCCGGCGGTGGCCGCCCTGCTCCGAAACGTCGTCGCCAATCCCGGTTCGAGCAACACGCCGGACTTTCTGACGGACCGCGAGCGCGAGATCCTGCAGCTGATCGCCGAGAGCCACAGCACGAAGGACATCGCCTCGAAGCTCGGAATCAGCATGAAGACCGTCGACAATCATCGCACGAATCTCATGCGAAAGCTGAATCTTCACGATGTCGCCAGCCTCACACGCCACGCGGTCGACACCGGGATCATTCAGCCGAAGAATACCTTCTAGACACGACGTCTTCGGCTTCGAACGGAAAATCAAGCCGTCGCCCGAGCGGGCGCGGCTTATTTCCTGTTCAATTTTAAGTGGCGTTTTGAATAAACGCGGCGCCGCCGGCAAAAATAGCGGTGCGCACCTCGCTAAAATCCTTGCCGGGCGGGTCTGCCCGGTCCAGACTCGGTTCAGCCATTCCATGAAATCAGTTTCGAAGCAGATTTGCGTCCTCCTAATCAGTTCCGCAGCCGTGTTTACAGGCTGCACCAAGAAACCCATGCGGCCCGATCCCAATTCGACCGTTCTCGGGCCGACGGGCGGGGGCGGCGGGGCGGTGACTCCGGAGGCGGTGCCCACCAATCCGGATGCGGCGGGCCTCCAGCAGCGCGATGGCAACTTTGACGAGAGCGGCCAGGATCGGAAGTCCCTCGAGGCCCAGGCGGTCCTTTTCGATTTTGACGCCTACAGCATCAAGGCCAGCGAGCGCTCGAAGCTCCAGGCGGCGAAGGACTATCTCGACAAGAATTCGCAGGTCCGTCTGCTTCTCGAGGGCCATTGCGACTGGCGCGGAACGGCCGAATACAACCTGAGCCTCGGCGACCGCCGCGCAAATTCGGCCAAGAAGTACCTTGTGAGCCTGGGCGTCAGCGCCGACAAGCTCGACACGCTGTCCAAGGGCAACGAGGAGGCGAAGAAGAACGCCGACAAGGATACGATGGCCCACGACCGCCGGGTGGATCTTGTGGTGACGAAGCCGGGCGCCGCCATGGGGATGCCCGCCTCCGGACCGGCAGCCGCCGCGGCGTCGCCGGCTCCCTGAAGCTCCTTCCTTTCGGCTTCCGAAGCCGTGCGATGGCCGGGTAACCCCGGCCCTTTCTTATTTTCCCCGGCCGGACCCGGCGACCGCCGCCAGTATCCGCTCCGTCGTGTCGATCCCGCGCTTCATCACGTCCAGGTTGAACCCCTCGTTGGGGGCATGGAGGTTGTCCTCGGGCAGGAATAGCCCGAGCATGATCGAGTCGAGCCCGGTCACGCGCTTGATGTCGGCGATGATGGGAACGCTGCCGCCCTCGCGAAGGTAAAGCGGGGGCCGGCCCCAGATTTCCGATACGGCGGCGTCCGCCGCCCTGAAGGCGCCCGCGAGGACGATCGGCTGGTCCTTGGGCGTGTTTGAGCGGCCCGGCGGCACAACGACGTAGGTCTCGCCCTGGTGCTGGTCGACAAAGCTTGTCTTCACATCCTTGGGCGCGCGGGCGAGGATCGCCTCCGTGAGCAGGCGCTTGATCCTCGCCGGATTCTGGTTCGGCACGAGCCTGCAGCTGATCTTCGCAAATGCCTTGCTCGGGATCACCGTCTTCGTCCCCTCTCCCTGGTAGCCGCCGCCGATTCCGTTGAACTCCAGCGTGGGTCCGAACCGCACCGCCTCAAAAGGGGACAGGCCCGGAGGCGTGTGAAACGAGCTGATGCCGAGGAATTCGGCATAGGCCGCCTCGTCGGCTCCCAGCTTCTTCAGCTCCGCCCGCTCCCAGGGCTCGACGTCGAGAACGCCGTCGTAGAATCCGGGCACGTTGACGCGCCCGTCGGGCGTGTGCAGCGTGGCGCAGATCTCGGCCAGCGCCTGGATCGGATTTCGAAGGACGCCGCCGTGCAGGCCCGAGTGAAGGTCCATCTTCGCCCCGGTGACATGCAGGTCCATCAGGGCGAGCCCGCGCAGTCCGCAGGTGATGACGACCTGGTTCTCGTTTGGCAGGGCCGTGTCCGACAGATAGACGAAGTCGGCCTTCATCAGCCGGTCCTTGTATTTCTCCAGGAAGGCCGGAAAGCTCGGGCTCCCCATCTCCTCCTCACCCTCGATCAGAAACGTGATCCGCAGCGGAATGCGCGGGTTCTTCTCCAGGAGCCGGGCCACCGCGGTTATGTTCGCAAGGAGCGGACCCTTGTTGTCGGCGGCTCCGCGTCCGTAGATCCGATTGCCCCTGACCGCGGGCTCGAAGGGAGGCGTCTGCCACAGGTTGAGCGGATCGGCCGGCTGGACATCGTAATGGCCGTAGATGACGACGTGCGGCCACGACGCCTCGCCCGGGCGCTCGGCCAGGATGATCGGGTGCATGGCGGTCTGCACGACCTCGACCTGGAAACCCATCCCGCCCAGAAGTCCGACGAGAAACTCCCGGGCTCCGCGCATGCCATCCCGGGAATTCGAATCGGTCGATATGCTGGGATGACGGATGAATTCCTTTAGCTTTTCGACGTGATCAAACATTCGCACAGGATGGCCCCGCCGTCCGCACGGGCAAGCCGATCCGCGCCGGCCTAATGACGGAAATGACGTATCCCAGTGAACACCATGGCCATCCCCCGGTCATCGGCGGCCTTGATGATCTCCGCATCGCGCACGGCCCCGCCCGGCTGGATGGCCGCGGTGGCGCCCGCCTCGGCGGCGGCGATCAACCCGTCTGGGAAGGGAAACAGTGCTTCGCTTGCCACAGATGATCCCTTGAGATCCAGGCCCGCCTCGCCGGCCTTCCAGACGGCGATGCGGGAACTGTCCACGCGGGACATCTGGCCGGCCCCTATCCCGAGCGTCCGTTCGCCCTGGCAATACACGATCGCGTTCGACTTGACGTGCTTGCACACCGTCCATCCAAAAAGCAGGTCGGCCCATTCCTGCCGGGTCGGCTCGCGCTTGGTCACCACCTTGAATGCGCCCACATCGCCCAGGGTCCGATCCCGGTCCTGCATCAGGACCCCGCCGATCACGGATCGGACCTCCTGGAGCTCCTCGGTGTCCGCATGGCCCTGCCCCGCCGGAGGGCCCGCCATGGCGACCATGAGGCGCAGGTTCTTCTTCCTGCCGAGAACCGCGAGCGCCTCGTCGCTGAAGCGCGGCGCGATGATCACCTCGGTGAAGATCTCCGCGATCGTCCGCGCAAGGGGCTCCTCAAGGGTCCGGTTGACGATGATGATCCCCCCGAACGGGGCCTGCCGGTCGGTCGCGTAGGCCTTCTCCCAGCCGGCCTCCAGGCTGTCGGCGCTTCCGACCCCGCAGGGATTGGTGTGCTTCAGGATCGCCACCGTCGGCCGCCCGAATTCGCCGATCAGGCGGGCCGCCGCGGTGATGTCGAGAATGTTGTTGTAGCTCAGCTCCTTTCCCTGGAGCTGCCTGAAATGCTCGTGAAACGAGCCGTAGAGGGCGGCCTTCTGGTGGGGGTTTTCGCCATAGCGCAGGCTCTGCGCCTTCTTCAGGACGATCGCCAGGGTCTCGGGAAATCCGGCGAGTGCGGCAAGATCGGGCTCTCCGCCGTTCGCCGCGCCGCCCTGCATCTGCGATTCGAGGTAGCGCGAGATCGCGCCGTCGTAGGCGGCCGTGCGCTGAAACACCTTCAAGGCGAGGCGCCGGCGCAATTCGTGGGCGGGGGCCCGGCCCTCGAGGGATTCAAGCACCGCGCCGTAATCGTCCGGATCGCAGACGACGGTAACGCTCTCGAAATTCTTCGCGGCGCTGCGCAGCATCGAGGGGCCGCCGATGTCGATGTTCTCGATCGCCTCCTCGA
>CAZSEH010000031.1:0-2088 GCA_964605835.1 uncultured Opitutaceae bacterium
GGCGTCGAGTTCGCCGTCTGGCCACAGAGCGTGGCGGGGACGAGCGCGGCAGCCAGCAGCGCGGCAAAAGCCGGTCGCAGGGCAGCGATTTCTCTCATGTGGGAAACACGGAGTCGGTTCATAGGTTTTGTGTGGGTTTTCTACTTAACTGAAAATGCACGGAGCCAACGGGGGCGGTCTTGGGAGTATTTCGAGGGAAATCGGGGGGGGGGGACAAACGGAGCCGGCCACCCATGCTTATGGTGGAGACTGACGTACCGGGGAACGCAAAGGGATCAAGAAATGTACTCCCTGAGGATGTCATTTTGGCAACCGCCGGTAAGCAGAATCACATGGACGCGGAGCCTGAATCCTTGGACAAATCACAGGACCCGGCCCCGGCGGCCGCTGGAGAAGCCGCAGCCGCAGGTTTCATCGGATCTCGACGCAGTACAGGCCCGGGCTTTCGCGGCCCAGGCTCGGGCCGGAGCTGCCGCGGCCAAACTCCAGCGTGAACACCCAATCGGACTTTCCGACGCATTCAACGGAGATGGCGACGCCGCAGATGTCCACGACCGAAAGCAAAGGGGGGAATGGACGCGGCCTTTTGCATCTTATTGTCACCTTCGCCCCGGCGGCGGCCCGCGCGTCCCTTGCCGGTTCAATCACGATGGCGGCAATATGCCGGGTCGCGCCGGAGTCGAAGAGGACCCGTCCCTCCCCATCGAATACGCAGGAAGGGGGGAATAGATCGACCAATTTTTTCAGCGCCGCGTCGTCCATCGGCTTCCTCCCGGCCCGACCGTCGATGTAGCTCGATACTCCGTGAAACGGCAGGCCCGGGCCGGGGGCCCCGTCGAAATCAGCCCGCGGACTGTGGCGCGGCAGTCGGCGCAGCCTCACGGCACTGCGGACAGGACCGCCAGTTCTGCCGGCCGGCTGGAGCAGGCCGCCGCCGGCCGCAGGAAGGACGCTGGAGATTGCCATGGGAATTGAAGCGGTCTAACCTAGAGAAAGTTGACAGCCGCTGTGTGAGATGATGAACTCGAATTCAGGACAAGGGAATGGATAGAAAGCGTATTGAAATGGATAAAATCGCCCGCCCCGATCCCTTGCGCCTGCTTTCCAAGCAGGTAACGGGCGCCCGCTACTTTTTCCTCAATCTGGCCCCGGGATTCGCGGAGCCGCTGGCCCTGGTGATGGGAGGGCGTGAACACTGCAACCCGGACTACGTCATTTCACGCCACGATTTCCCCTTTTATGCTCTCGAGTATGTCGAGTCCGGCCGGGGCTCGGTGAAGCTCGACGGCCGCCAGAGGGACCTCGGGCCGGGGACGGTGTTTTCGTATGCGCCGACCACGCAGTGCGAGATTCGCACCGACCCGGATGATCCCCTGGTGAAATGCTTCATGACGTTTGCCGGAACCGATGCCCTCCGCAGGCTCCGCCGCTGCGGCGTGCAGCCGGGCCGTGTTCGCGTGCTCGCCGCACACGCCGGCATCACCAGTGTCCTTGAGGATCTTTTTCGCGAGGGACGGCGCTCGGGCAGGCTCGTCCGCAGAATCTGCGGCACGCTGTTTGACCTGTTGCTTCTCAAGATCGAGGATGCCGCGACATTTGTGCCGCACACGACCGAACCGGCGCGGGAGGCCTTTCTGCGGTGCAAGGCGCTTATCGATGCGAGAGCCGAGGGTCTCGCAACCCTGGAGCAGATCGCCCGGGAAGCCGGGGTGGAGCCGTCCAGCGTCTGCCGCTGGTTCCGTCGTTTTCAGGGCACAAGCCCATACCAGTATCTCCTGCGCCGCAAAATGACCATGGCGGCCGAGCAGCTCGTCGAGAACGGCGGCCTCGTCAAGGAGGTCGCCGCCCGCGTCGGGTTTTCCGACCCTTACCATTTCTCGCGCTGCTTCAAGGCCGTGCACGGTGTCGCCCCGCGGCACCTGCTGCGCTATCAGCAGCGCAAACGGGAATGAACCGCAGGCGCGGCGGGATTGGGATTGTCATGGGACCTCTCCAGCTTACTCTCCGGTCATGAAGACGTCGATGCGGTGGTCGTTCTGTCTTGCGATTCTGGCGCTCTGTCAGGGTCCGGTTTTCGCCGGTTCCGAC
>CAZSEH010000031.1:2188-34462 GCA_964605835.1 uncultured Opitutaceae bacterium
GCCGACTACGCCCGCATGCTGGACGAGGCCGGCCAGGCGGCGAAGGCAAAGGATCCCGCCGAGCAGGTCCATTTTTTCGGAAATTACCTTCACGACAGCCGAATCTTCCTCTCAACCCATCCCGATGCCACGCAGCTTTGGGTCCTGCGGGCCGTGGCAGCGCTGAAATTGAACAAGCCCGCCACGGGGGCCCAGGCCGGACAGATGCTGATGGCCCTGCCTCCGCCGGACAGGGATGATCCCCACATACAGAAGCTTCTGTCCGTCCTCGCCCAGTATGGCTGGGTGCCGAAGGTCAGGCCGTCGGCGACCACCCCAGTCGGAGCCAAGCCCAGCCCGGGTTCGCCCGCTCCCACGGCCAAGTGACCCGCGGCAAACCGGCCGACGTTTCCTCGCCCGATCGGACCGGATGGCGGGCTGCGATTCTCGTCGCGCTCGCCCTGCTCGCCTACCTGCCCCTTTGGCATGCCGGTTTCGTCTGGGACGACGACACGATGCTCACGGGCAACCGGCTGATTGGCGCCGGCGACGGCCTCCGCCAGTTCTGGTTCACCCGCAATGCCCAGGATTACTGGCCGGTGACGTCGACGACGCTCTGGCTCGAATGGCGCCTGTGGGGCCTGAATCCGCTCGGCTATCACTTGACGAATCTCGCGCTCCACCTGGCGGAGGTCTTTCTGCTCTGGTCGGTCTTGCAGCGCCTGCGCATTCCCGGCGCGTGGCTCGCTGCGCTGCTCTTCGCCGTGCATCCGATGAATGTGGAGTCGGTGACCTGGATCGCCCAGCGGAAGAACCTGATGGCGCTGCTCTTCGCGCTTCTGACTGTCCGCTGGTTTATCGGGGCCGTCTTCGCCGAGACTTCGGCGGCCCCATCCGCCGTTGTTCCGCAAAGCGGAGCGAAGGCAGATCCGCCTTCCAAAGCCTCGGCCCCCGCTTTCTCCAATTGCTGGTATTGGCTGAGCCTGCTCGCGTTCACCCTCGCCATGCTGAGCAAGGGCTCGGTCGCTCCCCTGCCCCTGGTTCTTGCGGGGATGATCGCCTGGCGCCGCCGTCCGACCTCTTCCGATTTGCTCCGCCTGCTTCCTTTCTTCGCCGTCGCCGGAGTCCTGGCTGTGGTCGATGTCTGGTTCCAGAGGCACGGGACGCACGAGATCATCCGTTCCGCCGGCTTTCTGGAACGCCTTCTGGGGGCAGGCGGTGTGATTTGGTTCTACCTGTTCAAGGCGCTCTGGCCGGCCCGCCTGATGTTCGTCTATCCGCAATGGCACATCCGGACGGGCGATCTTCTCTGGTGGCTCCCGCTTCTCGGCGCCCTCGGACTCACCGTCCTGCTTTACCGGCTTGCGAGGAGGGATAGGCTCCGGCCGCCGGACGGCTCGGGGAGCGCCGCAGGGCGGGGTCGGGCGACCCTCTTCGCCTGGGGCTATTTCTGCGTCTCGCTGGTGCCCGTGCTCGGATTCACGGACGTGTATTTCATGAAGTTCTCGCTCGTGGCCGATCATTACGCCCACCTGGCGCTGATCGGCGTGGTCGCCTGGGTCGCGTTTGTCGCCGACGGGCTGCAGCGGAGGGCGGGCGCCGCTGCCAGGCTGGGCCTGACGGTTTTGATCGCCGCCGCGATTGGCTCCCTGACGACTCTCACCTGGAGGCAGAACCGGATGTACCGCGACAGCCTCGTCCTTTACCGCACGATCCTTCAGCAGAATCCCGAGTGCTGGATGGCCCACAACAACCTCGCCATCGCGCTGGCCAAGCAGCCCGGCGGCCTTCCCGAGGCTGTGGCCCACTACGAAGAGGCGGCGCGGATCAACCCCCATGAGGCCTACGTGCAAAACGACCTCGCACAGGCGCTCGCTCAGCTTCCCGGGCGCCTGCCCGAGGCTCTGGATCACTATGAGCAGGCGCTGCGGATCAATCCCGACTACGCGGAGGCCCACAACAACCTTGCGGTGACGCTGGGCAAAATCCCCGGGCGGCTGCCCGAAGCCCTGGATCATTACGAACAGGCGCTGCGGATCAACCCGGACTTCGCCCAGGCGCACACCAACCTGGCCTTTGAACTCGAGAAATTGCCGGGCCGCCTGCCCGAGGCGGTGGCCCATTATGAACAGGCGGCGCGCGTCACTCCGAATGACGCGAACGTCCAAAACGATCTGGCTGTGGCGCTCGCGAAGCTCCCCGGGCGCCTGCCCGACGCCGTGGCCCATTTTGAACTGGCGCTGCGACTCAACCCCGGCGATGCGGATCTCCATTACAACCTGGCGAACCAGCTGATGAAGCTCCCCGGCCGCCTGCCCGATGCAATCGCCCAGTACGGGGAGGCGCTGCGGATCCGGCCGGATTTCACGGCGGCACACTACAATGCCGCCATGGCGGAGGCAAAGTCCGGGCGTTATGAGGAGGCGGTCCGCCACCTTCAACGCGTCCTTGAGCTCGAGCCTGGAAACGGCCCGGCCCGCGAGGTTCTCGAACGACTCCAAATCGCCCCGAAATGACGCTGGCGAAAGCGGGATCGTGCAACATACAATCCGAGGCCCGATCATGGAACCGACCCAGCGAAGTAGGAGCGCCGATTGGTCCGGACTGCTGAGCGCGGCCATCCTCGCAGCGGGAACGATCGCAATCCACTGCCGGACCCTGGCGGTTCCGCTGCTGCTCGATGACATCGGGTCAATCGAGGACAACCTGTCCATCCGCAGTCTGCGGCCCTTTTGGCAGGCACTGTCCCCTCCCGCCGGAGCGGGGGTTGCCGGAAGGCCCCTTCTCAATCTCTCCTATGCCCTGAATTACGCGGCCGGCGGGACGGCGGTTGCCGGCTACCACGCGGCCAACATTCTGATCCATGTGCTGGCGGGCTGGACCCTTTTTGCGCTGCTGCGGCACACCCTTCGGCGCCCTGTATTGGCCGGACGTTTCGGGTCGGCGGCCACCGTTCTCGCCCTGACGGCCAGCGCGATCTGGGCGTGGCATCCGCTCCAGACTGAATCGGTGACTTATCTGTCCCAACGCGCCGAGTCGCTCATGGGGCTCTTCTACCTGCTGACCCTTTATTGTTTTGTGCGGGGAGCGGAGACTGAGATAGGACGCGCCGGACCCTTCTGGTTTTCCCTTTCGGTCCTCGCCTGCCTGGCCGGCGCAGCCACCAAGGAAGTCATTGTCACCGCGCCGGTTCTGGTCTTTCTGTACGATCGAACATTCATCTCGGGCAGTTTTTCCGGCGCCTGGCGGCGGCATTGGCCAGTCCATGCGGCGCTGGCGGCCACCTGGCTTCCCCTCGTCCACCTGATGGCCGGCATCCAGGCCCGCGGTGTCGGTTTCAGCTGGGCCTACGGGATTGTCGAGTGTCGGGTCGTGGTGAAATATCTCCTCCTCATCCTCTGGCCTCATCCCCTGGTGTTCGATTACGGGAAGTACGCGGCGGCTTCGCTGTCCCAAGTCTGGCCGTTTGCCCTGGTCCTCGCCTCCCTGCTGGCCCTCTCGGCCGTCGCCATCCGGCGGTCGCCACCGTTGGGATTCGCCGCCTGCTGGTTCTTTCTGATCCTCGCGCCGACGAGCAGCATCGCCTCGATACTCGAGTCGCCGATGGCGGAGAACCGCCTCTATCTGCCCCTGGCGGGCGTCGCCTCAGTTCTCGTCCTTGGGGCATTCGTCCTGGCCGGACGCCGGTGCCTGCCGTTTCTTGCGGTTGTTGCCGCCGGGCTGGCCTTCTCAGCCGCCCACCGCAACCGGGCTTATGCAAGCGAGCGGGCGCTCTGGGCCGACACGGTCGCCAACGAACCGGCCAACGTCCGGGCGCTCAACAATCTGGCGTGCATAGTCCTCGTGACCGATGGCCGGACCCAGGAGGCGATCGCCGGGTTTGAGGCCGCCCTGCGGCTGCGGCCGGACTTCACCGAGGCGCACAACAATCTCGCCAGGGCCCTGACCAACGTTCCCGGGCGTTTGAACGAGGCGATCGCGCAGTGCGAGGAGGCGCTGCGCCAGTATCCCGATTATGCGGAGGCGCACTGCACCCTGGGTTACGCTTTGGCCAAGCTGCCCGGGCGGCTGAATGACGCAATCACCCAGTATCGGGAAGCGATACGCCTGAAACCCAATCTCGCCGAAGCGCATTCCAATCTGGGCAATGCCTGGTATGTCCTGCCGGGCCACCTGGACGAAGCGATCGCGGAATATCGGACGGCTCTTCGGCTGAAGCCGGATTCGGCCGAGGCGCACTTCGCCTTGGGCAGCGCCCTGTCAAACCAGCCCGGGCGGCTGAACGATGTGATCGCCGAATTTGAATCGGCCCTGAAGCTCAGGCCGGACTATGCCGAGGCTCACGTCAACCTGGGCAATGCGTGGATGCAGGTGCCAGACCGGCTGAACGATGCCATCGCCCAGTTTGAGGCGGCCGTGCGCCTGGCTCCCGATGTGGCCGAACTGCACGGCAACCTTGGCTATGCCCTTTATGCGGCGGGCCGGGCGCCGGAGGCGGCCGCCCAGTACGAGATGGCGCTGCGCCTGAAGCCCGATCTTCCCCATGCCCGGGAGATCCTCGACCGGATCCAGGCATCCAAGCCATGAGCCCCCCATCGCAGAACTCCCGTTTCGGCACACCGCGCTGGTTGCCGGCGGCCGGGTTTTTCGCCGCGGCCCTGCTGGTTTACTTTCCGGCCCTTGGCTGCGGATTCGTTTGGAACGATCCCGACTACGTGACGGCACCGGCCCTGCGTTCGCTGCACGGGCTCTGGCTGATCTGGTTCAAGCTTGGGGCGACGCAGCAGTACTATCCCCTGCTCCACTCCGCATTCTGGGTCGAGCACCGCCTTTGGGGCGACTCGGCCCTGGGATACCACCTGGTCAATATTCTCCTCCACGCCGGGTCGGCCAGCCTCCTGTGGCTCATTCTGCGGCGGCTTGCTGTCCCGGGCGCCTGGCTCGCCGCGCTGCTATTCATCGTGCACCCGGTCTGCGTGGAATCGGTTGCCTGGGTTTCGGAGGCGAAGAACACGTTTTCGACATTCCTCTATCTGGCGGCCGCCCTCACGTACCTTCGCTTCGACGAACGGCGGCGCCGGGCCGACTACGGACTCGCGCTTGCCTTTTTTGTCATGGCCCTTTTTTGCAAGACCGTGGCGGCCACCCTGCCGGGCGCCCTTCTCGTGGTGGCCTGGTGGCGCCGCGGGCGGCTCGAGTGGCGCCGGGATGTCGCTCCGATGGTACCGTGGCTCATCGTAGGCGCGGCCAGCGGTCTGGTTTCCGCCTGGATCGAACGCTCCTACATCGGCGCAAATGGGAACGACTTTGCGCTGAGCGGGATGGAACGCGTTCTCGTGGCCGGGCGGGCGGTCTGGTTTTACCTGGGAAAGCTGCTCTGGCCGGCGGGAATCAACTTCATCTATCCGCGCTGGCATTTGAATGCGGCCGGCGCCGCGCAATACGCTTATCCGGCCACAGCCGCTTTGTTCACACTCGGCCTCTGGCTCGCGCGCGGGCGGACGCGGGCGCCCCTTGCGGCATGGCTGTTCTTCGTGGGCTCGCTTTTTCCCACCCTGGGTTTTCTGAACGTCTTTGCCTTCCTCTTTTCGTACGTGGCGGATCATTGGCAGTATCTGGCGAGCATCGGCGTCTTCACCTTTCTGGCGGCTGCGCTGGCCGGAGCTTCTTCCCGGATTCCGGCGCCGGGACGCCGGCCGCTTCAGGCGCTCGTTCTGGCAGTCCTTGGCCTCCTCGCCGCAATGAGCTGGAGGGAGTGCGGCACCTTTCGCGACCTGAAGACTTTTTATGGCGCCATCCTGGAGCGCAATCCCGACGCCTTCATGGCCCACAACAATCTTGGAATCGAATTGAAGCTTGAGGGCCGGCTCGACGACGCCATCGCGCACTACCGCGAGGCGGTGCGCATCCGGCCGGACTATGCGGAGGGCCACACCAATCTCGGCTTGGCGCTGTGCGCGAAGGGGCGGGTGGAAGAGGGCATCAGCCACTACCAAGCGGCCCTCCAGTCCGAGCCGCAAAATGCCGTCATCCACAACGATCTGGGCGTTGCCCTGGCGCACCTAGGCCGGATGCCCGAGGCAATCGAGCAGTACGAAACGGCGGCCCGGCTGAACCCGGACTACCTGGATCCGGCGCTGAACCTCGGCTATGCCTGCCTCCGCATGAACCGGTTTCCCGAGGCGATCGCGAGCTATGAGCGCGCCATTGGCATCCAGCCGGCCAACGCCGTCGCCGAGAATGGCCTCGGATTGGCGCTCGTCAGCGCAGGCCGCACGGGCGAAGCGGTGGCCCATTACCAAAGGGCGATTCAGGCGAAGCCGGATTACGCCGAAGCACACTGCAATCTGGGCGCAGCCTTGGGCGCAACGGGCCGCTACGACCTGGCCGAGGCGGAATTCGAGGTGGCGATCAAGACCGACGATCGGCTGACCGACGCCCACTACAACCTGGGTCTCATCCTGGCGGCCAGGCACCGGTTCCCGGAGGCGGCATCCCAGTTTGAGACAACCGTGCGCCTGCGCCCCGACTTCGCAGACGCAGAGCTGCAGTGGGGAGCGGCGCTGCAATCGATGGGGCGCGCCGAAGAGGCCCGAATCCACTTGGACAAGGGCGCCCGCTTGCAGTCTAATCCCAGGGCGCCTTGAGCGCCCTCCGGCTCCCGATCATCGTCTTCACGCCACCGAAGCACCCGCCCAAAGCGAAAATTTCCCATGGATCTCAGCGTCAAGCGCCTTACCGCCACGGCGAAACTTCCGGTTCGTTCGACCGAACATGCGAGCTGCTTCGACATCTGCGCGGACGCGGAGGGTGTGATAGACCCCGGCGGGCGGGCTCTAATCAAGACGGGCCTGTCTGTGGCCGTGCCGCCGGGATTCGAGGTCCAGGTGCGCAGCCGCAGCGGCCTTGCCATCAAGCAGGGCGTTGCCGTTCTCAACTCCCCGGGCACGGTCGACGCGGATTACCGGGGCGAGGTGGGGGTCATACTTGTCAATCTGGGCACGGAGCCCTTTGCCTACAAGCGCGGCGACCGCATCGCGCAAATGGGGGTCTACCGCGTCGAGATGTGGCCGGTCGTCGAGGTGACCGAATTGAGCGACACCGTTCGCGGCGCAGGCGGCTTCGGGCACACCGGCGTGTGAGACAGTGGCCCAATGCGCCGGCGTTTCGCGGGTGCGCTCGAAAGCGCGCCGGTTTCCGCTCCGCAACCCGGTTTACCCGCCGGCGATCGCCCCTACGACGAGAAACGGCTCCCTTCCCTCCGCAACGGCTTCAGGCAGGAGGGCGTCCGGCAATTGATCGGACAAGTCGCGCCCGCACGCGAAGAATCGCAGGAAAGGCCGGCGCCGCCGAGTGACCGGATCGCGAATGGTGCCCCGAAGCTCCGGATACCTGGCCTCGATCGCGTCGACCAGGCCGCCCTGGGTCGCCGGGCAGGCGACCTCAATTTCTGCGTCGCCGCTCACGCGAGCGAGGGTTTGCAGGTGGGCAGGAAGCCGGACCCGGATCATGAAAATGTCTGCACCTCGACCGAAAGCACGGCCGGCAGGTCGCGGACTATCGGGGCCCAATTGTCGCCGCCGTCCGTCGACGCATACAGCTGCCCGCCGGTCGTGCCAAAATACACGCCGCATCCGTCGAGCGAGTCGACGGCCATGGCGTCGCGCAGCACGTTCACATAGCAATCCTCCTGGGGGAGTCCCCTGGAGAGCGCCTCCCACTCGTTGCCGCCTGTCCGGCTGCGATAGACGCGCAGCTTCCCGTCGGGCGGATAGTGCTCGGAGTCGCTCTTGATCGGAACAACATAGATTGTCTCCGGCTCGTGCGCATGAACCTCGATCGGGAATCCGAAATCGGAGGGGAGATTCCCGCTGACCTCCCGCCAGGTGTCGCCCGAGTCGTCGCTTCGCATGATGTCCCAATGCTTCTGCATGAACAGCACGTGGGGGCGCGAGGGATGCATCGCGATCCTGTGGACGCAGTGGCCGACCTCGGCGGTCGGATCCGGAATGTATTCGGACCTCAGGCCGCGGTTTATCGGCTTCCATGTCCGGCCGCCGTCGTCGGTCCTGAATGCTCCCGCGGCCGAAATGGCGATGAAGATCCGCTCCGGATTTGAGGGGTCCAGAAGGATCGTGTGCAGGCACATTCCGCCGGCACCCGGCTGCCAGCGCGGGCCCGAACCATGGCGCCGGAGTCCGGACAGCTCACTCCATGTCCGCCCTCCGTCGGCTGATTTGAAAAAGGCGGCGTCTTCAACGCCTGCGTAAACGGAATCGGGATCGGTCAGCGATGGCTCCAAATGCCAGACCCGCTTGAACTCCCAGGGGTGCGCCGTGCCGTCATACCATTGGTGGGTTCCGGGGACGCCATCGTAGGGGAACAGGTTTCCGACCGCCTCCCAGGTCTTTCCCCCGTCATTTGAGCGTTGAAGAACCTGGCCGAACCAGCCGCTGGATTGGGATGCGTACAGCCTCTCCGGATCGACGGGCGAGCCCTTCATGTGGTAGATCTCCCAGCCCCCAAAATGAGGCCCGCTGACGTTCCAGTTCTTTCGTTTGCCGTCGGACGAGAGAATGAAAGCTCCCTTCCGCGTACCCACCAAGACTCTCACTTTGCTCATCCGGGCCTCCTTGTTGAATATGGATTTGCACCATTGGTTCGATTCACGCTGCGGTCGCCGTGCGATGCTAATATAGCCGCCGCAAAATCTCAAGTCCCACACGGGATTTTGGCGAAAACCCGAACCCGCCCTTTGCGAATCCGGGATTCCTGGCCAGAATTCCGGCTTTCCCTTCGTGTTTGATTCCCGCGACGGTTGCGACCCTCATGCACCGATCGCCGCCGGCGAAACCCAAACCCGGGAATGACCCCAATGAGCAAATCGACCCATCCCGCGAATTCCACGCGGCGCGTCCTCCTCGCCAGCCTGGCCGGCACGACGATCGAATTCTTCGATTTCTACATCTATGCAACCGCAGCGGTGATCGTATTTCCAAAGCTGTTCTTCCCGTCGTCCGATCCTGAATCGGCCACGCTTGAATCCCTGGCCACTTTTGCCATCGCCTTTTTCGCCCGCCCCGTGGGCTCGGCGATATTCGGCCACTTCGGCGACAGGATCGGCCGCAAGGCCACCCTGGTGGCCGCCCTTCTGACGATGGGCATCTCGACCGTTGCGATCGGGCTTCTTCCGACCTACAGCTCCATCGGCGTGGCGGCGCCGCTCCTGCTCGCCGTGTGCCGCCTGGGCCAGGGGCTCGGTCTCGGGGGCGAATGGGGCGGAGCCGTCCTTTTGGCCACCGAGAACGCCCCTCCGGGCAGGCGCGCCTGGTTTGGCATGTTTCCCCAGCTCGGCGCACCCTTCGGCTTCCTCTTCTCGGGCGGGATCTTCCTGATTCTTTCGACGACGTTGACGGATGCGCAGTTCCTGAGCTTTGGCTGGAGGATTCCCTTCATCGCAAGCAGCCTGCTTGTCGGGGTCGGACTGTACGTGCGCCTCAGGATCAGCGAGACCCCTGTGTTCCGGAAGGCGATGGAAAAGGAGGAGCGCGTCAAGGTTCCGATCCTGACCTTGTGCGCCGAGCACGGCGGGGCGGTGGTGCTGGGAACCCTGATGGCCGTCGCAACCTTCCTGCTATTCTACATTCTGACGGTGTTCTGCCTCAGCTGGGGCACGAGCCGGCTCGGCTTCACCCGCGAGCGCTTCCTTGTCATGCAGATGGTCGGCATCGTGTTCTTCGCGATCGCCATACCCTTCTCCGCCGCCCTCGCCGACCGCCATGGCCGGCGCGTGACCCTGATGCTCATCACCCTGGCGATCGCCGCATTCGGGCTCGTTTTCGGACCGCTTTTCAGCGCGGGCCAGACGGGGGCCTTCCTGACGATGATCGTGGGCCTGTCCCTCATGGGAATGACCTACGGTCCGCTGGGCACGACTCTTTCCGAGCTGTTTCCAACCCCGGTTCGCTATTCGGGCTCCTCGATAAGCTTCAACCTGGCGGGAATCTTCGGCGCCTCGCTCGCGCCTTCGATCGCCACGTGGCTGGCCATCCACCACGGCCTGCAGGCGGTCGGCTGCTATCTCAGCGGCGCCTCACTGCTGACGCTCGCGGCCCTGTGGCTGAGCCGCGAGACGCGCGAGGACGATCTATCGTCCGCCCCCGTCACTTAGTGCACAACGCCATTTATCCTTGAACAGGAAATAAGCCGCGCCCGCTCGGGCGACGGCTTGATTTTCCGTTCGAAGCCAAAGACGTCGTGTTTAGACCGAGAAACCGGGCGAGCTCCCTGACCGCGCCGCCGATCCTGTTGCCGCGGCGGATCCTTCGTGAGACGACGACGAGTCTGCCGCGGGTGCGGTCGGCCTTGGGATCGACATGGCCGATGATTTCATGGCCGGCCAGGACCGGAAGCGCATAGTAGCCGCGCCGCCGCTTCGCCGCCGGGGTATAGACCTCCCAGGTGTAGTCAAAATTCCACAGGGCGAGCGTCAGCTTTCTGTCGTAGATCAAGGGGTCGAGGGGCGCCAGCAGGCGGGGTTTCGCAGCGGGCGGACCCGAAAGAGGATCCAGTCCGGCGCCACGATCCACGCGTGGCGACTCGAACAGGGGCGCATCGCTGCGAAGACAGTACAAGGGGGGGGCGCCATCGACCAGGACCGGCTGTATCCTATCCTCCACCAGCGCCAGCTCGGATTTCCGGATTGTCGTCAACCGGTGCTGGCGCAGGCGCAATTCGACGAGCCATCGCCGGGTCGCCTCCGGCGTGGGAACCTGCGCAGCGATCACATCCGGCGGGAGCACCCGTTCAGGCAGGTCGTACACCCGCCGAAAATGCTCCCGCCGGGAGATGAGCACGCGACCGTGCACGAAAAGCTTTTCAAGGACGATTTTCACCATCCTCGCCCTCGTGCCCCAGGCTGTCGCCCCCCTGGCCTCGTGCTCGATGTCATCCGATCCGAGCGCGCCCCGTTCGGCGAGTTCTGCGATGATGCGCCCGGCAAGCTCCTCCTCGGCCCTTGAGAGTCTTCCGGAGTACGATCCACGCCGTTCGCGTCGGCGAAGGGCGCCGGCCAGCAGATGCGGCCATGCCTCGACCGGAAAGGCGGCGAGGATCCCGCGGCCGGGCAAATACTGCTCAAAGGCGGGCCGGCGATTTCCGGCCGGATTGTGGAGGTGCTCCAATAGCCCGTTCTCGGCGTAGCCGTCCACCCGGTTGCGGAGAATCAAGTCGTGCATTCGCCCGCAGACGTTCAGCGGGTCCATCTGCACATACCCGTGATAGTTGAGCGCGTCTCCTATAGCGGGGCGCGGAAGGGCTGGAAAATGCGCGGCCACAAGAAACCTTCGCGCGGCGGCGACCGTTGTCCTGACTGGCTTGGGAAGCATTGGGATCCGGGCCTTGATGGGGCGACAGGCGCCTTCGATCAAAGCTTTCCTTCGCGCAAGGCTTGCCCCCGAAGGCGCGGCCCTTCAGACTCCCGTGTGTTCCAGGGGACGCATTGTATGCTGCCTCGCAGAGTCAACGCCTTGGGTCCAATCGCCGCAATAGGCGCCTTGGCCTGCCTTTGCGCATTTTCTCCGGCACCGGCTTTCGGAGAAGGGGCCCTTGGAGGTAAGGTCCGTGAGCCGGCCGTCGCCGGCTTGTTCTATCCCAAGGATCCCGCGGAATTGACCCGGATGATAGATGCCTGCCTTGCGTCGGCCCAGACCCAGCCCGTCGGGGAATTGAAGGCCCTCGTCTGCCCCCACGCCGGCTATCCGTATTCGGGACCGGTCGCCGCCTATGCCTACAGGCTTCTCGCGGGCCGGCACTACGGCACGGTCGTCGTCATGGGGCCCAGCCATTACGCCGCCCTCCGGGAGGCCTCGGTTCCGGACGCCGCCGTGTATCGGACTCCGCTCGGCGACGTGCCGGTTTCGGAAAAGGCCCGACGCCTCGCCGGGAGGGCCCCGTTCGCCCTCGAACCGCGCTGCACCGTTGAACGCCCGGCCTGGTGGGGCCAGTCCTCGCGCCCCGTTCCTGTGATCGAAAACGCGGAGACGTGGGAGCATTCCGTCGAAGTGGAAATTCCGTTTCTCCAAAGGACGCTCGGCCGCTTCGAACTCGTGCCGGTCGTCTGCGGCGACATCGATCCGGCCCGCGCCGCCCGGGAGCTCGAACCGATGCTCGACGATCGGACGCTCATCGTCGCCAGCTCCGACTTGAGCCATTACTATTCGTACGAGGAGGCCCGCAAGCTCGACCGGAGCTGCCTTGACGCGATCTGCCGCCTCGACATCGACGCGATGGAAAATGAGCAGGCATGCGGCCGGATCCCGATCCTCATCCTCATGCATGTCGCGAAGGAGCGGGGTTGGACGGCACGGCTCCTCGATTGCCGGAACAGCGGCGACACCAGCGGCGAGAAGAGCCGCGTCGTCGGCTACGGGGCAATTGCGTTTTATGCGCCTTTTGGGCGGCACCTTGGCGCCGCCGGGCGCCAGTCGCTGCTCCACATCTCCCGGGACGCCCTCCGTGAGGCCGTGACATCGGGCCGCCTGCCTGAGACGTCCAGCCCCGGTCCCGATGCGGCGGAGCCGCGGGGCTGCTTCGTCACGCTCACGGCCCATGGCGTCTTGCGCGGATGCATAGGAAACCTGACGCCCCGCGGTCCGCTTTATCAGGCCGTCGCCGAAAACGCGCGCAGCGCAGCGTTGAGCGACCCGCGCTTTTCGCCTGTCACGGCGCGCGAGGCCGACGGACTGAAGATCGAGATAAGTGTCCTTTCGGAACCCAAGCGGCTGTGGTTCAGGTCGCCGGACGATCTCCTTCAAAAGCTCCAGCCGGGCGTGGACGGCGTCATTCTGAAGATCGGCGATCACATGGCGACCTACCTGCCCCAGGTGTGGCAGCAACTGCCCGGCAGGAGCGCATTTCTCGACAGCCTCGCGGAGAAGGCCGGCTGCAATCCGGCGGATTGGCGAAAGCCGGAGACCGCCGTCTTCCTCTACGAGGTCGAATCCTTCAAGGAGGCCGGAAATTAGCCCGCCATGAAGGATCCGGCGGTGCCATCGCAGGCCAGACTCCGCGGCGCCGTTCTGGTTTCCCTGGCCGGACTCGGGTTTTCTTCGCTCGCCACCCAGCTGAGCCTGCTGCGGGAACTGCTTGGCGCCTTCTCGGGCAACGAACTCGTCCTCGGAATCTGCCTCGGAAACTGGTTCGTCCTGACCGGCGCCGGTGCATGGCTTGGGGAAGCCGCGGCGCGCCTGAGACGCCCCGAGCGGATCTTTGTCGCAGGGCAACTCGCCGCTGCGCTCATCCCGCTTGCGCAGGTGGCCGCCGTGCGCGGATTGCGCGACCTATTCTTCCTCCGAGGCGGGGCCGTCGGCCTGCCGGGAACGTGGCTTGGCAGTCTCGCGCTGTTGGCTCCCTACTGCCTTGCGGCCGGGGCTCTCCTGACCCTTGGCTGCAGGCTCGCGGCCACGGGCGGCAGGCGCGGGGGACTGGGCGCTGTCTATCTTGCCGATGCGGCGGGGTCGGTCGCCGGGGGGGCGCTCTTTGTCTTCGTCCTCGTGCCGCGGTTCGATCATTACGCGCTGCTTTGCGTTCCGGCCTTCGTCAACCTGGCCCTGGGTGCCTTCCTGGCGCGGCGGATCCGTGCGCCCGCGCTTCTGGCCGCGTGCGGCGTTCTTGCAACCGGCCTTGCGCTCAACGCGGCCCTTGTCGACACCGACTCCGTCACGACGGCCCTGCAGCACCGGGGCGAACGGGTCGTCTTCCGGGCAAACTCCCCCTATGGCAGGCTGATCGTCTGCGACAGTTCAGGACTCCTCACCTTCTACGAGAACGGGATCCCGGTTTCAGCGACGGAAAACACCGTCCAGGTCGAGGAAGCCGTTCACTACGCGATGTGCCAGCGCCCGCAAGCGCACCGGGTGCTTTTGATCGGAGGCGGCGTGGCCGGGGACGCACGCGAGATCCTGCGGTACCCGGCTGTGAGTGAAGTGACGTACGTCGAACTCGATCCGGTCATAATCGAGGCGGGGCGACGGCTGGTTCCGCAAAACCTTGGCGATCCGCGGATCCGGGTCGCAACCGCCGACGGAAGGCGCTTTGTCCAGGACAGCCGGGGCGCCTTCGATGTCGTGATCGTGGATCTGCCCGATCCCTCGACATCCCAGCTCAACCGGTACTACACGGCCGGATTCTTCGCCGAAGCGCGCCGGGCGTTGCGGCCCGGAGGCGTCCTGTCGTTCGGCCTGGGGCATTACGAGAATTTCGTCGGACCGGAACTTGCGCGTCTTCTCGCCTCGGCCCGCCGGACCCTGGGAGGCGCCTTTCGCCAGGTTGTCATGGTCCCCGGAGGCCGCGTATTCTTCCTGGCTTCCGATGAGGCACTGACACTCGACGTCGCCGGCCGCCTGGAGGCCATCGGCATCCATCCGCGCCTCGTAAACCGGAACTATCTCCAGGCGATGCTTTCGCCGGATCGATTGGCCGACATCGATCGGGCCGTCGCCCTGCCGGCTGCGCCGAACACCGACGGAAACCCTGTCCTGTATTATTATGAACTGCGCCGCTGGCTAAGCCAGTTCGGCGAAGTCAGCGCTTTCCTGGGCGCGATCCTGGCGCTGGCGCTGGCCGCCTACTTCGTCTGTCTCGGTCCCTCACCGCGGGTCATATTCGCGGCGGGATTTGCGGCCTCGGGCCTCGAGATCGTCCTGCTCCTCGGATTCCAGATGCTTTACGGTTCGCTCTACCAACAAGTCGGTCTCATTATGTCGATCTTCATGGCCGGCCTGGCGGCGGGCGCCTGGACCGCCGGCCGGGCGGCGCCCGGCCCGTTTCCCGTCCGAAGGCTCTCCGCTGCGGGTCTTGCCGTGGCGCTCCTGGCTGCGGCCATCCCCGTTGTCCTTCACGTCAGCGCCGGCCTGGCCGCCGCGGCGCGAACGGAGTTCCTCGGCCGGGGCCTGATCCAGCTGGCCACTTTTCTTCTGGCCGCCCTCGTCGGCGCCCAGTTTCCCCTGGCTGCTGCCGCCGGTGAACCGGAGCCCGGGACGATGGCCGCCCGCCTATTCAGCGCGGACTTCGCCGGAGCGGCGCTTGGCGCCTTTCTGGTCAGTTCAATTCTGGTCCCGCTCATCGGCGTGACCGCCGTATGCCTGCTCACAGCAGGATTGAACGCCGCCGCAGCAGCGCTAGCATGGAGGGTCAGGCCATGTCCGCCGCCAATATTCTCTGCCTGAAACTCGTCCGATGGACCGGGTGGCTGCTACTGCCGGTCGTGCTCGCATTTTTTGCGACCGGCTACGCCATGAGCAACCGCTACGGATTGGGGATTCTGGCGGACGAACGCACGGCTTTGGCCGCGCACAAATGGATGCATGCGCCGCTGGGCCTTTTCGTCGTCGCCCACGTGGTGCCATCGCTGTACCTTGCCATGATCCGATGGGGATGGATCAAGCAACGCTAGGGGGACCGATCACCCGGCGGCGCGCGATTGCGTGCGCAGCGGCGGCCTTCGCAGGCTCGGGCCTGCGCTGCCGCGGATCGTGGATTGACAGCCTCTTCCACATGGGCGATTCGGAGGCCCCGGCCGAGATCTTCAAGGGCGATGCGCCCGGCGACAGGCTGTGGGCCCTCTGGCAGGAGCGCGGTTGGGTGAGGGAGGCGCAGCACTACCTCAAGCTCGACGGGAACGTGCAGTGCAAGACCTGCCCGAACAATTGCATCCTTGCGCCGGGAGACCGGAGCCACTGCCGCAACAAGGTAAACAGGGGCGGCACCCTGTACACGATGGCCTACGGGAATCCCTGTACGTTCCATGTGGATCCGGTGGAAAAGAAGCCCCTGTTCCACTACCACCCCGGCAGCCTCGCCTTCTCACTGGCGACATCGGGCTGCGTCTTTCGCTGCCTGAATTGCCAGAACTGGGAGATATCCCAGAAGAAGCCCGAGGAGACCAAGGATCCCAGCGGTCCCGAACTGAGGCTGCGCCCGCCCCTACCCCGCTCGCTGACCTACGAGGATCTGGCGCGCCTGAGCCTGTTTCCCGACGATGTCGTCGCCGTGGCGCAGGCGATCGGCTGCCCGTCGATCGCCTACACGTATTCCGAGCCGACGGCGTACTACGAATACGCCTTCGACACCTGCAAGGCGGCCCGCAGGAACGGGCTCAAGAACATCATCGTCAGCTGCGGCTCGATCGAGGAGCGCCCGCTTCGCGACCTCGCCCTGTTCGTCGACGCGGCCCATGTCGACCTCAAGGGCTTCGACGACGAAACCTACCGCCGACTGAACTCCGGCAAGCTCCAGCCGATCCTGAATACGCTCAAGACGTATCATGAGCTGGGGATCTGGTTTGAGGTCATCAATCTGGTCGTCCCGACCTACACGGACAATCTCGACGCAATCAGGCGCATGTGCGGCTGGCTCGTCGACAATCTCGGGCCCGACCGCCCGCTTCATTTCTCGCGCTTCAATCCGCAGCACAAGCTCGACCACCTCCCGCCCACCCCGATCGACACCCTGGTCCGGGCGCGCGACGTCGCGCGCGCCGCGGGGCTGCGCTACGTTTACATCGGTAACGTGCGCGAGGTCGCCGACGCGGAAACGACCTATTGCCCGCACTGCCGCCGCCCCGTGATCGAACGCGACGTGTTCTCCGTCACGGCCTTCCGGCTCGACGGAGGAAAATGCCGGTCCTGCGGGACGCCGATCGCTGGCGTTTGGGGCGGCTGAATCTCTCCTCAGCGCTTCTCCCAGTCCCGAACCGGCCCGGGAACGATGCGAAACAGCGGGTGGGGCCGCGGGCGGGAGATCGAGGCATGCTGCCGGTGGAGCGAGGGAGCGCGAACGCGAAGCTTGGAAAGGAGATGTCCCCATTCGAATAGCAGCTGGCCTTTGGTCTCGGCGATTTGCGGCGCGGGCTTCGAGCGGCCGATCTTGGAGGAATCAAAGCGATAGCCCCGTTTCTTCGCCTCGTCCGCAATCGCCCGAAGAAAAGCAGCCACCGCATCGAGCGGCTCAGGCTGCGACCGGAACCGGACCAGCTGCGGATGGTGCCGGTAGCCTCGGGTTCCTCCGGCCAGCACTTTTTGCGCAAGCAGGGCCTCCCTCCAGGCGGCGACCAGCCCCCGGGCGTCAAGGTAGGAGGGATGCACGGTCCACAGCCGCATGCGCGTCAGTTCTTCGGCGTCGCGGGAGTGAAGAACTGGAACACGTAATAGGTCGCCGGCACATTTCCCGGGTTGCGCATGTTTTCCAGCTCATTCGCCGAGTAAAAGATCATCGACCCGGTCTCGGCGGTCTCGATCCTGCCGTCGATGTTCACTTCCAATGTGCCGGCCTTGACCACAACCAGCTCCTCCTGCGGATGGCGGTGGGGGGCTCCCGTGTTCTCTCCCGGATTGAGCGTCGAGACGTGGCAGTGAAACTTGTCGAGTGTTGCGGTCGGGGCTTCGAATACGGTCGCCCGGGCGCCGGTCTTGACGGATTTCAGCTCGATCTTGTCCCAGTGGACGACCATCGAACCCATTTTGGCCGCCGCGGCCGGATTTGCATCGGCGGCCAGGGAGCAGGCGCACAGCCAGGTCAGACAGGCAAGGACGGATAGAATAGGCTTCATGGGTGGGGATGGGGTTGGGGTTGGAGCAGATCGATAGTGTGGCTGGATTCTGGGCTAGTGGGCGACAATCGCCAGCACGATGCAGCCGGCGACCGCCATGACTCCGCCCGCAAGCGAACGGCGGGTGGGGCGATCCCCCTCGAGCCAGAACGCGATCGGAATCGACAGAAGCGGCGTCGTCGCCGCTATCGGCAGCACGATCCCGCTGGGAGTGGTCGCAAGCGCCCACTGGTAGCACCCCACGCCGGCAACCGGGCCGGCGAGCCCGTTGGCCAGGGTCCACAGCCAGGATCGGTTCTTGTCCGGGGCCGGGGCCGGTGAATCCGGCAGCCGGCGGAGAAGCCGCAGGGTCGCAAACCACAAGAACGTGAACGCAAGCCCGGCCACAAGACGCTCGTAGGCGGCCGTCAGCCCGAAAGTTATGTTGGAGACCGACTCGCCCGCGGCGGCCGCGACCATGACGGCCTTCCGGCTCACGAGGGCCGCTCCGAGGCCCTGGCCGCAGGCGGCCACAAACCCGTAAAGAAACCCGATCGGCTTCACCCGGACACGGGGCGGATTCGAGCGGCTCGGAAGGATCGCCACGGCCACGCCCATCAGAATGAAACCGCCGCACAGGATCTCGGGCAGCGTGAGGCGGGTTCCGAGCCACCACCATTCGCCGAGCGCCGCAAGGGGCGCGGCCAGGCATTGGATCATGAGAACCGTTAGCCGGGAGCCGAGAAGCGGAAGGGCCGCGTAGCTTCCAAGGTCGCCGATTCCAAGGCCGATCACGCCGCTGAGGAAGAACCACGCCGTTCCGGCGCTCGAGAAGCCGAGCCCCACGGTGTGGGCGAACAGACCCAGGACAAACGTTCCGATGACAAGCCGGATCACGTTCGCCCGCGGAGAACCGAGCGCGCGAATGCTGTGGTTGGCGCTGGTCGCATTGAATGCAAAGAAGAGGGCTGCTAGAAAGGCGGCGAACACGGGCGAAACGCGCATTCAAAGCGACCCGGGCGAACTCCGCCAACTCCAATCGGCGCGCGACCTCCGGCAAAGCGCCGGTGCGTTGTGCTGCGTGCCGGAAGCCGCCGGTGTTTCGCGATTCCTGAGCTGGCGCTCAGCGCCGCTTCCTGCTGGCGCCGATGGCAAAAGCCGCGGCAACGCAGGCGCCGGCCAGGTGGCTCAGCGGCACCGGCCGCACGGAGGCTCCGTCAAAATGCGCAAAAAGCGAACTCCCGCTGAAGAATTCCCACCCGATCTTGGCTGCTATCGCCGCCAGGACCGACCACCATAGGGCCTTCAAGGCGCCGCCGCCGGACAATTCGGACACGCACGCGAACACGACGCACGCCGTCGCCAGGCCCGAGAGCCCCCCGTAAACGTCCAGCCGGGGATCGCCGGCCAGAAGCGCAATGCCGATGCAGGGCGGAGCAAGGGCAAAAAGCCATCGACCGCCGCGAAATACGGCGCATTCAATCCAGATCCCCGCCGCCGCTATCACAACGAGGTTCCAGGCCAGGTGGACGGCGGAAAAATGGACCAGGTGCCCGGTCCACAGCCGCCAGATCTCCCAATGCCGGATGCCGGCGCGGTCCCAGGCCAGCGCGCCCTGCCAGGCGGCGGGTGACAGCCACGCCGCCAGGGCCGAGGCGACGACGGCGAAAGTCACCCAGGGAAGGCGCCGGCCTGTTTGCACAATTTCCTCCGTCCGGCCGCCAGCAACGCGATTCCGGCCAATGCAAGGGCGAACCCGCCATCCAGCGCGCCCGCGCCCGCATACCCGGGCCTGTTCTCAATTTTGAATTGGTCGGGGGATTCCTTGATCCTGACTTTGAAATTATCGAGCTCGGTCTTCAGGTTGCCGATCATCTGCGCATTAGCCTCCTCGAAGCCCCGGCCGCTGTCGGCCTGCAGCTGCTCCGACAGATTGACGATCGTCGCGCTCGCCTTCACCTGGCTCGATCCGGGCGCCCGGAAAAGCAGCTTGCGGCTGGCGATGTCATAGACCGCGGCCTCCATGAGGGTCTGGGTGTCGTTTTTCTCCCCCTGCACGACGTACATGCCCACGATCGTCCAGTAGGCGAGCGACAGGACCCCCTGGTTTGTGAATTGGACCTGATCGTAAGCCACCAGGGCGATGACATCGACGTCGAACATGGCCTTGACCTGGTCCAGGTTTCCAAACCCGCCCTCGGGCCTCAGGTAGCTCGTCGGGATCACCTCGATGTCCTTCACATAAGGAAGCCCGCGGAATTGCGCCGCGACCCGCTTCAGCAGGGCCGCCTTTTCGGCCTCCGTGATTCCGGATGCGCCGGCCGCGAATCCGCGGCCGTTCGGCACAAAGGCGATCCCCACCCGGAGCGGCAGGCGAAGCACCGGGACAGCGGGCAAATCCAGATGCTCGGCGTCCCCCGGATAAAGGAACTGCATGACGCTTGTCGCGTGGGTGTTGCGGTGGAGATGTAACCCAAAGCAGCCGCCCAAGGCGAGGGCGGCGGAAACCAGCGGAATGGAAAGAAGCGGCTTGATATTCATGGGTTGAGCTTTCCTTGCGGTGAAATGGCCCGGTTTTGACTGATGGCCCCGGCTGTCGGGGTCCTTTGTGCGCCTCGTTTCTTGATATGTCAATAATTATATTTTATCAATCAATTACTCCACCCCACCCCTCCCAATCGCCGACCCTGCCACCGGGCGGCGCAGGCTAACGCCCCACGACCAGGACCGTGAACGAACCCGGCACCATCGGACCGCGGGAGCCGCGCCGCGGCTCCTCCTTCCGCCCGGCGGGTGCGGGCTCCGGCTGCGCGGCCGGTGCCGGCGCGGGCCCAAACTCCGCCGTGACCAGGAGAATCTGGTCCGTCTTGGAGTCGAAGGTGCAGGTCTTGGCGCCCGCCTGCGTCGCGACTGTCTGCTCCACTTCAAAGCTCGTCGGGCTGTCCTCCTTGATGACCGTCAATGTTCCGTCGCGCTGGGAGCTGAATGCCTCGCCTGTCGACGGATTGAACACGGCGCCGTCCGTGCCGGCTCCAATCGGAAGGGCCGCAAGGATGCGCCCGTCGTTGGCATTGAGGACAACGCAGGCCTGGGGGTTGCGGCAGCAGACAAAAAGCAGGCGATTCTGGGCGTCGAGCGCCAGGCCGGCGGGCGTCCCGCCCTTCCCGCCGAGCCCGTAATGCGCCGTGACCTTGAGCGTCCTCGCGTCGACGACGGCCACCTGGTCCCTGTCCTCCAGATCGATGTACACCAGTCCCTGTTCGTCAGAAGCCGCCTGTTCCGGCGCGCCCCCGAGGTTGATCGTGCCGACCACCGAGCCGGTCTTTGCGTCGATCGCCGTGACGTTGGGCGCGCTGTGGCTGAGGATGAAAACCCGCTCGGTCCGGGAATCGAACAGTATGCCGTCCGGACTCCCCTGAACTTCGATCGTTTTGATCGTCTCGAGAGTCTGCGTGTTCCACATGACGACCGGCTTGCTGCTGCTGAAGCCGTGGTCGACCACCGAATCGACCGCCACGCCGTGCACCCCGGCGGTCCTGGCCACTTCGCCCATCGAACCCAGCGTGTCCAGGTCGAATACCGCGACCCGGTTTCCCCGCGGGATATAGAGGCGGCGGTTCACCGCGTCGGCGCAGACGTAGTCGAAGCCTCCCTCACCCCCGACCTTGACCGACTTCACAACCTTGTAGGGAGCCTCTGGATCGGCGCGAGACGCAGGGTGAAACGCCAAGGCGAACAGGGCCAGGGCAAGGACTGGGAGGCATTTCATTGAATGAAGGAGTCTGCGATGCGGGCGCTACTTTGCCTTGCGCTGGTGAAAGCGGATCTCGTTTCCGTCGGGGTCCTTGGCGGCAAACATCCGGCACGGCGGAAACTCCATCACATCCTGGCTGATGGGCGCCCCGGCGCCGCGAAGTTCGGCGAGCGTTGCATCGAGATCGGCGACTTCCAACGTGACGGAGGATGCCGTTTTCAATCCCGCGTGCGGGTCTCCCATCGCATTCGAGACGGCCAGGGCCGCGCCGGCTATGTCGTACTCGATCCACCACTGCCCCGGCGCGAACTCGACCTGAAGGCCGATCTTGAGGCCGAGCAGCTTTTCATAGAACCCGCGGGCCCGGGCGACATCGGCTATTGGGTGGAAGACAAATGCGATTTCCTTGATTTGGATGCTCATGGTTGAGGGGATCGGGAACTACCAACGGCTCCAGCCTAGGCACCGAATGGCGTTCCGTCGAGCCATAGCCATCGGCCCCGGAACAAAAGGCGGGGGTTCCGGCCGATGCCCCCGGGCCGGCACGGCAACCCGGCTCAGCTCTCGTAGATTTCGCCGGGCTTGAAGAAGCGCGCGATTTCAGCGCGCGCGTTCTCGTCGCTGTCGGAGGCGTGGACCACATTCACCATCATGTCCGTCCCGAAATCCCCCCGGATTGTTCCCTTCGCCGCCTTCTTCGAGTCGGTGGGCCCGAGGAGGTTGCGCACCTTCTGGACGATGTCTTCGCCACTTAGGGCCATGACGATCACCGGGCGCGATCCCATGAACCGCTCGATTTCCGGATAAAAGGGCATGGACGCGACATGCGCATAATGCTCGCGAAGAACCGGCGGGAGGAGCCGGGTCATCTTGCAGCCGATGATGCTGAAACCGGCCTTCTCGAAGCGGTCAAGCACAGAGCCGACATGGCGCTTCTCCATACAGTCCGGTTTAAAAATGATCAGAGTTCTCTGCATACAAAAGACCGATCCTGTCCGCCCCTTTAGGCGAAGAAAAGCCTGATTTTGAGGGCCGGTTTCAGGATTTCGGGTAGCCGACCGGCTGGACGGCGACGATCTCCTGATCGGCGCGGAGGGCGAGCTTCGGCCTGAGGGCCGTGCCGTCAAAACCGCCACGGTAGCCGGTGGCGAGCCCTTCCGAGGCGCAGTAGAGATAGACATTCTCCGATATGAAGCCCGAATCTATGGACGCCACCTGCTTCCTGCTCTCGGGGCTCCCGGAACCCCGCTTGGCGAGGTCGGCCACGTAGAGCAGCGTTACCGGAGCCTGGCTGCGCACCAGTGCGCGGACATCCCCCGCAACGACCGCCTGAAGCCGGTTCTTCGCGGCATCGTACACATACGCCCCCTGCTTCAGCAGCACGTAGATCTCAATCTCCTGCTTGTTGCTCGCGGAGGGTGCCGTCCGTTTTCCGTCGGGCCGGCTCACACCAAACCCCGACCAGCAGAGGTTGGCCAGTTGCTGTACGGAGAGTTCCCGGGAATCAAAGGCCCGCGCCGTGGCGCGCCTGGCCAGGGCCTCCATCACCGGCATGCCGCCCGACTTCTGGGGCGCCGGCAGATCGATGGGCTGGGCTGAAAGCCCTGCCATGGATGAGAGTGCGACGAACAGGACAATGAACATTTTCATGGGAGGAATACGGACTGGAATGGCCCAGACATTTCAAAAGCACGGGAGGGGATCGCACAAAATGCCCGGCATTTCATGCGGGATTCCACGGGCTTTATGAAGTGTTCGGGCCAAGCTGGAAACAAAAGTCGGCGGCCTCCCGGCCGCGCCTGCGGCGCCCTGGAATCAGAAAGGCCTGTTCCGCTGGCAGAGCTGCAGCGGAACGCCCCACGGATCGCGCATCATCACAAGCACCGTGCCGTCCGCGAGGGTATCGTCGCTGAACGCCGACGCCCCGGCGTCCTCCAGGCGGGTTTGCGTCGCCCGTGCATCTTCGGCCACGAAGGCGATATGGAAGTTGAGCGGCGGGATGTTCGGGTAATAGGGCGCCGAAACGGATGTGTTCGAATAAAGCTCAACGATCACGCGCCCCGTTTCGTCAGCCAGGAATTTCGTATGGGGAGGCTCCTCGATGCTGCGCACAATCTTCATGCCGAGGTGGTCAACGTACCAAAGGCTCATTGCCCGCACGTCGGGCACATTGATGGCGAAGTGTTCGAATCTCATGGGGATGAAGGGCTTATTGATCGAGAAAATCCCTGATGCGGCGGCGGGCGGAGGGACCCGCGTCGTCGAGAACGTAGTGCCCTGCCTGCGGCCGGTAATCGACTTCAGCCTGCGGAAACCGCTCCTTCCAGCGAGCCAGAAATTCGTCGTTGAAGCAAAAATCCCTCCCTCCCCACAGGATGAGCTTCGGATTCGCCTCAAGCGCCTGCAGCCCCGCCGCCGTGGCCTCCAGGACCGCCCGGCTCGGATGGTTCCTCTCCATCGGGATGTCCTGCACGAACCGGTGAACGGCGATACGACTGGCCCACGAATCGTAGGGGAACAGATAGCCCCGACGCTCATCGGGTGTGAGCTGTCGCGCATGCATCGCCATCCGCACGGCAGGACCCGCAAATCCGTTCAGCCCCCGAACGATCCATTCGCCGAGGACGGGCACCCGGCACAGGGCGATCCGGGCCGGGATCCTCCTCGAGGGGAAGGCGGCCGTGTTCAGGATGACAATCCGCCCCACCCGTTCGGGATGGCGCACGGCCCAGCCGAACCCGATCGCGCCGCCCCAATCGTGGACAACCAGGTGGACGCGCCGGACCCCGAGGGAACCAACCAGCGTCTCGATCTCGCCGATGCGGGTCTCCAGCCGGTAATCATAGTCGTCGGGCTTCGACGAAAGCCCCATTCCGACGAAATCGGGCGCAATGCATCGCCGCCCCGCCGCGAGCTCGGGCACAAGCTCGCGGTAAAAGAAGGACCAGGTGGGGTTTCCGTGAAGGAGAAGCACGGCCTCGTCCGACCGCGGACCCTCGTCGAGGTAGCTCATCCATGCACCGCCGGGCATGCGAAGGGATTGCGGCTGAAATGGGTAGATCTTGGCAAGCCAGCCCGGCAGCGCGGGTCGCGGGCGGGTGACAGGCTCATGCGCCCCCGAGTCTTGCAGGTTCATCACCATTCGAGGGCGAGCATCAGGCAGTTTATGCCGCTGCCGATCCCAAACAGGGCCACGCGGTCGCCCTGTCTCACCGCCCCGGTCTCGGCCGCGATTGCGAGAGTCGCCGGGAGCGAGACCGACCCCATGTTTCCGAGCGTCTCGAAGGTCGAAAAGTCCTTCGCGAGATCGAGGCCGAGGGTCTCATAGACTTTGCGCCGGTGGGCGGAGCCGACCTGGTGGCCTATGAACCTGTCCACCGACGCCTCGCTCCAGCCCGTGGCTGCCTTGAAATCGGCCCACGTCTCGTTCGCAAGCCCGACCCCGGCGAGCAGGAGCTGCTCCGAGTCGGTCTGCATGGCCAGGGCCTCCGATCCGTGCGTGTCTCCCTGGCAAAGGGCGCTGTGCGCCGTGTCCGCGCGCGCGACACCGCCGAGGAGGCGATGCGCCCTGCCGGACACGAGCGAGCGGTGGCAGACGATCGCCGCGACGGCTCCGGAGCCGATCGTCAGGTTGGCGAAGAACGGCTTGATCTCATTGCGGTTCAGCGGCTGGCCGAGCAGCGTCCGGACGGTGTGGTCCACGAGCGGGCGCCCGTTTTCGCAGGCGGCGATCATCGCGCACCGGATCTGGCCCGATTCGATGAGCCCTGCGGCCACGGTCATCGCGTTGAGGAAGCCGAGGCATGCGTTTGAAACGTCGAATATCTGCGCCGTCGGCGGCAGTCCGATCTCCCGGTGGGCGAATGAGGCGGTCGCCGGCTCCAGCATGTCCCGGCAGACCGCCGCGTGGATGAACAGCTCAACCTGCCCCGCCTGCAAGCCCGAGCGGGCGAGCACCGCGCGGCCGGCCCGGGCGCTGCCGGCCGACGGGCGCATATCCGCAGGCCAGGCTCTCCTGGAGCGGATACCCGTCATCAGTTCGAGCCGGCCGAACGGGAGATTAAGCCGCTCGTAAAGCGCCCGCAGCCGTTCCTCGATCTCCGCCGAGGTCCACGACTCCTCCGGCAGCGCAACCGCGATCGACTCGATGCAGACGTCCTTGAAATTCATTTCAAGTTCCTGTGCCGGGCTTCTCGGTCCGCATGGCCAGGCGAACCAGGTCCTGGTCAAAGGCGTTCGACCCCAGCCCGGCGTCGACGATCACCGTCGAGCCGTTCAAGCCGCTGCTCCGGGCGCTCAAAAGAAAGAGCGCCGCGTTCGCGACCTCCTGCGTCTCCAGATTGCGGCGCCTGAAGGTGAGCTTCTCCGCATAAAGGTAGCTTTCGAGGTAACCCGGGATGCCTGCGGAAGCGCTTGTCTTGAGCGGGCCGGCGCCGATCACGTTGAAGCGCACGGCCGAGTCGGCGCTGAACGACTTGGCGAGAAAGCGCGCGCAGGATTCGAGGGCGGCCTTGACCGGGCCCATGTAGCCGTAGTTGTGCGGAGTGACGAGCAGCGACGAAATCCCGATCGTCACGACCGAGGCGTCCGGCGCAAGATGGGGTTTGAACGCCCGGGCGATCTCCACAAGCGAGAAGGCCGAGATCGCCGTCGCCTGCAGGAAATCGGCCCGCCGGGTCTCGTGAAACCGCGTCATGCCGCCCGCGTAGTTCGCAAAGGCGATCGAGTGCACGATTCCGTGCAGCGGCGCCAGGCCCGCCGCGGCGATCCCGGCCGCCAGCCGGTCCGCGGCGCCCTCCTCCTCCACATCGCAAACAAACACCGGCCTCGAGGCGAGCAGGGTCTCAAGGGACTTCCGCCGGATCTCCGAGCGCACGCTGTAAAGGACGCGTGCGCCCTGCTCCTCAAGCGATTTTCCCACGAACCAGGCCACGCTGCGGCGGTTCGCGACGCCAAAGACGAGTATTGTCTTTCCGGCCAGGCCTAGAAAGTCGGGCATGATCAAGGATTGCCCCCCGGCGCCTTCCAGGCGACTGAGAAATCGACCGAAAGGATCCTCTTGTCGCCGCATTTCATCGATCCGGCCATCATTATGAAGCCGGCGAGCGATTCCTTCCTCCTCACCTCGATCACCGTCGTGTCGCCCGGATAAACCGGGTTGCGGAAGCGCACGTCGCCTATCTTCACGAGAAGCGGCACGCCGGAGGCCGCGCCGGCCGGGGCCATCGAGCGCGCGAGATGGAGGGCGCCCGTCTGGAAGACCGCCTCGCAGAGGAGCACCCCGGGGGTGATCGGCGACTCCGGATAGTGCCCCCGGTAGAACTCCTCCTCGCGGCGCCAGGTGCGCCGGGCGACGAGGCCATCCCCGCTTTCCGAGACGATCTCGTCGACGAAGAGGAACGGGGGCCTGTGGGGAATCAGATCGGTTACGGCGGGAAACATGCGGAAAAGGGCTTCCTTTACGAGGGCACCTCGGAAAACAGCTGGCGATCAATTTTATTCGCGACGATCACCCCGTAGTTGATGACGCCCAGCCATCCTGACATGATTATGCCGACCGATCCGGCGTGGTACATGCCCGGCAGCTTCTCCGGAAGGTCCATCGAGACCTTCAGCCCCTCGAACTTCGTTCCGAATGAGGCGCCCGCGTGGTGCGTCGTGTAGCGCTCGATGGTCCGGGGCGTGGCCGCCTCCATCCAGTCGATCTTGCCGCGCACATCCGGCATGAGCCTTTCGAGGGCGGCCAGCGACTCGTCGATCAGGCGCGTCTTTTCGCGCTGATAGTCGCCCTCGGACAGCTTGTCCCAGTCGGCGTGGAGCCCGTTGATCGATGCGACAACGGTCGCGCGGTCCGAACCGGGCCGCGTCTCGGGATAATAGACGGAAAAAGTCCGGCTCGTCGTTCGGAAATCGGTCAGTTCCCGGCTGTCGAACCGCGGGCTGTCCGAGGTGAAGACAAGGTCCCCGATGTGGGGGATTGATTCGCCCTTGCGGATTCCGAAATACACCTGGCAGGAGCTGGAATTCACCCGGACGGCACGGCCCGCCGCGGCGTAGTCCGGCGGCAGGTTCTCCTCCCCGACCAGCCGGAAGAGCGTGTTCCAGAGGCTCGCGTTCGCCAGCACCGCCTTTGCCCGTATGACGCGACCGCCGCGGGCCACGATTCCGGCGGCGACCTTCCTGCCGTTTCGTTCCTCGACCAGGACGCGCTCGACAAGGACCTTCTTGCGGAGTTCCGCGCCGTTTCTTCTCAATTCATCGGTCATCTTCTCGATGAGCAGGTCCGATCCCCCGCGAAACGTGTACACCCCCGAACCCATGAAGTTCGTGAAAACGATCCCGTAGGTGATCGCCGGATCGGCCAGGGTCGAGCCGTTGGCGTATGCGATCGGCTCCATCAGGAGCCGCTGCACATCCCCCCGCCCCGGGAAGAAGCGTTCGAAGAGTTCGCCGGTCGTCTCCCTGTTCTCGTCGTAGAAATTCATGCCGGCCAGGTGCGCGTAGAATGCCTCGACCCTCGTCCGCTCGACACCCAGCTCCTCCACCAGGATTCTCGTGTAATCATCCCGGGTGAACGTCGTCCGCACGTTCATCTGCGGATTGACAAATCGGATGTCCCGAAGCGGCACGATCGCCCCGGCGATCTCCTTCGTCCAGTATTTCCGGCACGACTTGATCATTCCCGAGGGAAAGCCGTGCAGCGAGATGTCGAAGATATGGCCGCCCTTCCGCGTAAACCAGGTCGCCAGACCGCCAAACTGGTAATGGTGCTCCAGGAGCAGCACCCGGCGGCCCGCCTTCGCGAGACAGTTTGCCCCGGTCAGTCCGCCAAGTCCGCTCCCGATTACGATCACATCGTATTCGTCGGCAACGTCTTTGAGCCAGTCGAAAGCCATGGCCGTCCTTCCCTACGCCTCCGGGGCCAGCACGTGGCGGTTGGCCATCGTTATCCCGCTGAGCATGGAGCCGATGATGCCGAGGAGCCCCTGGTCGGTTCCGCACAGGTGGAGGTTGGAAAGCGGCGTAAGCCCCGACAGGCTCTTTGTCGGCGACCCGTAAATCGCGCCGTTCCTGTGGCCCGTGAACCGCTCCACCGTCAGCGGGGTGAACATGTCGGAGGCAATCGCCGCCGCGGGGGTTCCCGGGGCCCCGGGCCCGGCCTGGAATCGCCGCGCGCTCGCCTGAATCTCCCCAAACCAGCGCTTCTTGTCCGCCGAATACGCCTCCTCCGGCAATCCGGCCCACCGGTCGTAATTGGCAAGGCAGGTGACCCGGACAATCCCTTCCGGAAGGCGCCTGTCCGGCCCAAAATCGAAGTTGTTCGGGATGCAGATGACCCCGCTGCGGACGTCGACCTGGCCCTCGGGCACCGCATACTCAAGCCGCTCCGAATCGTTGAAAAACACCGTCGTGTCGTTCCCCCAGCCCATCTCGGACGGCTCGCGGTCGTAAATCGCCATGGTCTCGACAAAGGTGACGCGGCCGGCCACCGGGCCCGGGCGCTGGCCCCCCGCGCGGTCGCCGCCCGCGAAAAGAGCCTCGGTTTCGACGGCCCCAATCGACGAAAACACGTGGTCGGCCTGGATTTCCTCTCCTGTTTCCAAAACGAGAGCCGCAACCCGGCCTTCCCGGGGGACGATGCTGCGGACTCCGCAGCCCATCCGGCGCTCGCCGCCGGCCTTCCGGTACTTGTCGACAAGGAGCCGCAGGATCGGGCGGATGCCCTCGAACGGCCGGGCGAGCCCCTCGAGAAAGACGGCCTGAAAGAGCAAGGCGAACTGGCCAAAATCCATGTCGTTCTCCTGGGCGCTTCCGTAGAACAGTGGGACGCACAGCAGCATGTCGGCAAGAACCGGATCCCCTACGTATTCGCCGATGACCTCCCGCGCCGAGAGGGCCGGGGCTTCCGGCGAAAAGGATGTCTCCCGCACGCGGCTGACCAGCCTCTGAAACCCGCCGCCCTGGTGCGGGAAGACGGCGGCAACCTCCGACTCAAGCAGCCCGAAATCATTTGTGAACCGGAGGGCCGGGCCGCCGCGCGCACCAAAGGCGATCCGCGACTGGCGCTGCTCGCAAAGCCCCAATTCGTCGCGGTCCAGCCTAAGCTGGCGCAGGACCCGCCCAAGGGCCGTGCCCTTGACCCCGGGCCGCACAAAATTGGTCACGGCGTGAAGTCCAACGTCGAACTTCCGCCCCGCGATGCTGTAGAAGCTGTTCAAGCCGCCGGGCGCGTTGTGCCGCTCGAAGATGCAGACCCGCCTGCCAAAGTGGGCCAGCCTGATCCCGGCAGAAAGGCCGGAGAGGCCGGCTCCGATGATGACGACGTCGTAGTGCGCGCCGGTCTTCAACTCTTCACCGCAAGTCCGTTAAACTTTGGCGTAAGGTATTCGGCGCAGCTGTCCAGCGACGCGAGCTTGGGATAATCCGCCTCCGGAACCTCGATTCCGTGGCGCTTGCGCAGCTCCATCACGATATCGAGGAAGTCCATGCTATCGAGCTGAAGCTGGTCGCGCAGGCGCACATCGGGCTTCAGGTTCGACAGATCCTCGTCGGGTGCGATATCGGAGATGATCGCAATCACGGCTTTCTTGCATTCGTCTTTTGTCATAATTCGGCGGGCGAACCCCAACTATGCCACATAACGCCGAACGATCAATGTGGAATTGATCCCGAGCATTCCGAAGGAGTTGTTGAGGATGGTATCCGCCTTCGCGACGGATTTGGGAAGGTTGAGAACGAGGCCCGGAATGGCGCAAAGCGGGTCCAGGTCGTCCACATTGATGGTCGGATGCACGACCTTGTCCGAAAACGAGGGAAGGTTGCCCGCGAGCTCAAGCGCCCCGGCAGCCCCCATGCAGTGGCCCATGAAGCTTTTCGTGTTATTCACCCAGGTGTCCGGGCAGCCCTCGCCAAAGACGGCGCGGATAGCCTCGCATTCCTGGATGTCCCCCTGGGGCGTCGCCGTCGCATGGGTGTTCACGATGTGGATATCCCGCGGCTCGAGCCCGGCATTCGCCACCGCGCGGCGAATGCACTCCGCCTGCCGGGTCGGATTCGGAAGGACGTAGTCGCTCGCGTCGCTGTTGACGCAATACCCGGCTATCTCGCCGTAGATCTTCGCCCCGCGCGCCCGGGCGTCCTCGAGGCGCTCCAGCGTGTACAGGCAGCCCCCCTCGGACACGACGATTCCGTTGCGCGCCTTGTCGAACGGACGCGACGCCCTCCTGGGATCCGGATGCGACGCAAGCGCCCCCTGCGACTTGAACCCCGCGAATATCCCAAAAGTGTGGATGCTCTCGCTCACGCCCCCGCAGATCGCGAGGTCCACTTCGCCCAGCCGCAGCATCTGCGCCGCGTGAATGAGCCCCAGGTTGCCCGCCGCGCACGCCGCCCCGATCGTATACGCCGGTCCGGTGACCCCCAGGTGCAGCGAGACCTCCCCGGCGGGGTTGTTGGCGACCGTGCGCGGATTGTGGTAGTGCGACCAGAACCGGGTGTCGTAGCCGAATTTCGAGATGGCATAGATCTCGTTCTCGGTCTCCACGTTTCCGTGCTCGGTGCACCCGATGTAAATGCCGACGCGGTCCTTTGGCCGCGCCGCGAAATCCAACCCGCTGTCAGCCAAGGCCTCCCGAGCGCAGTAGATGCTGATGCTTCCCGCCCTCGTCCCCACCCGCAGCTCCTTCTTCTTCTGATACCTAAGCGGGTCGAAGTGGCAGACGCCCGCCGGAAGGCGGCCCATATAGCGAACCTCGATCCACTCGACACCGGCCACGCCGTTCAGCAGGTGCGATCGGAACTCCGCCAGCGAATTCCCATTCGGAGCGGTGAGACCCACCCCGGTGATGACGATGCGCGACGACTGGATGGCCATTTGAATGGGAAATCGCTAGCCAACCCCCAAACGAATGCAATAGGAAGCTCATTCAGCCGCCCTCCGGAACTGCTTGTCGTTGCGGCTGCCTGTGTCTAACTGTCTAGCCTGCATGAACGTACTAGTCGCAGGAGGAGCCGGTTACATCGGCAGCCATTGCGTCCGCCAACTGACGGCCGCGGGCCATCGGGCCGTGGTCCTGGACAATCTGGTTTACGGGCATAGATCCGCCGTCGCCAAGGACATCGCCTTCCACGAGGTTGATCTGGGCGATGGAGCCACCGTCCGGCGGATCCTCAGGGATGAGAGGATAGAGGTCGTGATGCATTTTGCGGCCTACTGCTACGTCGGCGAATCGGTGACCGACCCGTTGAAGTACTACTTTAACAACGTTGTCGCGACCTTGAACCTCCTGCGCGCGATGGCCGAGACGAACGTCACGAAGTTCGTCTTCTCCTCCACCTGCGCCACCTACGGCGAACCCGCCCGCCTGCCGATCGTGGAAACGCTTCCCCAGGCGCCCATAAATCCCTACGGCCAGACCAAACTGGACGTCGAAAACGCCCTCAAGTCGCTGGCCCGGGCCCATGGGCTGAGCTTCTCGGCCTTCCGGTATTTCAATGCGGCGGGCGCCTCCGAAGACGGAACAATCGGAGAGGACCATGATCCCGAGACCCATCTGATCCCGGTCGCTATAGACGCGGCTGTCGGCAAACGGCCCCACCTTCAACTCTTCGGCATGGACTACCCCACCCCGGACGGCACGTGCCTGAGGGACTACGTCCACGTCGATGACCTCAGCCGGGCGCACATCGCCGTTTTCCCCCTCCTTGCCAAGCCGGGCACCGGCCTATTCTACAACCTCGGCACCGGCCGCCCGTCGTCGAACCGCGAGGTGATTTCCGCGGTCGAGAAGATCACCGGGAAAAGGATCAAGGTCATCGAATGCCCCCGGCGTCCGGGCGATCCCCCGGCCCTTTACGCGGACTCGACCAAGGCACAGCGCGAACTCGGCTGGAAGATCAAGTTCCCCGACATCGAGTCGACCGTCGCCACCGCCTGGCAGTGGCACCGCCTGCA
>CAZSEH010000031.1:34562-36977 GCA_964605835.1 uncultured Opitutaceae bacterium
GCCGAGCGGGCGATCATCTCGCGCTCAAGCCGGGCCAAAAGCGGCTCGTCGTCCTGCATCAGCCGCTCGTAGAGAAAATCCAACGCCGCCTCGACGCTTTGGATCGGCGCCTGCGCGATTGCTGCAGCCGGAGCCGGAGCCTCCGGGGCTGCGGCGGACGCACCAACCGCCGGGGTCGAAGCCGGCTGGGACCCCGGCGCTCCGACCGCCTCGCGAATCTCCACCGGCAGATCCTTGAGCAGGATCGTGTCGCCCTGGGCTATCACGGCGCTCCGATAGATCACGTTTTCCAGTTCGCGCACGTTTCCGGGCCACGTGTGCCGGGTCAGCACCGCCATCGCCTCGGGCGCGACGCGGCCTGCCCGCGCCTTGCGCTGCTTGACCAGGTTCTGGAGGCAGAAATCGACAATGGCCGGAATGTCCTCGGCCCTTTCCCGCAGGGCGGGCATCTTGATCCGGACGACATTCAGGCGGTAGTAGAGGTCCTCCCTGAAGGTCTTCTCCTTCACCATGACCTCGATGTCCTTGTTGGTAGCCGCGATGATCCTGACGTCGACCCGCAGCGTTTCGGCGCCCCCGACCCGCTGGATCTCGCCCTGCTGGAGGACGCGCAGGATCCTTGTCTGCGTCGCGAGCGCCATGTCGCCGATCTCGTCCAGGAAGATCGTGCCCCCGTCGCAAAGCTCGAATTTTCCGATGCGCAGGCCTGTCGCCCCTGTGAACGAACCCTTTTCGTGGCCGAACAGCTCGCTTTCGATCAGATTGTCGGGAATGGCCGCGCAGTTGACCGCGATGAAGGGTTTGCCGGCCCGGTGGCTGTGCTTCCAAATCGAGCGGGCGACCAGCTCCTTGCCCGACCCGCTCTCGCCGGTGATCATGACCGTAACGTCGCTTGCGGTGACCTGCCCGATCACCTTGAAGACCTCCTGCATCACCCCGGACGCGCCGACGATCCCCTCCTTGTAGTCCTCGGTGTTGATGATCGGCTTGTACTCGCCCGCCGCGCGCAGGTCCGCGTGCACCTGAAGGGCGTGCTCGACCAGGGCGAGCACTTTTTGCGGATCGAAAGGCTTCATCACGTAGTCGAAGGCGCCGTACTTCATCGCCTCGATGGCCGTCTGCGCCGTGCCGAAGGCGGTCATCAGGACGACCAGCTGCTTGGGATTGGCCGAGCGAATATGCTGAAGCGCCTCGATTCCGCCCATCGCCCCCATCCTGACATCGAGGAACACGAGGTCGGGCGGGGGGCCCTTCTTGACGATTGCGACCCCCTGTTCGCCGCTTGCCGCCTCGAGAACGCCGTAATTCCTGGAAGAAAGCACACGCACGAGCGAATACCGGACCTCGGCGTCGTCATCGACGACGAGGATCGTGGGCGGCTTGGGGTCGGCTTCGTTCATCGGAACATTTCGGCCTCGGGACGAGTCGCCAAAGTAGCGCTGGCGAAACGGCAAAGCCGAGGTATTTAACTTATTCCATGTCGGGCTGGTCAATCAACTTGTTCCGCGTCCGCGGAATTCAACTTTCGCTGCACCTGAGCTTCCTGCTCCTGCCGGCCTATGTGGCCTACGTCGGCTATTCGGAGGCGGGAGCGGCGGGCCTTGTCTGGAGCGTCCTGCTGCTTCTCGCCTTTTTCACCTGCGTCGTCCTGCACGAGCTGGGCCATTCCCTGGCAGCGCGCCACTTTGGCGTCGGGGTGCGCCGGATCCTCCTCCTGCCGATCGGCGGCATGGCCGAGTTCGACCGGATTCCCCGGCAGCCTTCGCAGGAGCTCCTGATCACGGCTGCGGGTCCGGCCGTCAATTTCGCGATCGTGGCAATCCTGCTCCCGTTTGCCTCGTTCTCAAAGGCCTGGCCGCCCGACGCCTATCCGGACTCCGCGGCCGATTTTGCGCAGTACGTCGTCTTTGCGAATCTGGTCATGGGCTGCTTCAACCTTATCCCCGCCTTCCCCATGGACGGGGGGCGCATCCTCAGGGCCCTGCTGGCGACCCGCATGCCCTACCTCCGCGCGACCTTCTGGGCGGCGACGACCGGCAAGATCGTGGCGATCGCGGGAATTGTCATCGGCCTTTGGTATCCGCCGTATTCGCTCTCGGTGCTTTTCGCGTTCATCCTGGTTGTCGGCGAGGTCGAGTACCGGTCGCTGTTCCGCCGCGAAAGGGACGAGGCCCGCTGGCGGCAGGTTTTGGCCGAATACGAGGCCATTCGCCCGCAGATTCCCCCCTCGGAAGAGCCTCCCCTGCTGCCCAGGTGAAGGCCAAGAAATTCCTTGCGTCCGGCCCCTATTCTTTGATCGTTCTAACCCTCGCGATTGGCACGGGCTCGTAGCTCAGTTGGAAGAGCGCCTCAATGGCATTGAGGAGGTCGTCAGTTCGATCCTGATCGGGTCCACCAATCTTCGGAAGCGACGAG
>CAZSEH010000032.1:0-36811 GCA_964605835.1 uncultured Opitutaceae bacterium
TTCGTGCAATGTGCACTGACGCACGACTCGTTTACCCACAAAATGCACGAGCCCTGTGGCCCCCTGGGTTCACGAATGGAGGGGGGCGGCCCGATTTCTTGTAGTGGGTCGGGCAAACCGACCCACTAACGATTTTTTCGGTCTTCAAACGATCCTGTGACAGTTTTGCGGCATACGGCCTGCTTCATCCAAAGGTACTTGACTGCCGGGTCGGCCTTGGGTTGACCCATTCATGCCAGATACGGCTTGCCGCCTGATAGAAAAGGGGACAAGAAGACCCTAACCACACACAGACTATGCATTCCAAAAGATTAGGCTTGTTGCTGACCGGGGCCTTGGCCCTGGTTTTTTGTTTCTTCACCAGCATTGGACACGCTCAAGGTCTCACGAGCGCAGCCCTAAGCGGGTTTGTTGCCGACAAGGACGGCAAGGCGGTTGTCGGGGCAACCGTGACTGTCGTCAACGCGTTGAACGGCGCCCGTTACACGGCGAAGACCCGGTCCGGCGGTGAATACACGGTCAGCGGCCTGGCGCCTGGCGGGCCTTATTCCATCACCGCGGAATCGGGCACTTTTGCGCCCGAGGTGAGAGGCAACGTCAACCTGGAGGTTGGGGCGGCCACGCAGGTGAATTTTGTCATGGGCGCCGAAGTCGTGAGAATGGAGGCGATGACCGTGGAAGAGTCCCGCGACACGACCTTTGGCTCCGGTGCCATGGGCACGGGCCTGACGATGGACAAGGACGACATCCTCCAGGTTGAGACGATCCGCCGCGACGTGCAGGACCTGGAGAACCTTGATCCGCGCGTGGTCATGTTCCAGGGCGGCGGGTCCAGCGATCCGTCGTTCCAGCTGAGCGCCCAGGGCCAGAACTTCCGCGAGAATTCATTCATGATCGACGGCGTGAACGCGAACGACACCTTCGGCCTGAATTCGAACAGCTACTCCGGCCTGCGCAATCCGGTTCCCCCGGAATGGATCGGATCGCTGAGCTTCGATCTCACGCCCTACGACATCGTCAACTCCGGCTTCCTCGGCGCCGCGCTCAACACGACCCTGAAGACGGGCACCAACGAGTTTCACGGGGCCGTGTACGAGATCTACACGGGCACGAATTTCCGCGGCGCCGATCCGGTGCCCAATCCCCTGCTGGGGCAGCACGAGTCGCTGAACGAGCACACGACCGGCGTCACCCTCGGCGGGCCCATCATCAAGAACAAGGTCTTCTTCTTCTTCGGCTACGACGCGTTCCGCGAACTGGCGACGTCCTCCGCCCAGCTGTTCAATACGGTGGACAATTCGACGGATGCCTCGGTCATCAGCCAGATTGTCTCGACGTCGGCGTCCAAGTACAACTACGTGGCGGGCACGCTGGCCGGGCCCAACCATATCGCCCAGCAGAATGCCGTTGGGAAGATCACCTGGAACATCTCGGATGCCCACAAGTTCGACTTCACATTCCGGCACACCGACGGCCAGGCGCCGACCTTCGTCAACTACACGTTCTCGAACGGCACATCGTTCAGCAACGCCTGGTACAATTCCCACCGCGTCGACCAGTCCTACGCCGCAAAATTGACGAGCAATTGGAGTTCGATCGTGCCCAATCTTTCCTCCGAAATCGAGGGGAGCTACAGGCGGTACAACGGCACCGCGTTTACGAACGGTTCCACGTTTCCGGCGGTCATCATCAACAGCATTTCGGGGACCACGACGAGCGCGTCCACCGGAGCCGCCTCGGCGATCACTGGCACGGGCGACGTCATCCTCGGCAACAACAATTCCTACCAGCTCAACAACCTGCATACGAGTGAGCTCGAGGAACATGCGTTCGGAGTCTATTCCGTCGGCGCCCACACCCTCAAGTTTGGCGGCCAGGCGGACCGGACCGAATACGAAAACACATTTGTCCAGAACTACACGGGGACGTTCGCCTTCGCCAACGTCGCGCAGTACATGGCCGGGACCCCGTCCGGGGCCCTTATCGCGACTCCGACTGCCGGTTTCAAGCTGAGCGACGCGATCGCCCATTATGCGCTGACCGATTATGTCGCCCTGGTGCAGGACATCTGGCATCCGACGAATGCATTGACCGTCACGGGCGGCATCCGGCTGGACTATCCCTATCAGCCGGGCAAGCCGATCGTCAGCCAATTGTTCATCAAGGCCTACGGCTATCCGAACAACGCGACCATGAATGGCAACGACGTTGTCTCGCCGCGGCTCGGATTCACCTACACGTTCCCGACCAAGCTCAAGACCCAGCTACGCGGCGGCGCAGGCCTGTTCCTGGGCCAGAATCCGGCTGTATGGCTGGAAAACTCATTTGCGAACGCCGGTCAGTTGACCCAGTATTCCGCGGGTTCGACCAGCAGCAACACCGCCGCCCCGATCGCGAACTACACGTTCACGGGCAATCCCGCCACGCAGGCGCTGCCGCCCGTTGCGGCGACGGTTCCCGTCCCGACCTTCAATGTCACCGACAAGAATTTCCACTGGCCGAGCTCCTGGAAGGGAAATATCGCCCTGGACAAGGAGCTTCCTTTCCTCGGACTTATCGCGACGGTCGAGGGAGACTGGACCAAGGTGAACAAGGACATCTATTACCGGAATTTGAATTACGGGGTGCCTTCGAGCGGCCCGGCGTTCATGCCGGACGGTGCGATCCGCTATGCCGGCAACATCAGCGCGGGCACGATCCCGACGTCATCCCAGGTCGCCGGTTACAGCTATGTGGGAACCAGCAGCGTTTCCGGCTCCACCGTCCTGCGCGCGAACCAGGCCACCGGGCCGGTCTATTGGCTGGGCAACACCGACCAAGGGGGATCCCAGGAGTATACGATCAACCTCAAGCGTCCCATGAAGGACAACTGGGCGTTCTCGGCCTCCTACAGCCACACCCATGCGACCCAGGTTGAATCGACGACCTCATCGGTCGCGCAGTCCAACTTCACCGGGCAGGCCTACCTGAATCCGGGCGACAATCGCGCCTACATCAGCGACTATGAGGTGCCGGACAAGATCGTTCTCACCGCATCGCGGCAATTCCACTTCTTCTCGAACAAGCAGGCCGCGACGATCCTCTCCGCGCAGTTCATCGCCGAGACGGGCCACCCGTACAGCTTCGTTTTTGCCGGCGACGCGGACGGGTCCGGCATTTCGGGCCGCAACCTGTTCTACGTTCCGACCGGCCCGAGCGATCCCAAGGTCGCCTGGGCAAGCCCGACGGAGGAGGCCAACTTCTTCAACTTCCTGGGGCAGAATCCGTCCCTGGCCCAATTCGCGGGCCAGGTCGTGCCGCGCAACAGCGCATTCTCTCCTTGGGAGAGGTTCCTCAACCTGCACTTCGAGCAGCGCATCCCGACCTACGGAGGGGGCAGGGTCACGCTTTTTGCGGACTGCTTCGATTTCCTGAATCTGCTCAATAGGAACTGGGGCCAGGTCGCCATCTACGACTTCCCGTATTCGCGGTCGATCGCCGGGACATTGTACAATGCCGCCGGCAATGGCGGGGCGGGACAGTACATCTACGTCTTCAACGCCACGACGTTGGGCACGACGACCTTCTATCCCGACATGTCGCGCTGGAACATTCAGATCGGCGCGCGAATCGAGTTCTAAGCGGATCCCAGGCAATGGGGTTTCCTTTCGCGGCGACCGCTACCAAGCGGTCGCCGCTTGCTTTTTCGGGCGGGCGCCTCGCCGCGGCGGCCGTCATTGTCCTGGGGATAGCGGGAGCGTTTTGGACGGGACTGCCCGGTCCCTTCCTGTACGACGACGTTTCCTCGATCCCGGGCAATCCCACGCTTGCGAGCTGGAGCAGGGTATTCCATCCCCCGCCGGACACGACGGTCGGCGGGCGGCCGATCCTCAACCTCTCCTTTGCGGCAAACCGGCGGATCGGCGGGACCGGTCCGCTCGGCTATCACGCCGTCAACGTCGCAATCCATGCTCTCGCCGCCCTGGCGCTTTTCGGCATTGTGCGAAGGACCCTGAAGCGGCTGCAGGCATCCCGTCCCGATTCAGTCGCCGCGGCGGCGACGCTCATTTGGGCGCTGCATCCGCTGCAAACCGAGGCTGTCACCTACATCGTGCAAAGGGCGGAATCGCTCATGGGACTTTGTTTTCTGGCGACCGTGTACCTCTTTATCAGGGGGGTTGAGGCGGGGACCACTGAAGTCCCTTCGGACCGGACCGACCGCGCGTCCAATCCGTGGTTCGCCGGCTCGATTGCCGCATGCCTTCTCGGCATGGGAGTCAAGGAGGCCATGGTCACGGCCCCGTTCATGGTGCTGCTCTACGACCGGACCTTTGCGGCCGGGACGTTCCGGGATGCGTGGCGCATGCGGCGCTGGTATTACATCGGGCTGGCTGCGACATGGCTCTTCCTGGCGGCCCTTGTCGCGGGAAACGCCGGACGGGGCGGGACGGCTGGCTTTGATTCGGGTGTTCCCTGGTGGGCCTACGCACTGAGCCAGTTCAGGGCGGTTCCCCGCTACCTCTGCCTGGCGTTCTGGCCGCATCCCCTGGTCGCCGATTACGGCCGTACCCTGGGGGGGCCGCCGATCGAGGTGGCCCTGGGGGCCGTGGCGATCCTGGTCCTAGCCGGCGCCACACTTATTGCCCTTCGCCGACGGCCGGCCGTCGGATTCCTGGGAGCCTGGTTTTTCGTCATTCTCGCGCCAACCTCGAGCATCATCCCCGTCGCGACCGAGATCGCCGCGGAGCACCGGATGTACCTTCCGCTTGCCGCGATTGCCGTGGGTTTTTCGATCGCCGCCTTCGCATGGCTGGGACGGGCTGCGCCGGTTGTGTGCGGGGTCGCGGCGCTCGCGCTGGCGGTCGAGACGGCCGCCCGCAACAGGGTGTACCTGGGCAACGGAGCCTTTTGGGGCGATGTCGTTGCGAAAATGCCGGACAATGCCGGCGCACGGAACAATCTCGGCAATGTCCTCTTCGAGGAGGGGAGATATTCGGATGCGGCGGCGCAGTACGGCGCAGCGCTCCTACTGGCCCCGGACTACGCCGACGCGCACACAAACCTTGGCCACGCCCTCGTTCACCAGGGGCGGCTGGCGGAAGCCGTGGAAAACTACAGGGAAGCCCTGCGATTCCGGCCCCGGGATGCGGCCATCCACGCCGCCTTGGCTGCCGTATATTACCGCATGGGGAATCAGGCGGCGGACGGCGGACGGACGGTTGAGGCCGGCGAGGATTACGAGCTGTCGCTGGGGCAGGATCCGGACAACACCGACGTCCGGGTCAACTACGGGAACGTGCTGGCGCAGTCGGGGCGCGTCGACGCGGCGATCGGGGAGTATCAGGCGGCATTGCGAATCCAGCCGGCGGCCGCCGACATTCACAACAATCTGGGCAGCCTTTTCGCCGAACACGGGCGTTGGACCGAGGCCAGGGCCGAGTTCGAAACCGCGCTAAGGCTGAAGCCCGACTATCCCGCCGCGCAGGCGAATCTGGACAGGCTCAAGGGGCTCGAATCCGGCGGCACGAAACGATGAACTTCTGCCGTCGATCGGGGTGCCTGCAGGCAGCGTTGATTCTCGGCCTCGTCGCCGTGGCCTATGGACCCGCGCTGACCGGAGGCCTGATCTGGGATGACAACGCCCATGTGACGCGGCCCGAACTGCAGTCGTTGCACGGCCTCCGGCGCATCTGGACCGAACTCGGCGCGACGCAGCAGTATTATCCCGTGCTGCACACCGCGTTCTGGATCGAGCACCGGATCTGGGGAAATTCCGCGCTGGGGTACCATCTGGCAAACGTCCTTTTTCACGTCGCGGCGGCGTGCCTTTTTGCCGGTGTCCTGCGGCGCCTTGGGGAGTGGCCGCCGGTTTCACGGGGCGGAACCGCCTTGCGAACCGGGGCCGGCGGCTCCGGCCGTACCGGGATGTTCGGACCGGAATGGCTGGCGGCCCTGACCTTCGCCCTTCATCCGGTCTGCGTCGAATCGGTGGCCTGGATTTCAGAGCAGAAGAACACCCTTTCCACAGTCTTCTACCTCATGGCCGGGCTGGCCTATCTGCAGTGGCGAAGCGGGAGGCCGGCCCCGCAATCCGAGGCGGATGCTGCTGCCGGACCCCGATCCGGCGGGCATGCCTGGTACGCGCTGGCGACGTTCCTGTTTGTCCTGGCGCTTTTGACGAAGTCGGTGACGGCCACCCTGCCGGCCGCGCTTCTGGTCATCGTCTGGTGGAAGGAGGGGCGGCTCGCCTGGCGCAGGGACGTCCTGCCGCTTATGCCGTGGCTTGTCCTCGGCGCGGGCGCGGGGCTGTTCACCTCGTGGGTCGAGCGCCGTTTCGTCGGGGCCTCCGGTCCCGAGTTCGACCTGGGCATCGTCCAGCGCTCGCTGCTGGCATGCCGGGCCGTCTGGTTCTATCTCGGGAAGCTCGCCTGGCCGGCCAACCTGGTCTTCATCTACCCCCGGTGGCATGTTGGAATCGACGCGAAGGGATTCGCTTGCGCGGCCGCCCTGGCCGCCCTGTTCGGCGCCCTTTGGATCTGCCGCCGCAAGGCGCGCGGACCCCTGGCGGCACTTCTGTTCTTTGTCGGCTCGCTTTTTCCGGCGCTGGGATTCTTCAATGTCTATCCCTTCCTTTTCTCCTATGTCGCGGATCATTGGCAGTACCTTGCGAGCCTCGGCATCTTCGCCATGACGGCTGCGGCGTTGTGGACGGCGGTGGGCATTTTGCCGGGCGGGCTTCGCGCGGCCGGATGGGTCGCCCTGGCTGTCCTCGAACTCGCGCTGGGACTCCTTACCTGGAGGCAGTGCCGGATCTATCGCGACGTCGATACGCTGTACCGGACGACGCTCGCCGGGAATCCGGACTGCTGGCTGGCCGACCTGAATCTGGGAAACAGGCTCCTGGCGCAGGGGCGCACGGAGGATGCCGTGGCCCTTTATCGGACGGCAATCCGGCTGGAGCCGAATTACCCCTCCACGCATTTCAACCTGGGCCGGGTCATGCTGGACGAAGGCCGGACGGCTGAGGCGATCGGGGAATTTCAAGCGGTCCTGCGGATCGTCCCGGCCGACGCGGAGGCGCACAACAACCTGGGTGTCGCGCTGGCCAACTCGGGCCGCTCCAGCGAGGCGGAGTCGGAGTTCGAGGAGGCGTTGCGCTGCAGGCCCGATTACCCCCGCGCGCGGGAGAACCTGGAGCTGCTCAGGCGCGGTCCCGGAAGCCCTTGAAGACGAGCCCAGCACGGAACCTGGCTGTTTGGGCTGGCGCGCTCCTGGCCGGCCTGACCTTAGCCGCCTATTTGCCGGCGATCCGGGCTGGCTTTGTCTGGGACGATCCGAATTTCGCCCTGCGGGCGGACCTGAGGCCGCTCCGCGGATTGTGGCGGATTTGGGCCGACCCGAGGGCGACGGAGCAGTATTTTCCCGTGCTCCATTCCCTTTTCTGGGTCGAGGGCAGGCTTTGGGGAGACTCCGCGTTCGGCTATCACCTGGCGAACGTTGCGCTGCACATAGGAGCGGCCCTGCTTCTTGTCCGGGTGCTGCGGCGGCTGGGGGTTTCGGGAGCGTGGCCGGCCGGATTCGTGTTCGCGCTCCATCCGGTGTGCGTCGAATCGGTTGCATGGATCTCGGAACAGAAGAACACGCTTTCAACCGTCTTTTACTTTGCGGCGGCCCTGGGTTATCTGCGATGGCGCGAGGGGGAACCGGGAGGCCGAAGGACAGCCCGGACGTGTCTCTACGCGATGGCTACCGGTTTCTTCATCCTGGCGGTGCTGAGCAAGTCGGTGACGGCCACGCTGCCCGCCGCGCTTCTGGTCGTACTTTGGTGGAGGGACGGGCGCGTGAATTGGCGGCGAGACGGACTTCCTCTCGCTTCGTGGTTCGCGATCGGAGCGGCGTCGGGTTTCTTCACCGCGTGGATCGAGAGGAATTACATCGGGGCGCAGGGAAGCGCGTTCGACCTGGGCTTTGTGCAACGCGTCCTTCTCGCCGGTCGGGCAATCTGGTTCTACATGGGCAAGCTCGCTTGGCCGGCGAACCTGACCTTCACCTATCCGCGCTGGCGGATCGATCCGGGTTCCTTCGCGCAATGCCTGTTTCCCGCTGGCTTTGCGGCGCTGCTCCTGGCGGCCTGGCTTCTGCGGCGCAGGAGCAGGGCCTTCCTCGCAGCGATGCTCCTTTTTTCGGGTGCGCTTTTTCCGACGCTCGGTTTCCTGAACGTCTATGCGTTTGCCTTCTCGTACGTCGCCGACCACTGGCAGTACCTGGCAAGCCCCGCCTTGATCGCGCTGGCGGCCGCGGGTTGGGCGAACTGGAGGGCGCGGTCGGACACCCGCGTTCCCGATCTCGCCGCGAGCCTTGTCGTCGCCATTCTTGGGGCGCTGACCTGGACCCAATGCCGCATGTATCGCGACGAGGAAACCCTCTACACCGCGACCCTGGAGAGAAACCCGGGAGCCTGGATGGCGCACGACAACCTGGGAATCCTGCTTGCGCGCCGGGGCCGGTTGGATGACGCGATCGCGCATTACGGGGAGGCGCTCAGGATCAATCCGGACGTCCCCGAGATTCACAACAATCTGGGCAATGCGCTCGCCCAGAAAGGGGATTTCGCGGAAGCGGAAGCCAGTTATGCGGCGGCGCTCCGGCTCAGGCCCGCCTTCGAGGCAGCGCGCCGCAACCTGGCGGAAGTCCATTACCATGAAGGGAATGCCTACGGAAACGCGGGACGGCTGGGGGAGGCCATCCGGGAGTACGGCACGGCGCTGCAGCTGAATCCCGCCTACGCTGAGGCGCTCGCCAACCGGGGCTTCGCCTTTGCGAACGCGGGCGAAACCGCGCAAGCCATCGCAGATTTGCACGGAGCCCTGGGAATCAAGCCGGACTATGCCGATGCGCACGCCTTCCTCGGATTCGCCTTGGCGCGTGCCGGGCGCCTGGAGGATGCTGCCGGGGAATATCGGAGCGCCCTGCGGCTGAGGCCCGGGGATGAGGACGTGCGCGGCCAGCTGGATCGCGTCCTGCAGCAACTCGGTCGGGGGGCCGAAGCGCATTGAGCCGCCGGAGGGACATCCTCGGGTGCGTCGGGATCGTCGCAGCGACCCTGGCTGCCTATGCGCCCGCCCTCACGGGAGGCATGATCTGGGACGACACCGCGCACGTCACGCGGGCGGACCTTGCGACGCTGCACGGTCTTTGGCGGATCTGGTTCGAGTTGGGGGCGACCCAGCAGTACTATCCGGCGCTGCACAGCGCATTCTGGCTGGAGCACAGGCTGTGGGGCGGCGCAGTCCTGGGGTATCACCTGACGAATGTCGTCCTCCATGCGGCGGCCGCGTGCCTGCTTGCCTTCGCGCTGAGGCGGCTCTGGGGCGCGGCTTCCCTCGCCGGTGCCGAGTGGCTCGCCGCGCTTCTCTTCGCCCTGCATCCGGTGTGCGTCGAGTCGGTTGCCTGGATTTCCGAGCAGAAGAACACGCTTTCCACGGTCTTCTACCTTTTGGCGGGACTGGCCTTCCTGCGCTGGCGGGAAGGCACGGCAATCGCTGCGGCCGGGCCGGATCGCCATGCAGCGCGGAAGGCGGCCCGCCCGGGCCTGTACGCCCTGGCGACGATCCTCTTCGTCGTCGCGCTGCTGACCAAATCGGTGACGGCCACGCTGCCGGCTGCGCTGCTGGTCGCACTCTGGTGGCGCCGCGGCAAGCTCGGCTGGAGGACGGATGCCGTGCCGCTCATTCCCTGGTTTGCGCTCGGCGGATTTGCCGGCTCCCTCACCGCCTGGGTTGAGCGACACTATGTGGGTGCGATCGGACCTGCGTTCGACCTGAGTCCGGTGCAACGATGCCTTCTGGCCGGCCGCACGTTCTGGTTCTACCTCCTGAAAATCGCATGGCCCGCCAACCTGATGTTCGTCTATCCGCGATGGACCGTGGACGCGGGCGCATGGGCGCAGTATGCATGGCCGGCGGCGGCGCTCGCGATGATGGGCGCCCTCTGGATGGGGCGCCGTCGCGCGCGGGGACCGCTGGCGGCCGGGCTTTACTTTGCCGGCTCGCTTTTTCCGGCGCTGGGATTTTTCAATGTGTACCCATTCCTTTTTTCGTTCGTGGCGGACCACTGGCAGTACCTGGCGAGCCTCGGCGTGTTCGCCGCCGCCGCCGCGGGCCTTTGGATGGCGATGCGAACCCTGTCCCCAGGGCGCCGGGCACTCGGATGGCCGGCCCTCGGAATGATCCTGGCGTGCGAGGGGTTTCTCACGTGGCGCCAGGCGGGGTTGTACGGGAATCCCCGAAGATTGTACGAGGCGACGCTGGATCGAAATCCCGGGTGCTGGCTCGTGCACGGCGAGTATGCCAACATTCTGCTTCGCGACAACCGGGTGGATGACGCCCTGGTGCATTATCAGGCGGTATTGCGGCTCAACCCCGGCAACGCCCAGGCTCACAACGATGTCGGTGTCATTCTCCACCGCCTCGGCAGGATGCCCGAGGCCATTGCGGAATTCGAGCGCACCCTGGACCTGAGGCCGGACGCCGCGGACGCGCACACGAATCTCGGAAACGTGTATTCCGACATGGGACGGTATGCCGTGGCCATTGCCGAGTATCAGGCAAGCCTGCGGCTCCATCCGGAGTCAGAGGCGGGCGTGAGGGCAAGGCTGGCGCGTGCGCATTTCGCCGCCGGGGTCACACTGGCGCAGTCCGGCCGGCTCGCGGAGGCCGAGGACGAGTACCGCGAATCGCTCAGGGTCGAGCCGGACCTGGCCCAGGCGCATGCGAACCTCGGCGGCGCCCTGGCCAACATGAACCGCCTTCCCGAGGCGGTCGCCGAACTGGAGATCGCGGCGCGGCTGGAGCCGGCGGATGCCGCGGTTCAATACAACCTGGGTCTCGCCCTTAGGACGGCTGGAAGGACGGAGGAGGCGGAGACGCATTTCGCGGAAGCGGCCCGCCTGGGGAGGAAGCCATGACGCGGCGCGTGCGCCTGTTCCTCCAGGCGACGGCCATCGCGATGGCCGGGGCTGCCGTTTACTCTCTTTCCCTGCGGGGCGACTGGGTCTGGGACGATGCGCCGGAGATCACCGGGAATCCCATGCTGAGGGATGCGCACGGCCTTTGGAGGATCTGGTTTGCGCCGGCCAGTCCCGACTACTTCCCGCTCAAGAGCACGGTGCAGTGGATGGAATGGCATTTGTGGGGGCCAAGCCCGGCGGGCTATCATCTCGTGAGCCTGGGGCTGCACGTGATTGCTGCACTGCTCGTCTGGAGGCTGCTGGCCCGGCTCAAGGCTGGGTTTGCGTGGTGGGGGGGGATCCTTTTCGCGGTCCACCCGCTCGCGGTCGAATCGGTTGCGTGGACAGCCGAGATGAAGAATCCGCTGTCGCTCGTCTTCCTTCTTCTGTCCCTTCGGGCGTGGCTGGACGGCGAGGACGCAACCGGTTCGGACGGGAGACCGCGCCCGCGAACGGGGCTTTCCGTGGCGTGCTTCCTCGCGGCCATGCTTTGCAAGACGACGGTGGTCATGCTGCCCGTCGTCCTTTTGCTTTTCACGTGGTGGCGGCGGCGGAGACTCGTCATGCGGGACCTCGTCAGGGTCTCGCCCTTCCTCGCCGTGTCGCTGGCGCTGGGATCGGTAACGCTCTGGTTTCAACAGCAAAGGGCGATTGGCGGGATGGATCTTCTCCAGGGAGGCCCGGCCACCCGGTTCGCAGCCGCGGGCCGGGCCGCGGCCTTCTACCTGGGAAAGTGCGCCCTTCCCTTCAACCTCGCGCCGATCTATCCGAGGTGGGATCTGTCATCCCCAACATGGAGCGATTTCCTGCCCTGGGTCGGATTTGCCGCGGCCGGGGCGTGGTTCTGGATCCGTCGCGATTCCTGGGGGCGGCACGCGTTGCTCGGCTTCGGTTGGTTCTTTCTGAACCTCGTTCCCGTAATGGGATTCGCGCCCATGGCCTATGTGCGCATTTCCTGGGTGGCCGATCACCTTGCCTACCTGCCGCTGGTGGGATTGGTCGGCCTGGCGGCGGCAGGATTGGGGGAATTGCGCGGCCGCATGCGCCTGCAGGCCGGGGCGCTGGCCGTCCTCGCCGTCGCCGGTCTTGGATGGGAAAGCGCGCGGTATGCGCTGATTTTTCGAAACGAGGAGTCGCTGTGGACATACACTCTGGCGCGCAACCCGGAATCGTGGACGGCCCACAATGACCTGGGCCGGGTCCTGTTGCTGCAAGGCCGGGTTTCCGAGGCCCGCAGCCATTTCGAGCGCGCACTTGAGATCAATCCGGATGACGCGGAGGCCCACCTCAATCTCGGACTTGCATTCGAGCGGCTCGATCAGCGGCCGAGGGCGATCGGAGAATACAGGCTATCCCTGAAACTCAAGCCTTCGATTCCCGAGGCCCACTACTGCCTGGGAAACGCTCTCATCGCCGAGGGCCGGTTGCCGGAGGCGATCGGGGAATTGGGCCGTGCCCTGCAGCTCAGGCCCGACTATGGGGCGGCGAAGGAGAATCTCGCGAGCGCCCGAAACAACTATGGAGTCGGGCTCGCGGGCGCGGGACGCTGGGAGGAGGCCGCGGTCCAGTACGGTGAAGCCCTCCGCCTGAAGCCGGTCAATCCCGAAGCCCAGTTCAACCTGGGCAACTCCCTTGCGCAGGCCGGGAGGGTCGGGGAGGCGATCGGGCATTTCGAGGAATCCCTGCGAATCCGGCCGGATTCGCTCGAGACACGGATGAACCTCGCGAGCGCCCTGGCCCAGGCCGGCAGGGCGGCGGAGGCGGTCGACCAGTACGAGCGGATCCTGCGAACCGCCCCGCAGACGCCGGAGGCGCACAACAATCTCGGCATCCTTTTTGCCGAATCCGGCCGGATTTCGGAGGCCCGGGCGCATTTTGAGGAGGCGGTGCGGCTGAAGCCCGGATACGAGGAGGCGCGAAAAAATCTCGCGAGGGCGGCGGCCCTGGAGGATAACCGAAAATGAGCACGAGCGACCGCCCGGCCGCGGACCGATCCCGCTGGGCAGCTCCCGCGGCGCTCGTGCTGATCGGCCTTGCCGCGATCGCGGCCTATTCGAACAGCCTCAACGGCCCGTTCATTTTCGACGACACGGGCTCCATCGTCGAAAATGCGAGCATCCGCCATCTCTGGCCTCCCGGGGGGGCCCTTTCGCCGCCGTATTCCGACGGGCAGACGGTCGGCGGCCGCCCGGTCCTGAATCTTTCGTTCGCCCTGAACTACGCCGTCGGAGGATTGGATGTGCGGGGTTATCACGCGGTGAATCTGGCAATCCACATCCTGGCGGGACTGGTCCTGTTTGGAATCGTCCGCCGGACCGCCGGACGGATGAGATCGGGCGTCCGCCGGATCGATTCGGCGGAAGCCTGCCTGGCGGCGTTTGCTGCGGCGCTCCTTTGGACGCTGCATCCGCTTCAGACGGAGTCCGTCACCTATGTCGTGCAGCGGGCGGAATCGCTGATGGGCCTTTTTTACCTGCTCACCCTGTACTGCTTCATCCGGTCGGCTGGGGATTGCCGCCGCGGCCGATGGACGTTTCTGGCTTTTGCCGCATGCCTTCTCGGCATGGCGACAAAGGAAGTCATGGTGTCGGCGCCGCTCATGGTGCTCCTCTACGACCGCGCGTTCCTGGCGGGCTCATTTCGCGAATCGTTGAGATGCCGGTGGCGCACGCACGCGTTGCTAGCCTCAACCTGGGTGCTGCTCGGCTTTCTCATCCTTTCCGCCCGCAATCGCGGCGGAAGCGTCGGCTTCGGGCAAGTGTCGTGGATTGCCTATGCCCTGACCCAGTTTCCGGCGATTCTTCGGTATCTGCATCTGGCGGTCTGGCCGAGTCCGCTGATTTTCGACTACGGCGCGGAATGGATAGCCCGTCCATGGTCCGTACTGCCCGAGGCCCTGGTTGTGATTTCGATGGCTGCAGCTGCCGTGATCCTCTTCTGGCGGAGGCCGGCCCTTGGCTTCCTCGGACTTTGGTTCTTTGCCATCCTCGCACCGACCAGCCTGATGCCCGGGAATCGTCAGACGCTCGCCGAACACCGGATGTATCTTGCCCTGATTCCGGTGGTCGTCGCCGCGGTATGGGCCGGCAGTCGGTGGCTGCGGAGGCCGATTGCCTGGATCGCGGTGGCTGTGCTCGGCATTGCCGCAGGGGCGGCGACCGCGGAGCGCAACACCGCCTACCGGAACGATCTGTCCCTCTGGGGCGACACCGCGGCAAAGCGGCCGAACAATCCCTTTGCCCACAACAACCTGGGTGTGGCCCTGTTTGACCGAAATGAGCTGGCAAAATCCAGGGCCCAGTATGAACGGGCCCTGCAACTGTGGCCGGATTACCCGGAAGCCCATATGAACCTCGGCAATTCGCTGCGGGTGGAAGGCAGTCTTGAGGGCGCCGTGCGCGAGCTTGAACAGGCCTTGAGGCTCAAGCCGGATTATGCCGATGCCTACAACGACCTCGGACTGACGCTGCGGGCGGCCGGCAACGTGGACGGGGCGGTTGCCGATTTTGAACAGGCCCTGCGGATAAGACCGCGCTTTGCGGAAACTCGCGTCAATCTCGGAAATATCTTCGGCGAGCGGAAGCAATGGAAGGAGGCCGTGAGCCAGTTCGAGGAGGCCTTGCGGGACGACCCCCGCAGGGCCGAGGCCCAGTACGGCCTGGGCACGACTCTGCTCTTGGCCGGTCGGGCTGCGGAGGCGGTTGCGCCGCTCCAGGAGGCGCTGCGGTGCAGGCCCAATTATCCGGAGGCGCGCCAGAACCTGGATCTGGCCTTGAATGCAGCGGCCGGGGAGGTCCGATGAATTCCAGCCGTTCCCACGCAATCGCGACCTTTGGCGCAGGAGCCGCCATCGTCCTGGGCGCACTGGCCGCCTATCAGGGTGCGCTTTCCGGGCCCTTTGTCTTCCTCGACGTGCCGTCGATCGTCGACAACCCGTCGATCCGCCACCTCTGGACGATCGGCCGGGTGTTGTCGCCACCATCGGACGGGGGGCTGACGGTGGGGGGGCGCCCGCTCGTCAATCTTTCCCTGGCGGTCAACTACGCCCTGGGCGGCCTGAGCCCTTTCGGATATCGGGTGTTCAACCTGGCCATCCATGTTCTCGCCGGATGGACCCTGTTCGGCATCGTTCGGCGGACGCTGGAGAGGATGTGGGCGGCCTCGGCGGGCCCTTTCCTGGTTGCGGCCCCAGCAGCCCTCATCTGGACGATGCACCCCCTTCAGACCGAATCAGTGACTTATGTCATCCAGCGGGCGGAGTCGTTGATGGGGCTCCTCTACCTCCTGACATTGTACTGCTTCATCCGGGCCGCTACGGAACAGTCCGCCAGGCGCCGGTTCTGGCATTGGTTCGGACTTTCCTGGCTGGCTTGCCTTTTCGGAATGGGGACCAAGGAAGTGATGGTATCCGCGCCGGTGATGGTTTTTCTCTACGACGCGACCTTTGTCAGCCCGGGATGGCGGTCCGCGATCCGGGCAAGGCCCTTCTATTATGCAATGCTGGCGGCTACCTGGATTCCGCTCGCCCTCCTGGTCGTCTCGACCCGGGGGCGCGGCGGCACGTCGGGCTTCGAGCTCAACGTAACCTGGGGAAGCTACCTGCTGACCCAGTTCCCGGCAGTTGTGCGCTATATCCGCCTGGCCGCGTGGCCGTATCCGCTCAACTTCTACTATCCGGTCCATTGGCCGCAGGCCGCCGAAGTCGCGCCGCAGATGATCGGCGTTCTCGCCCTGTTCCTCGCCGCAGCCGCGGCGCTCTGGCGCCGCCGTCCCTGGGGTTTTCTCGGGTTCTGGTTCTTCGCCATCCTTGCGCCGACCTCGCTGGTGCCCGGGATCAGCCAGACCGTGGCCGAACACCGCATGTACCTCGCCCTGGCGCCGCTCGCGGTCGCCGCGGCCGCCGGGCTTTGGGTTCTGTGCCGGCGGCTTGGAAGGCCGGGAGTCGCGGCCTGCGTCGCCGCGGGCGCGATGGCAGCCGGCGCACTTTGCGTCGCAACCGGACTTCGGAACCGCGTCTATCGGAGCGAATTGGCGCTTTGGTCGGACACGGCGGCGAAAAGCCCCGACAATCCCTACGTGCAGGTCAACGCGGGCGTCGCGGCCGCCGGGGCGGGGCGCCGGGTCGAGGCAATCGCGTATTTTGAGAGGGCGCTGGCGCTGAACCCGCGCTATGCCGAGGCCCACAACAATCTCGGGCTGGCGCTGGCGCAATCGGGGCTTCTGGACAAAGCCATGGGCCGTTACCGCGAGGCGCTCCGACTGAAGCCGGACTATCCGGATGCGGAAGCGAACCTGGGCGCGGCGCTTGCGCAGTCGGGCAATCTGGGCGAGGCCGCCGGCCATTTGCGCCGGGCCGTGCAATTGGACGCGGGCAACTTGAACGCGCGCAACAATCTGGCCGCGGTCCTGGCCGAATCCGGCCGGCTGGACGAGGCGATCGCCGAGTATGGGACGGTCCTGAGGGCGGACCCGGACAGCGCAGAGACCCGCTTCAACCTGGGAAATGCGCTGTGCGCCGAGCGGAGGTGGGGCGAGGCCGTCGACCAGTTTCGGCAGGCGCTGAGGACCCGGGAAACGGATTCCGATTTGCATGCAAACCTGGGGGCCGCCCTGGCCAACCTCGGGCGTCTCGACGAGGCGATAGCGGAGTACCGGCGGGCCTTGGAACTGGCTCCTTCGGACGCGGACGTGCACCGCAACCTGGACATGGCGCTGCGCAGCCTGGGACGGGAGCCGGAAGCCGGAGGCCGGGTGCCGCCGGGTTCCTGAAATGGCCATGACTGTCCCGTCAGAAGCGAAACGAAGCCTGCATTCGAGGCCCTGGCTGCCGGCGGTCGCGCTGGCCGCGGCGGGCCTGGCGGCGTATTGGCCCAGTTTCCATGGCGTCTTCGTTTTTGACGACGCTTCGTCAATCGTCGACAACGCCACCCTCCGGCACCTTTGGCCGCCATGGGGTCCCTTGAGTCCGCCGTCCGGCGGGCTGACGGTCAGCGGCCGGCCGCTCGTCAATCTTTCCCTGGCGCTCAATTATGCGGCCGGCGGGTTGGACCCGCTCGGCTACCACGCGGTCAACCTGCTCATCCATTTGCTCTGCGCACTGGCGCTGTTCGGCGTCATCCGCCGGACGCTGGCGGCCGGGGCGCCGCCTGGTCCATCCTCCCGATGGCCGGCGGGCGCCGGCGCGCCGACGGCAATCGCCTGGGCGGCTGCGCTCCTGTGGGAGCTCCATCCGCTCCAGACGGAATCCGTCGCCTATGTGGTCCAGCGCGCCGAGGCGCTGATGGGGCTTCTCTACCTCCTGACGCTTTATTGCTTCATCCGGGCCGCGACAGAACAGCGCTCGTTCCCCGTCGCGGAGCGTGGCCGCCGAAGCCGGCTCCCGGCGGGCGGGAGCGGAGCGGACGAAAACGCCGCCAGGCGCCGGTTCCGGTATTGGTGCGGGCTTTCGTGGCTGGCGTGCCTTTGCGGCATGGCGACCAAGGAAGTGATGGTGTCGGCGCCTGTGATTGTGCTTCTCTATGACCGCACCTTCATTGCGGGCAGTTTCCGTGAGGCCTGGAGCCGGCGCCGCTCCATCCACCTGGGACTGGCCTCGACGTGGATCCTGCTGGCCGTCCTTGTCGCGGCCGGCCGCGGCCGCGGCGGGACCGCGGGTTTCGGCCAGGGCGGACTCACCTGGGCCTATTGGGCTTCCCAGGGCCCCGCGATCGTCCATTACCTCCGGCTCGTTCCCTGTCCGTATCCGTTGATTTTGGACTACGGGCTGCGGTGGCTCCAGCCGTCCTGGAGCCAGCTCCCCGCCGTCCTGGGGGTGGTGGCGTTCGCCGCGGCCGCGCTTTGGGCCGTGGCAAGGCGGCCGGCGGCCGGCCTCCTGGGTCTTTGGTTCTTTGCGATCCTCGCGCCGACTTCGCTCGTGCCCGGGGGCCGTCAGACGGCGGCGGAACACCGGATGTACCTTGCGCTCGCCCCGGTGATGGCGCTGCTCGTCTCCGAAGCCTGGATTCGGACCGCGGGTCCGGCTCGAAGATGGCGATTCTTCATTCCGGTCGCCGCGGTTGCGGCGGTATTCGGGATCCTCACCGGCCTGCGATGCGGCGACTATCGGAACGAGGTGGGGCTTTGGGCCGATCTCGTGTCCAAGCGTCCGGACGACGCCGAGGCGCTTCATGGGCTGGGCGCCGCCTATTACCGCGCCGGCAGGCTTCAGGAGGCGGAGGCTGCGCTCACAAAGGCCTCCGTCCTCGGGACGGATCCCCAGACCCTTTACACGCTTGGGCGGCTGTGCGCCGACCTGGGGCGCGGGGACGAAGCGGCCTCGCATTACACGGCGGCCCTGCGGTTGAGGCCGGCCTACGCCGATGCGGAGGCGGCCTTTGGGAACCTCCTCAAGACGGAGGGGCGTCCCGGGGAGGCGGCGACCCATTACCGGCGCGCCATAGGGATCGAGCCCGGCAATGCCGGTTTTCACAACGATCTCGGGGTCGCCCTTCGCCTTCTGGGCCAGCCGGACGAGGCCCTGAGGGAGTGCCAGGAGGCCATAAGCCTCGACCCAGAATTGGCAGAAGCTCATCACAATATGGGAGTTGCGCTTTCGGCTGCAGGCCGGAATGCCGATGCCGTCGGCGAACTGGCGCTGGCGGTGCGCCTGAGGCCCTCCGATGCCGAAACGCAGTACGACCTCGGCGTGGCCCTCGCCACGGCGGACCGGCTGCCCGAAGCAATCGGGCATTATCGAATGGCCGAGCGGCTGGGGCCGAACGATGCGGCGACCCGCAACAACCTGGGGGCGGCGCTCGCCCGCAGCGGGCGGATGGACGAGGCCGTGTCCGAGTTCCAGGCCGCGGTCGCGCTCATCCCGGGAAGTGCCGCCTATCACCGAAATCTGGCCCGGGCCCTGGCCTCGGCCGGGCGGGCCGCGGAGGCGGAGGCGGAGCTTTCGACCGCCGTCCGCCTGGAAGCCGGCCGCTGAGCGGCCGGCATGGGCGGCGGCACTAGTATCCAAATGTTGAATATGAAGCGGGCCCCGGCTGCGCCCTGGCGGGACAGGGCGGGCCGCGGATGGGCTTTCCATGCCCCCGAAAGGCGGGTTGCCCGGCGGGCTGCCGGGCGCGGCGCCGGGGAAAAAAGGGGCTCCGGAGCGCGGGTGCCTGTCCACGCGGACGGCAAGCCAAAAATCAGCGAAAGATTTAACACAAAAGGGCCACAAACCTGTTGACGAATTTTTTTTCCGGTCCAATAGGTTGTGGCTTCTCAGGAGAGGGACCACATCCTGTTGTGGTCAACAAATGGCCAATAAGTTCCCAATAACTTTTGTTCGCGCACGCGTTTAGCGTGCCGCAAACAGCCGTTTTGTTTTTCCAATCCACACGATTCTCGCAATGCAAAAGTCCTTTAAGGTTGGGTCCAAGACCTTCCACCTCGACCAGGCCAAGGCGGAAGCCGCCTTCGCGGCCAAGAAGGTGATCAATGGTCGCGAGACCATGACCTTCAACCTGCTTCCCCTCAAGTACGCCTGGGCCTACGACCTTTACCGAAAGATGAAGGCCAACCATTGGGAGCCGGAGGACATCCCGATGGGCAAGGATATCGAGCAGTGGAGGGACGAAAAGGCGCTTTCCGACGTCGAGCGGTGGATCATCCGGATGGGGATAGGTTACTTTTCGGCGGCCGAGGGAATCGTCGGCGACAACATCCAGCACGTCGTTCGCGAGCTGGTTACCGCGCCCGAGCTGAAGCTCGTCCTCGGCCGGCATGCCCACGAGGAGAACATCCACGCCGATTCGCTCCTGTACATGATCGCCTCGCTCGGGATCAATCCGCACGAATGCGAGGCCATGTTTGAGGACGTTCCGACGATCGTCCGCAAGAACGAGTTTGTGACCAACGTTTCCCGCGCGCTTCGCCGGGACCTCGACTTGACGCTGCCGGAGAACAAGAAGCTCCTGGCCCGCAACATCTTCGTTTTTGGCCAGTGCATGGAGGGAACCCAGTTCTACGGCCTCTTCGGGATGATCCTGTCGCTCTACCGGCAGAACAAGTTTCCGGGCATCGGACAGATGTTCAGGTACACGCTCCGCGACGAGTCCAACCATATCGAGGTGTTCCGCAACCTGTTCATGGATCTGGTGGAAGAGAACCGCGAGATCTGGACACCCGAGTTCAAGGAGGATCTGCGCGGCCTGATGCGCGAGGGGGTGGACCTGGAAAAGGAGTTCATCCGCGACTGCCTGCCGGTCAACGCGGTCGGGCTTCGGCTGGAGGATTTTCTCACTTACATCGACTTCATTGCGGATCGCCGTCTCGAAGGCTGCGGTCTTTCCCCGCTGTCCGGCGGCGTCAAGAATCCGCTGCCCTGGCTGGCTGAGATGATGGACATCAAGAAGGAACAAAACTTCTTCGAAGGTCGCGTCACGGAATACCAAAAGGCATCCTCGCTCGCCGTCGCCTCCGACGACGAACTCTGACCCTTCTTACCCACGGAGGGACGCCTGCGCCCCTCCCTCTTTCCCCACTCGGTTTTCCAAGGTTCCTTAAACCAATAGATTTTCGCGCGACGCGAGGCCCTAATGGCGGGTGGCGCGCCGTTTTCCCTTCGTTCTGCCCGGCCTGCACGTCCCTTTTGTTCCAATTTCATTACAGATTTCATCCATGAGCACTCCTTCGCTGGCCAACGACCTCGCCCTCAAACGGACCGTCCAAACCCCCGTCGAACAGAAGCCCCATTATGCGTGGGCGGATGTTCTAACGGGGGAGGAGATCCCCGTTCCACCGGTGGCCGTTTTGTGCCCGCACGGTGAGGAGCGCTTCGACCTTGCCGAGGTCGCCGACACGCTCGGAAAGGCGCTTACAAACGTGTGCATCGCTCGCGGCGACAAGGAGATCTTCACGGACGCGAACCGGGCTTGGGTGGCCTCCATCTGCCGTGAACTCGCTGTCAATCTGACAGTTATGGCGCGCGAACGCACGCCGCTGCGCCTGACGCTCAACGCCCTTTACGAACTGATCGAGAAGACCCTGGTCGACAATAACGCCTACTTTGTGGCGAAAAGCGTCCTCCTCAACCGGGCGCGGAAGCTTTCCTTCGATCGGGAAGCCGCCGCGAACTCGACGGTGCGGGTGATCCGGCGCAACAACCAGGTCGTGCCGTGGAACGAGCAGAAGGTCGAAATCGCAATCCGGAAGACGTTTCTTTCGATGCAGCGCGACTCGGCCCCGGCGGTTTCCGTGACAAAGGGCGTCTCCGAGCGGGTCCATTCCTCGAAGCAGGCGTTCGTGCACATCGAGGAGATCCAGGACATGGTGCAGGAGGAACTGATGAAGGCCGGCCACTACAAGGTCGCCGAGGCCTACATCCTTTACCGCGCCGAGCGGTCCGCCGCGCGGGATGCCGAGAAGACCGAAAAGGACGGCGAGACCGCCGCGACGGCCGAGACGCCCGCGCAGGCGACGATGGTCGTCGTCAAGCGCCCCAACGGGGAGAACATATTCTGGGACGGGGCCGACCTTCGCCGGCGGATCGAGTTCGCGCAGATCGGCCTGGACCTGTGCCTGACGAACGAACAGATCGAGCACGAACTGCGCCGCGCCGTGTACGACCAGATCACGCAGAAGGACCTGGACTCCACGATCATTCTCAACTCGAAGACGCTCATCGAGAAGGACGCCGAATTCGCGAAGTTCGCCGGCCGCATCCAGCTCACCTACCTCTACGAGGAGGTGCTCGGCTGGGACATCATGGCGGACGGGATCGGCAAGCTGAAGGAATTTCACCAGCGCGCCTTCCGCAAGTACCTGGAGCACGGAGTCGCGATCAAGCGCCTGAACCCGCGGCTCCTCGACTTCGACGTTGCGAAGCTCGCCGCCGCCCTCGACCCGTCCTCCGACCTTGAGTTCGATTTTCTCGGGGTCCAGACCCTCTACGACCGCTACCTGATCGTCGACAAGATCTCGAAGCCGTCCCGCCGGATAGAGACGGTCCAGTTCTTCTGGATGCGCGTGGCGATGGGGCTTTTCCTTGAGGAGAAGGCGGATCGCGAGGCCAAGGTCGTCGCTCTCTACTCGCTATACAAGACCCGCCGCTTCTGCTCGTCGACACCCACGCTATTCAACTCGGGGACGCTGCATTCCCAGCTTTCGAGCTGCTACCTCTACTATGTGGACGACTCGATCGAGGGGATCTTCCAGCGCGGCATCGCGGAAAACGCCTACCTGGCGAAGTGGGCCGGCGGACTGGGTGGTTCATGGACGGCGGTCCGCGGCACGGGCGCCTACATCGGCGGCACGAACGGCGAGTCGCAGGGCGTGATTCCGTTCCTCAAGCTCCACAACGACCAGCTGGTGGCGGTCAATCAGGGCGGCAAGCGCAAGGGTTCCGGCTGCGCCTACCTGGAGACCTGGCACAACGACATCCTGGAGTTCCTCGAGCTGCGCAAGAACACGGGCGACGACCGCCGCCGCACGCACGACATGAACACCGCGAACTGGATTCCCGACCTGTTCATGAAAAGGGTGGAGGCCCGCGAGCATTGGACCCTGTTCCATTCCAACCAGGTCCCCGACCTGCACGAAAGCTACGGCAGGAAGTTCGAGGAGGCCTATCTCAAGTACGAGAAGATGGCTGCGAAGGGCAAGATCCACGGTCAGCGGATCGAGGCGCTCGACCTTTGGAAGAGGATGCTCTCCCTGCTGTTCGAGACGGGCCATCCCTGGATCACATTCAAGGATGCCTGCAACGTTCGTTCGCCGCAGGACCACGTCGGCGTCGTCCATTCGTCGAACCTGTGCACCGAGATCGTCCTGAACACGTCGAAGGAGGAGACCGCCGTCTGCAACCTGGGCTCGATCATTCTCGAGACACACCTCCTGCCCGACGGCTCGATCGACCACTCCAAGCTGCGCGAGACGATCCGCATGGCGGTCCGGGCCCTCGACAACGTGATCGACATCAATTTCTACCCGACCGAGGCCGCCAAGCGCTCCAATATCCGTCACCGGCCGATCGGCCTCGGATTGATGGGCCTGGCCAATGCCCTGTACCTCAAGGGAATACCTTTTGCCTCCCAGGAGGCGGTGGACTTCAACGACGAGGCCATGGAGGCCGTTGCGTATTACGCCTATGAGGCGAGTTCGGACCTCGCCGGCGAGCGCGGCGCCTACTCGTCCTACCAGGGTTCGAAGTGGGACCGGGGCATCCTCCCGCAGGATTCGCTCGAGCTCCTCGAGCAGGAGAGGGGGATGCCGGTCGACGTCGCCCGGGGCGGAAAGATGGATTGGACGCCTCTGCGGGCAAAGATCGCCGCGCAGGGCATGCGCAACAGCAATGTCCTGGCGATAGCGCCCACGGCGACGATCTCGAACATCACGAACACGTCGCCCTGCATCGAGCCGACCTACAAGAATCTCTTCGTCAAGTCGAACCTCTCGGGCGAGTTCATCGTCCTCAATCCGTTCCTCGTAAAGGACCTCAAGGCCCGCGGGCTCTGGAATCAGGAGATGATCGACAGCCTGAAGTACTTCGACGGGGAGCTGAAGGACATCGAAAGGATTCCGGACGACCTCAAGGCGAAGTATCTGACCGCCTTCGACATAGACGCCAAGTGGATCGTCGATGCGGCGGCGCGGCGCCAGAAGTGGATCGACCAGTCGCAGTCCGTGAACCTCTGGATCAAGACGCCGGACCTGAAGACGCTCTCGCACATGTACCGCCACGCGTGGCATGCCGGGCTCAAGACAACCTACTACTTGCGCAGTCTCGGGGCCTCGAACATCGAAAAGGCCACCGTTTCCGTGAAGAAAGACATGCACGGCGCGGTCAACGGCGATGCTGCGGGGGCTCCTGCGGCTGATGACAAGGCCGCTCATGCGCCCGAGCCGGCTGCAGCTGGGGGGATCGCGCCCGCTGCCGGGACACGCGAGTACTCCGCCGAGGAGAAGCAGGCCTGCTCGATCGAGGCGATGCGAAGCGGCGGGGTTTGCGAAGCCTGCCAGTGAGGGCGACGGGCGGGAAGGACCATGACCTTGGGTTTATCCCGCCGCCTCCGGTCCGCATCCTGCGGACTGGCGGTGTTCGCCGCCTCGCCTGCGAGCCCGGCGGTCGCACCGGACAGCGAGATGGTTATGGCGATCATCGTGACGCGGCACGGCGTGCGTTCGCCGCTCCTGGACGCTAACGCTGCGTTTGGAATCTACTCCGCCGATCACTGGCCGCAGTGGACGGTGCCTGCGGGCAACCTCACCCCGCATGGAAAACGGCAGATGGAGATGATGGGGGCCTATTACCGGGAAATCTATGTCAGCGAGGGTTTGCTCACGGGCCGGACGGAGGCGGATGGCGAACGCATCACCCTGCGCGCCGACAGCGACCAGCGCACGATTGAGACGGCTCGCGACCTGGGCGCGGGCCTGCTGCCGGGCGCGCAGCCGCCCGTCCAGGCGCGACCCCGGCAGGAGCCGGATCCCCTGTTCCAGCCGGTCAAGGCGGGATTTGGGCACCCCGATTTCCCGCTCGCCGCGGCCTCGCTCCTCGGGCGGATAGGGGGAAATCCCGCCAATCCCGTGGCCGCCCATGCTGCCACTTTTGCCACCCTCGAGCGGATCCTGCTGGGGGGGAGCGGACGGGTGCCCGCGGGGAAAAAATCCGTCCTGGATTCGCCCATTTCACTGGCGCCCGACCGCAGCTCGGGAATCGCCGTATCGTTCGACGGCCCACTGCGCATCGCAACGCGCTGCACGGACAACTTTGTCCTCGAGTATGCGGAGGGCATGCCGCTGTCGGACGTGGGGTGGGGCCGGGTTTCCCCTGCGGACCTGACCGAACTGCTCGAGCTCCATTCGCTCTACTTCGATCTCACCCAGTCCACTTTCTATCCCGCGCAGGTCCAGGTCTCGAACCTGGCTAGCCACATCCTGGACACGCTCGAGCAGGGCGCGACCGGTCGCGCCGTGGCGGGTGCCCTGTCCGGACCGGCGGGCCGCCTCGTGATCGTGGTCGGCCACGATTCGAACCTGGCCAGCCTGGCGGGCCTTTTGGGCGTTTCCTGGTGGATGGATGGAACCCAAAGGGATCCGGTCCTCCCCGGAGGGGCGCTGGTCTTTGAACTGAGACGGAGACGCGGTGACGGACGAAGCCTTGTCCGGCTCTATTATGTCTGCCAGACGCTCGAGCAGATGCGGGCGGGAGAAGCGCCGACGCTCGGAAACCCGCCGGCGATCGCCCCCATCTTCATTCCCGGCTGCAGCGCCTCAACCCCGGGCTGCGATGCCCCGTTCGAAAGCGTTGAGAGGCTCTTTCATCGGGTGATAGATCCGGCCTTTGTTGCGCCGACAGCCTCCTAAACACGACGTCTTTGGTTTCGAACAGCGCCCGATAAGACCTCAGCCTCAAGTATTGAAATCGCGTTGCGGATTTCAATACTTGAGGCCTGAGGTCCTTAGACTGGCGTCTCAGGTTTCGCCGGATTCCAACATCCGCCCGACAGCGCGCGCCAGGCGCGCGATGCCCTCCTCGATCCTTTCCTCGGATGCGTTGCTGAAATTGAGGCGCAGCGTGTTGCGCTTCGGGGCGCCCACCCAGAAGGGCTCGCCCGGAACAAAGGCCACCTTCTGCAAAAGGCAGGCGGCCAGCAGCGTCGTGGCGTCGATTCCCTCCGGAAGGCGGACCCAAAGGAAAAGTCCGCCGTCGGGCTCAGTCCAGCTGCAGCCTTCGGGCATGTGCTGGCGCAGGGAGCCGAGCATGGTGTCCCGCCGGCGCGCGTAGACGGAACGGAGAAGGGCGATATGGGAATCCAGGGCTGCGGGCTGGCTCAGGAACTGCCACACCAGCCGTTGCGTGAAGGACGAGGTATGCAGGTCCGCCGCCTGCTTGGCTGCGACCAGGCATCCGTAGAGGCGCGGGTCGCGCGCGACGAGCCAGGCGACCCGCATCCCGGGAGCCAGGATCTTGCTTGCGGTGCCGAGATACAGACAGTCCTGGGACGCAGCGAGGGCGGCCAGCGCAGGAATATCCTGACCGGAATAACGCAGGCGCCCGTAGGGATCGTCCTCGACGATCGGAATTCCAAATTCCGCGCATGCGCCGGCGATTTCCAGGCGCCGTTCGCGGGCCGTGCTTGTCCCGGTCGGATTTTGGAAATTCGTCACCAAGTACAGGAATTTCGGGCGGCGGGACGCCCCTTCCAGAAAGCTCCGCAGGCCGTCGATTCCCATGCCCTGGGCGTCGGCTGGAAGGCCGACGACCCGGGCCTCGTACGCCTGGAAGGCCTGCAAAGCGCCGAGGTAGGCCGGATTCTCAACCAGCACGGCATCGCCCGGATCGATCAGGACCTTGGCCACAAGGTCGAGCGCCTGCTGTGAGCCGTTCGTGATCAGGATCTGGCCGGGATTCGCCTTCAGGCCCACGGAGTCGGCCAGATGCTGCGCCACCCACTCCCGCAGGGGCATCCAGCCCTCGGTTATGCCATACTGCATCGAGGCGGGACCGTCCTTGGCCAGCGTGGCCTCCGCAGCCGAAAGCATCGAGTCGACCGGAAACAGCTCCGGGGCGGGAAGGCCGCCGGCAAAGGAGATGACATCCGGCGTGGCCGTGACCTTCAGGATCTCCCGGATTGCACTCGGCCGGAATCCCGCCGTGCGGGCGGCCAGGCGAAAGACCTCGACGTCAGCGGCGGAGGGTGGGGGATCGTTTCTATGCTTTGCTTGGGTGCTCATGGTGGGCTTGCCGGGAGCTGTCTCTAACCGGACTGCGTCAATTTTTCTAGAATTGAAATTGACAGCCTTTTTTTAAAACGCTACCTTTATAAATAAAGGTAGCTTGTTACGTAAAATGAGCATCAACGAGAAATTCATCCCGATCAAGAAAGGCCTGCTGGAATTCCTGGTGCTCAAAATCATAGCGGCCGACCAGGTCTACGCAGCCGACATCCTGAAGGAGCTGCGCGACACCGAATTCGCGACGCAGGAGGGGACGCTTTACCCCCTTTTGAGCAAGATGCGCCGCGACGAGCTCGTGAACTATGAATGGAAGGAATCGGAGGCAGGTCCTCCGCGAAAGTACTATCAGCTCACCGCCAAGGGCCGGGAGCGGCTGCGTGAGACCGCCGATTACTGGCAGAAGATAAACGGAACCGTGAAGAACCTGGGCCAGAAGCCCGGATCACCCCAAACATGAACAAGGTCATCACCATAAACCTAAACGGCAATGCCTACCCGCTTGAGGAAAGCGGATACGAGACGCTGCGCGCCTACCTGGAGAACGCCGCGCGCTCGCTTGAGGGCAATCCCGACAAGGACGAGATCATCGCCGACATAGAACAGTCGATCGCGGACAAATTCCGCTCGGTGCTCGGAGCCTACAAGAGCGTGGTCGCCTCGAAGGAGGTGGAGAGAATCATCGCCGAGATGGGCCCCGTTGAGGGCGACTCGCCGGGATCCGGGGGCGGAGAGGCGGGCCCGGGAGGCTCCGGCGGCGCCACTGCGCAGAGTGCGGCAGGAACCGCGCCGGCATCGGGCGGTTCTGTCCGGCGCCTGTACCGCATCCGGGAAGGCGCAATGCTCGGAGGAGTCTGCAACGGGCTGGCCGTCTACTTCGGGATCGACGTGACCATTGTCAGGATCGTTTTTGTGCTCCTCGCGTTCGTTTCAGGGATCGGCGCGCTTGCCTACCTTGTGATGATGATCGTGGTGCCCCGGGCGAACACATCCGGGGAGATGGCGGCCGCCACGGGATCTCCCTCGACGGCGCAGGAGTTCATCCGGCGCGCGAAGGAGGGCTACTACGGGGGGATGAAATCATTCGGGAGCCGGCGGGAGCACCGCGAGTGGAGAAGGAAATTCAGGCAGGAGATGCGCGGATGGCGCCAGTCGTTCAGGGAAGAGATGCGCGAGAACGCGAACCGGTGGAGGCAAAACTGGCACTCCCATTGGCCGCACCATCCGGCGTGGGCTTGCGAACCTCATTTTTCAATGCCGTTCGTCTCGCTCCTCAAGACGCTGCTGGACCTGGCTTTCCTGTTCGTTGTCCTCTCGCTCGTGGCGACCGGCGCCGCGTTTGGGCGGCATCTTCCCGGCGGAATGCCCCTTTGGTTCGGACTGATTGTCCTGTTCGTCGCCTACAAGGTCCTGACCTGGCCGCTCAGGGCGATGAAGCACGCATACTACCGTGGGGCATGCGGGCCGTTCTTCCTTCAGCCGTTTGCTTTTGCCCTGGATTTCCTGATCTGGGCGGTCGTGGCCGGCATCTTCCTTTGGTACGGATTCCACCATTCCGCCCAGCTGCGGGAGTTCATGAACAAGATTCCACCGGCGGTGCACGACGCCGTCGATTCGTTCCGGCAGTGGTGGGCGCGCCGGTGAGGCGGCGCCCGGGACTTGATTCGGCGACCGCGGGTCAGGGTGCGGCCGCCCGCAGTCCCTCAAGTTTCTCCCAGCGCGCGAAAGCGGCGGCGTGCTCCCGCTCGATCGCGTCCAGCCGGGCCTTCACCTCGGCGAACTGCGCGGTCTCGTTCCTGTAGAAGGCCGGGTCGGCCAGCCTCTTTACAAGGGTTCCCTGTTCGCCTTCGAGAGCCTCGATCCGGGCCGGCAGCGCCTCGAGCTCCTGGCGTTCCCTGTTGGTGAGCTTCCTCGGGCTTGGGGCGCGGCCCGGCGCAACGGCATGGGCGGCCGCGGCAGGCGGAGCCGCGGGCCCCCTTCTCAACGCCTGCTTTTTCCTCTCGTTCTGCCAATCCGTGTATCCTCCGACATAGTCGCCGACCCTGCCGTCCCCTTCCATGACGAGCGTGCTTGTCACGACCTCGTCCAGGAATGCCCGGTCGTGGCTCACGAGGAGAAGCGTGCCCTGGAACTCCACGAGCAGATCCTCGAGCAGGTCGAGGGTTTCCGCGTCGAGGTCGTTCGTCGGCTCGTCCATCACGAGCACATTGGCGGGCTGGGTGAAAAGGCGCGCGAGCAAAAGGCGGTTGCGCTCGCCTCCGGACAGCACCCGGGCCGGCGTCCGGGCGCGCTCCGGCTCGAAAAGGAAATCCTGGAGGTAGCTGATGACGTTTCGCGCGCGCCCCTCGATCGTGACCGTCGAATTGCCGTTTGCGATGTTATCGGCGACGGTCCTGTTGTCGTCGATCTGCGCCCGGAGCTGGTCAAAGTAGACGATCTCGAGGTTGGTGCCGTGCTTGATGGAGCCGGAAACCGGCGGGATCTGGCCGAGGAGGAGCTTGATGAGGGTCGTCTTGCCGGCGCCATTGGGACCGAGAATGCCGATCTTCTCGCCGCGCTGGACGACGAGCGATAGGCCGCGCACGATGGGCGCGCCGCCCGGCCACGCGAAGGTGAGATCCTCGGCCTCGATCACCTTCTGGCCGGTGCGCTCGGCCTCTGCAAGCTTGAGGCTGGCGGAGCCGGCGCGCTCGCGGCGGGCGAGCGCCTCGGCGCGCATGGCCTTGAGCGCGTTGATGCGCGCGGTGGCGCGCGAGCGCTGGGCCCTCACGCCCCGTCGGATCCACTCCTCCTCCTGGGCGAGCTTCTTGTCGAAGGCGGCCCTCTGCTTCTCCTCGGCCTCGAGCACGTCCTGCTTCCGGAGGAGGTAGGTGTCGTAGTCGCAGGCCCAGCCGGCGAGCCGGCCGCGGTCGAGCTCGGCGATGCGCGTGGCGATCCTGCGGATGAAGGCGCGGTCGTGCGTGACGAAGAAAAGCGTGGGCTTCTTCTCCAGGAGGAACTTCTCGAGCCAGAGAATGGATTCGAGGTCGAGGTGGTTCGTCGGTTCGTCGAGCAGCAGGAGATCCGGCTTTCCGGCCAGCGCGCGGGCGAGCAGCGCACGGCGCTTCAGGCCGCCCGACAGCTCGGAGAACTCGCGCGAGGCCGCGAGTCCGACCTCCTGGACAAGGTTTTCGACGCGCAGGTCGCGCTCCCAATCCTCCTCGCGCCCGCCGTCGTTCGGGCGCAGGCCGCCCGCGACGATGTCGTGAACGCTGCCCCGGAGGTCCGCCGGAATCTCCTGCGTCAACTGGGCAAAGACCGAGCCGGGCGGGCGGAACACGTCGCCCGAATCGGGTTTGATCGCGCCGGCGATCACGCGCATGAGTGTCGTCTTGCCCACTCCGTTTCTGCCGACGAGGCAGACGCGCTCGCCCGGCTCGAGCTGAAAATTGACCTTTTCCAGGATCGCCGGCCCGCCGAAGTGCAGCGTGAGGTCGAGCAGCGTGAGGAGGGATGCCATGAAGGGCCGGCCAACCTGAGCTCGATACCCGTGCGGCGCAAGCCGGGTGTTTTTCGCGGCCGCCCGTTGCCGGCGAGCGGCGTCATGGCGAGAGGTTCAGCTCGGGATCCGCGGCCTGGGTTGTAACCGGCACGGGCTGGGGTCTTTTTGGGTTCGGCGCCTTTTCAGCCTGCTCCGCCGACCATTCCGAGACTTCGGCCCAGCGGGCCGGCGAATTCCCCTTTCCCTCCCCAAGGCCGACATCCACGACCTTCAGCCCGCCCCTTCCCATGGCGCACCGGAGGCAGGTCAGGCGGTCCTCCCTTGGCCGCGACGGATCGGCCGCGGCGCGCAGGGATTTCAGGAGGCGTTCAGGCGCCACGAGGATCTGGGTGTTCTCCATGCTGTCGACCGGTGAAACCAGCGCGCGATTCGGCTGCTCGGGGATTTCCGGGTTCAAGCGCATGATTATTGTCTGCTCCTTTGTTTCGACCTGCCTGCCCGGGACCACAGGCGCCGCCCCGCTCCGGGATGGGATCGCGCCGTCCCTGCCTGCGCCGGGACCGCCTATCGGCCTCAGGTCGAGGCCGATGACCTTGTACCCGAGCCTGGCGAGATGGCCGTAGCAATCCTGAAGGCTGTCCGCGACGCGCGAATCGAGGGCGCAAACCGTCTCGGTTTCCTCCGGCTGCCGTCCGGAGTTGGTCCGCCGCCAGACCATGTGGACGCCGCCCGGATCCGCAAAAACGGCCCGAAGGAAGGGTTCCTCCGTGGCGGCCGGAGCATGGACCTGCGGCTGGGGCATGGTAACCTGCGGCCCTGGACGGGGGGAGGGGGCCGGGCGTCCGGGCTTCGGTTCGGGCGCATCGGCGGGAGCCGCCGTGCCGGCCACTCCGCGAAATTCCATCCTGGGTTCGCCCGCAGCGGGTTCGGGCCGGCCGAGCACTCTTCCGAGCCAATTCCTGAGGCGGGTGATCCATCCGGGCCTCGCATGCCTTTGCCGGGCCTGGTAGTCTCCGAGGGCGGCCCGATAGAACCCCTGCAGCGCCGCAACGGAGGGGCCGTCGTTCTCCTTCCTTATCCAGACGGGCTGGCCGTCGACCTCCAGGCTGACGCCGGCAGGGCTGAAGGCCATGTTTCCGAGACGCGTGCTCCCATCCGGCAATTGGACCGTGTTCATGCCCCCATTAAAGCAAGGCTGCGGTTCGCGACATGCTATCATGAAGGCATGGAAGGCCAGCGCCCTGCCGACATTCCGCGCGTGCCCTTCTCCGCCGAGGACGTCGATGTCGCCGCGTATGCGGACCTGCGCGAGGCGTGCCTGCGCATCGGCTTCCTGCCCTCGTTTCGGCACGGGATGCTCCTGAACGCAGCCATGGCGGCGCCGGGGGACGAGGCCGCGGTGGCGGCCATACGGCGCGCGACCCATCAGGAAGTGCGGCGATTCGGTGTCAGTCGCCCCGATTTTGACAGAGCCGTGCACGCGCTTGAAAGTGCGCCCCGGCCCGGCGCGGCCGAGCCGGAAAATGGGGAGCGGCCGGCAACTCCGGAGGCCTGGGACACGGCGGCAAGGACGGCTCGCGAGGTCGCCCTTGACCTGGTGCGCTTTGCATTTGCGTGCGGAGCCTCGGACCTGCTTCTCGACGACCAGGAGAATTGGATGGAGGTTGCCGTCAAACTGGCCGGCCAGAAGGAAGTCCTGCCGCCCATCGACAGGGCGTTCGCCTCTGCGCTCCTCCGGGCGTTCAAGGAGATTGCCGGCCTTTCGACCCACACTTCGACGGTGTGGCAGTCCGGATTCGCCAGCGTCCCGGTCTCCAACCGCCGCGCCGACCTGCGGATCGAGATTACCCCCACCGTTCACGGCGAGAGCCTCGTCGCCCGGCTGCAGGACCGCCAATTGCAGCTGGATCGAATGCGGCGGCTGCCATTCACCGACCCGCTTCAGCTGCGCATCGCCGGCGCCTGTCTCAGGCAGCGCCAGGGCCTGATCATCGCGACGGGCCCCACGGGCCACGGCAAGACGACGACCCTTTACTCATGCCTCGGGCAACTCGACCGTTCCACGCTGAACATCCGGACCCTTGAGGACCCCGTCGAATTCACGATTCCCTGGATCACGCAGATTCCGGTCGGCGCCGGCACGGGCCGGAGTTTTTCCGAGGGGCTCAAGAGCCTGCTCCGGCAGGCGCCCCATGTCATTCTGATCGGGGAAATTCGCGATCAGGCGGTCGCCCAGACCTGCATTGAGGCGGTCGACACCGGGCACCTGATCCTGGCGACGCTCCACACGCGCGACGCCGTGGGGGCGGTTGCGCGGCTCCTGGACCTTGGAGCGACAGGCCGGCAGGTTTCCGGCGTCCTCTCGCTCGTCATCGGACAGAGGCTCGTGAGGAGGCTCTGCCCGGAGTGCCGCCGGCCCGTGGCCACCGACCCGCTCCAGGCGCGCCACTTCGAGGCTTACGCGCTTCCCATTCCATCCATTCTGCATGTGCCGGGCGGCTGCCCCGAATGCTTCGGGCTGGGCGAGCGCGGCCTTGTGCCTATCTTCGAATTCCTGCATCTGCCGGGGGGTTCGGAACTGGAGGAAGAGATAGCCAGGGCAGGCCGGGACGGCTTCAGCGAGCGCGCCTTCCGGGCGCGCTGGCTGGAGCTTGGCGGCTCGCCCCTTGTCCGCGAGGGGCTGCGCCTGGCCGCCGCCGGGCAGGTCGCCCATGGCGAGATCCTGAAATACGAACGCAGCCCGCCGGATTGCTACTATACTGGCGACGATGCAATCGATCGATGAAGCGCACCGACTCCAGGCCGCCGCATTCCTGCGGCGTTGGGATTTGCGGCGCCGGTTTGCCCGCAAACCGGCCGGTGCGGCGGGCGTACCCGGCAGTGCGGATATGCCTGGGGAGGCGTGGACCCACTGCCGCCATTTTTCCTGGGTCATCCACGAGCAGCGGCTGGTGGTTCTGATCCTTGGGGTCTTCCTTGCGGTGTGCATCGCCGTCTGGGCGCTCGCGTTCGACCTCGGAGGCAGGCGTCCGGTCGTCGTGCGGGCCGGCCCCTCGCTCAAGGAGGCTGCTGCGGCGTACTACGGAGTTCCCGATGTTTCGTACGACGCGGTGGCCTTCTTCCTGAATGGGTGCCTCCCCCTTCTGTATTCCATCGACGATTCCGGGCATCCGCTGCTTCCGCTTGCTCAGGGCCTTGTGGCTCCCGAGGTCTACGGCGATGCGGAGCGAAGGCTGGGTGCCGCGGGGCCCGATGTGCAGGCAAACCGCATGACGCAGGCCCTTGCGCTGACGGGTGTCACCGACGTCGTGACCGATGCCCGCAGCGGGCGGGCGGCGGCGTACGTGCGCGGGTATCTCACCGTGACCGTGCGGCACGCCGAGGCGCAATTCTTCCCGTGGAGGGCCCAGGTTCTCCTCTCGATCAATCCGGTGAGCCGCCTGAATCCGTATCCTTTCTACATCCTCCGGTGCGAGGAGAGGACGGGCCCGGAGGCGCCTTCCTGGGATTCCGCGCACGACAACCGCCGTTTTCTCGTCCCGTGACGGCCCCCCCGGTGAAGGAATCGACGGAAACGGGCGATGCAGGAGACCGCATCGCCAACGCGCGCTGGGCGCGCGTGGAGGAAGCCGACGGATTCTTCGTCGATGAGGACCGGCTGCGCACCTGTTTCCATCTGCTGGCATCGGCCGGAATCACCCTTCTCGCCCTCACGGTTGCCGGCCTGCTGCGGCTGCAGAAGGCGGCCCTTGCCCCCCCTGTATTCGTTGGAATCGCCCACGGCCTGGTCTTCAGCGGACGCCCGCAGCCCCTGTCGTCGGTCAGGGACGAGGACTTTGACAGGCAGCTGTCGGACACGGTCGAAGTCCTTTTCGGCCGGACGGAAAAAGGGCTCCCTCCCGCGATCCGAGAATTCTGCGATCCGGAGGTCGTGACGGCTGTAGACCGGGCCTACCGGGACGCGGCGGCCGACTATCCTGCGGGATATGTGCAGACCCTGGCGCTTCTCGAGTCCAGGGTTGTCGCCGCGCGGACAGGTTACCGGCGCATGCGTTACCGCGGGCTTCTTTCGTCGCGGTCAGTCGACCGGGCGCAGGCGAGCCCGGTGTACCTTGAAGCGACATTCATCATCGGAGCGCCGAGCGCCTTGAACGCCGCCGGCTGGCGGCTCATCCGTCTCGATGCGCTGAGCCGCGAGGAGTATTACCGCGACGAGCAGGAGCGCGCTGTTCGAAAGGCGCTCGACCTGCCGCCGCCAGGAGCGCCATGAAATGTTTCCTTGCCATTCTCCTGGCGGCCGCGGCCCTGCGCGCGGATCCCGCGCCGATTCCGACCCGGGAACTGCTCAGGCCCGGAGTCCCGGAGGAGATCTATGTCGCGCCCGGCCGGGCGACCACGGTCCTTCTGCACACAGGCCGGAAGATCGCGGCCATTTCCCTCGCCTCGCCGGTCGTCTCGTACAAGTACGACAAGTCCCTGAATCAGCTGGAAATCACCCCGACCGGAAGGTCCCCGGGGGTTGAGACCAACCTGAACCTGCGGATCGGCCCCGATGTGTACGTCCTCCTGGTCAGGGTCGTCAGCGACGTGCGTGCGCAGTTTCTCCGCGATTTTGCGCTTGAAGACGATCCGGCCTCGGACGACGAGAATGCGCTTGGCCAGACCCGGCCGCTCAAGCCGTCAGACATCGATCTTGTCGGGGCGGCCCAGAGCCTGGAGCGCGCGGAGATGGATCCCGTCTTCCGGCAGGCCCGGCCCGCCCTGAGGATCGAGACCCTGGACAGGCTCTATCTTTGGAACGACTGCCTGGTGGCGCTTGACGCGGTTGCCCAGTTCGTCGACTTGGACCTCCTGGTGTTCCGTTTGCGCTGGGTCAACCGCACAGCGGAGGCGCTCTACCTGGACGCGCGCCAGTACGGACTGTTCGCCGGAGGAACCCGGATTCCGATCACCGCCCGCTACCAGGTGGGCGCGGGGCCGTTCATCTTTCCCGGGCAGGCGGAGACCGTGTATCTCGCCGTCCAGGGCTACCGGCTGGGCCGTCACAATCGATGGGAACTCGGCCTGCCGCCGGATGCCCAGACCCTCGGCCGCGAACCCAAGCCATGAATCCTTTCCTGCGCGAGAAACGGGACGGGCGCCGCGCGCCGGGCTATCTCGTCTATTTCCTGGCCGGCGCCGCTGTCCTGGCGACAGTCGCGATCCTGCACAACCGTTTCGGGGAAAGCCGTTTGCCGCGAGCTCCAGCGGATCGCGGCGCCCGCATCTCGCCGATCACGCAGGCCGCCTCCTCGATATCCCCGGTCAAGGTCGAAAAGAAGCAGGCGTCCGCCCGGGAGCGCAGCTTCCGGCTGCCTTCCCCGGGGTCACCGGACGCCCGGCCTCCGGCGGCCCAGGCGCCGGCGATCCAGGATTCGTTTGACGCGATCGGGGCCGCCCTCGCAAACACCGTGCCCGCGGACGGTGGCCCGGCTGCAGGAGCCTCCGGGACACCGCTGGATGTCGCAGGCGTCGATATACCGGCTCCCGCTCCGAGGTTCGCCGCGCTCCCGCCGGCTTTCGCAACCGATGCCCCGCGAACCGGGGCGCAGACGTCCAGGAACGGCGACCATCCCGAACTTCTCGGCTATCGGGATCCGTCGGCCGACATGCTGCCGGACGGCCAGGGTGGATTTGAACGGGAGCCTGCGCCCAAACCGGCCGCATTTGTCGTCCCGAAAGGAACCCTCATCAGGGCCTGCCTATTGACCACGGTGGACACGAGCAATCCGGCCGCCGTGATCGAGTTTGGCATCGCACGCGATCTTGTGTTCAACCGGCGCCGCCAGCTCGGTTTTGGCACCCGGCTCCTCGGCCGCCTGTCCGGCCGTCCGATGCGGGGCCGCCTCAACCTGGTTGTGGACACGGTCCTTTACCCCGACGGCCTGGAACTGCCCGCAAGCGCCAGCGCCGTCGAAGCCGACGATATCGGGTGCAATATTCATCCGGGGGTCTCGGCGAGGCACATCCCGCCGCCCGAGTGGGTGACACTGACTCCGTATGTCTCGGAGCTTTTCACCGGTACAATGGGGCTTCTCGCCTCGCGCGCAGCCTCCCAGGTCGCCGTCGGCGTGAACGGAGTCAGCGTGCAGGCAGCCGCGCCGGACGGCCTTCGCGGCCCGGCTCTCCAGGCCTCGGAGCAGGCGATCCAGGACTTTACGCAGGCCCGGCTGCGGGAGATGGAGGAGCGCTACGCCGCCTATGACGTGATACCGGCCGGCACGGCATGCTGCCTTCAACTGGACGCGGACCTGGACCTGAGCGCCGCCCATGCGCCGCGACCACCCGAACCCCGCCCCGACCATGCGCAGAAAAATGCGAATTGATCCACGGCTCGCCGCCGCCATTTGGGTCCTTCTGCCGGCCGGATGCGCATCCCAGCGCCGCGCTCCGCGGATTCTCGCTGAGGCCGCCGTTCCGACCCAATCGATCCCGAAGGCGGAGAGGCCCCTTCCCATGCCTGCCGCCGACGCGCCCCAGCCAATCTACAGGAATCCGAAGATAGCCGCCGTTATCCTGAGGTCGCACCAGGACGCCGAAGGGAGGCTTTTTGGCCCGCAGGTCATGTATCAGGTCACCGACCCCGGGGGCTGGAACCT
>CAZSEH010000033.1:0-34713 GCA_964605835.1 uncultured Opitutaceae bacterium
GTTCCCCATAAGCGCTTGGCCAATTCCTCCGCCCGTTACATCGCGCGTTTTGCCCGCCGGTCACACCACGTAAACTGACCAAGGACACACCGCTCCCATGATTGGGAGTACCGCACCAGCTTATGCCTCTTATCGCCGCACCTTCTAGTCCCCAATTCACGGACCAGGTATCGCGCCAAATAGCGCCCCAGCCCCGAAGAATCCCCGTACATGGGCAACAGTTCATGGCGACCGAAGCCGTAGCCCGGAAGCACCTCACGGAAGAGCTTCCACTCCTGCCGCAATCTCTGTGGGGCAGACCGATAGTCACGACGCTTGAGCGCCTTGAAATTCAGCCTGCCCCGCATGTCCCATTCCGTCACCACCGCTAAGTGAGAGTGGATGCCATGCTTGTACCGCTGGACCACCGCCGCCGTTTGGATGAACCGCGCCCGCAGGAAGTGCGTCATCAGCGAATTATACCGCCTTTGGAACTCATCCATTTCATGGACTTCATCCGGGCAACCCAAGGTGAGCATCCCCACGTGATTTTCGCCATATTTTCGCACGGCACCGTCAATCTCGATTTGCAGGATTTTCGCCGTGGATTGCCTGCACTTCCAATTACTCCCTTGGTTGAGTTGTCCATTCGGGGGACAAGGAAGGGCGGACGGCCTGGCCGGTCCGCGCTCCGCGCGGTCCCGGCCAGGTCCGTCCCGCCCAATCCTTGCGCTTGAGTCGCCAGGGGTATCCCCACCCATAGGTCCGCCCACGATCTCTCCACCAGAAGCCGGGAAAGGGAGCGCAAGGGCGTTCTCCGGGGGCTGTCCGTCGGCTGCGCGGTCTTTCTTCGCATCGAATTTCGATGCTGACCGCTTGCCGTGCCGAGTCCGACGACCGGAGCGCCCGTGTTTCACCGCCGCGCCTCCGGTTATTCGGTCGCTTCAACGATGGTGAGAATCGCCTCCCGCAAATCGGGCCGCAGCCCCGGCCATGCGGCGACAACTTTCGCCAGTCCGGGACAGCTTTTCTCAGAATTTGGGGAAGCTATTGGGGAAGGTAGCGCTTCCCAAACAACGTCCGGGTCATATCCTTCAATCTCTTGCGAAACGCCTACCGGGGGTTCGAATCCCTCCCTCTCCGCCACCTTTCGCAGTGCGAAAGGTGCCCAGGGCAAAGCAACGCGGAGCCGAGGGGCTCGACCAAGAGGGAGGCCATGAACCAGACGGTGCGGCCCGTTGGCAACGGTGTCCGTCCGCAATCGCAGGGGATTACACCCCATAGGCGCCGCAGGACATTGAGTTCATATTGATCCGCCCGGAAACGTGGCATCGGTGGCACCCTATTCAAATCCGCGCCCCAAAGCAGCGCCCCGCCGGGCAAGAGCGGGCTGACCAAGGAATTCGGTTGCAGGGGGCCGAACATCAAAATTCATGACCGCAATACCGCCCTGGCACCTTCCGCTCAAAGGCCGTCGTGCGCTCGTCACCGGCGCCAGTTCTGGCATCGGCGAAGCGATCGCCACCCGTCTGGCCGCCGCTGGCGCGAGCGTGATCATCGTTTACCGGTCGCATCCGGCCGCCGCCAAAAAGACGGTCGCCAGCATCGAAGCCATCGGCGGCGAAGCGATGGCCTTCCGCGCGGACATGGCAAAAGAGCGCGAGATCAAATCGCTCTTCGCGCAGGTTCTCAAAAAAGTCGGCCCCATTGACATTCTGGTCAACAGCGCCGGCATGGAAACCAAGCGCCCCTTCCTGACCATGCCGGTGAAGGTCTGGGATCAGGTGATGAGCGTCAATCTGCGCGCTGTTTTCCTCTGCTCCCAGCTGGCGGCGCAAGCCATGGTGAAGAGAAACCGCGGCGTGATCATCAACATTTCCTCCGTGCATGCGGTTCTTCCATGGATCGGGCACGCCCACTATTGCGCATCGAAGGGTGGCCTGGAGATGTTGATGAAAACCATGGCGCTCGAACTCGCCGGCAAGGGCATCCGGGTCAACAACGTCGCCCCGGGCGCGATCTCCACGCCGATCAATAATTCATGGCTCCACGACGCGGCGAAGCGCCGGCTGGAACTGAAGCGGATACCCCTGCACAGGATCGGCCGCCCCGGGGAGGTGGCCGGCGCGGTCCTGTATCTCGCAAGCGACGAAGCTTCGTATGTGACGGGCACCACCCTCTTCATCGATGGGGGGAGGACCCTGTAGCCAGGTTGCCCCCGGGCGGACCTGACAGTAGACGTTGTGTCGTGAACAACGAAACCATTGCCTTTGGCGCCCCGGGAATCGAACCGCGTTGGACCTCCAGCGCCAAGGACGGCGTCGGCACGGCGTATAACAGCAGCTCGCGCGTGTGGTTCACGCTGAGCCATGGCATCATCAACGAAATCTATTTTCCCTTCGTCGATACGCCCAACACGCGCGACCTGCAGTTTCTGATTACGGACGGCGAGACGTTTTGCCATGAGGAGAAACGCGATCTGCTCCACCAGACCGGCTACCCCGAGAAGAATGCGCTGCTCTACCGCCTCACAAATTCCGACCCGGCGGGCCGTTATCGCCTCATCAAGGAAATCGTCACGGACCCGCATTCGCCAGTGCTGTTGATCCGAACCCGCGTCGAGATTCTGGACGCGACCCTCAAGGGCAGGCTGCGTCTCTACGTGCTGCTCGCGCCCCACTTGAAGGGAACCGGCGGACACAATTCCGCCCGCTGGTGCAGCATCGGCAACCGAAAGCTGGTTCACGCCTATCGTGAGGATGTGAGCCTGGTGTTGGGCTGCGCCCCCGATTTTAAGCGGCGCTCAGTCGGCTTTGTGGGCGCCAGCGACGGCTGGCAGGACCTGATGGGCAACTTCAAAATGGACTGGGAATTCTCCCGGGCCGATGACGGCAATCTGGCGATCACGGCGGAGGTGGATTTGTCGGCCGGGCTGGAGTTCACGGTCGGGGTCGGATTCGGCCGCTCGCCCCAAAGCGCCTCCACGCAACTCGAACAGGCCCTGGCAACCGCCTTTGCGGAGGTGCGGGAAAGGTTTGTCGGGCAGTGGCAGCGAGCCCGGTCCGAGCTCGATTTGAGCACCCACACCGGCGACGCGGGCTCGATGGTCCGCCTGAGCAAGTGCCTGTTGCTCGCCCACGAAGACAAAACGTTTCAAGGCGCCTTTGTCGCGTCATTGAGCATTCCGTGGGGCGATACGAAGGGCGATGGCGACTGCGGCGGCTACCATCTCGTCTGGACCCGCGACATGGTTCAAACCGCGACCGCGTTGCTCGCCTGCGGCCTGACCGAGTCGCCGCTGCGGGCGCTGATCTGGCTGGCGTGTGTTCAAGGCGACGACGGTTGTCTCCCGCAAAATAGCTCGATCTCCGGTGAAGCCTGCTGGCAGGGCATTCAACTCGACGAAGTGGCGATGCCAATCCTGCTCGCGTGGCGGCTGCGGCAGGCGCAGGCGCTCCGGCTCTTCGACCCGTGGGCCCTGGTCTCGCGCGCCGCCGGATATTTGATCCGGCACGGACCCGTCACGGAGCAGGAGCGCTGGGAGGAGAATTCCGGTTACTCGCCCTCCACGCTGGCGACGATCATCGCGAGCCTCGTGTGCGCCGCGGAATTTGCACGGGGAAGAGATCTCCCCGACCTCGCCAGCTTTCTGCTGGACTACGCCGACTGGCTTTCCGCGCACCTCGAAACCTGGACGGTCACCCATCACGGTGAATTGCTGCCCGGCAAGCCGCGCCACTATGTTCGGATCGCGCCGGCCAATCCCGACCAGCCCGGCCGGAACCCCGACCCCGACCAGGCGGAATTCTTTCTCACCAACGGCGGCGGACGCCACCCCGCCCGCAACATCGTCAGCGGTGACTTTCTTCAGCTGGTGCGCCTGGGCGTCCGGGCGGCGGACGATCCCATCGTGGCCGATTCGATCGCGGTGATTGATCACGTCCTGAAACGCGCCCTCCCGCAGGGACCGGGCTGGCGCCGATACAATCACGATGGCTACGGCCAGAAACCCGACGGGCGCGCTTACGACGGGACCGGGGAAGGGCGTTGCTGGCCCATCCTGACAGGCGAGCGCGCGCACTACGAACTCTCCGCCGGACGCGATCCGCTTCCCTTCATCAAGGCGCTCGAGGGATTCGCCAACGAAGGCGGAATGCTGCCGGAGCAAGTGTGGGATGCCGACGATCTGCCGGCCGGCAACCTGAAGCGCGGCGGCCCGACCGGCTCCGCGATGCCGCTCTGCTGGGCGCACGCGGAATATGTTTCACTCGTGCGCAGCCACAAGGACGGCGTTTGCTTCGACCGCATTGAACCCGTCTACCGCCGCTATGCGAAGGGCGGCCAGACCAGCACCATTGAGATGTGGACGTTTGATCATCCGACCGTGCGCATCGCTGCGGGCAAAACGCTCCGGATCATCACCCCGCTCTCCGCGAGGATTCGCTGGACCCCGGACGGATGGATGACAGCGCACGACTTGGATATGCGCGACACGGGCGTGGGCTGCTGGTTTGGGGACCTGGCGACGACCCAGCTCGCGGCCGGCGCCTGCGTTGACTTCACCTTCCTGTGGGGCGAGCGGTGGGAAGGGAAAGATTTTCGAGTGACAGTTGAGGCCTTGACGGTTCCTCGCGACGGCCTGCGTGCCTAGGAGGTGGCTCGGCGGAGCGAGCAACGCGAGCGGAGGTGGGTCGCGCGAAGCACCGGCCGAAGTCCGCCAATCCCTCCCCCCTCCGCCAAATTACTTGAAAAGCTCCAGGTCGATCGAATCGGCGATGAGCTTGTAGCCCGCGGAATTGGGGTGGACGTAGTCGCGGGTGAGGTCCTTGCGGATCCGCAGCGGGTTATTCGGATCCTGAACGACCTTTTCGAAGTCAAACACAGCGTCATAGGCCTTTGAATTGAGGATCCATCGGTTGACGGCCTGGCGGGTCGCCTCGTTTGCGGGCGTGTCCTTCGTGGAATTCTGGATCGGCAGCAGGGTCGCGCCATATACCTTGATTCCCCTGGCGCGCGCCCTCGCGATGACGTCCTGGTAGGCCCCGATGAGCTGTTCCGGCGAAGCGTGCTCGTAGCTGATGTCATTGATGCCCTCGAACACAATCACGTGCGTGACGTTGGGGCGGGAAAGCACATCGTCTGCGAAGCGGTGCACGCCCGAGGGCCCGGCGGCGTCCGCCGACACAATGCGATTTGAGCCAATGCCCATGTTGATTACGGCAACCGGCGTGCCGTCGGCGAGGGCCGGCAGGCGCTTCGACAGCAGCTCCGGCCAGCCGGTGTTGCTGTCGAGATCGGAGTTCGCGCCATCCGTGATCGAGTCCCCGAAAGCCACGATCACCTTCGCCGTCGCCGGAGCCACCACCTGAATCCCGGATACAAAAAACACCGAGGTGGTCGTGCGGCTCCCCTCCGCGGGAGGCATTGTCACCGCCCCGGTGTAGTCTCCCGGCGCCGAAATATAGCTCGTCTTCGACCCGGTCGCGTGAAACGCGGCGGGCTTGAGCGCCTCGGGGAGGAACAGGCTGACCATCACCTCGGAATGCTGCAGGACGGGGATGTCCACCGGGTCGCTCCACAGCTCGGCGCCGGGCGGAATTGTAACCGACGATGCGCCGCCAAAGGCCAGCGCCCGATCGGTCTCCTGGACAATCGCCCCGCCAACCGCGGCCCGGGCAAGATGCGCCGCGCCAATGACGAGCGGAGCGGCCTGGAATCTATTGGTGAATCTCACCTGCGCCCGGGAACCGCCGAGTCTGGAAAATACGGCGATTCGCACCGTCTGGTTTTTGAACGTCGGCACGTTTCGGACCGCACCGTTGAGCAGCGTCGGCAGGTAGCTCACGCCCCAGGCATCGATCCATTTCGTTTCGGAGGACGCGGGCCCGGCTGTCTGGGCCGCAGGAGCGGATCCAGCGGCAACAAAGGACGACAGGACGACGATCAGCACAAGGACCTGCCGCATCGGAAAGCGGGCAAGGGCCTGGTTCAGGCGAATGGGGGTGGACATGGTGTGGAAGCGATGGGTGCCGGCGGCTTCCAGCGTCCACAGTCCCGGAATTTTCTAAAGCGAAAAGGCTCCCGGGGGAGCGGTGCCGGATGGGTCACAAGTGCCGCGCGGCGGACATTCGTGTTGCGCCAGGGAACCCCAGCGCGAGCGCGCAACCGCCGCAATCGGCAATCACCGCAGGTTATCGTTGCTCAGCTCAACCTGCGCCGGATCCGGGATCACGCTGGAGGAAACCTGCCATTGGTAGTATTCGGTCTCGCCCCCGAACGTGCGGCTTCCGACCGCGAAAACGATGTAGGGTAGCGCAACCCGGTGGGTGATCGAAAACCGGCCGTTCGCGTCGGTCCTGGCGCTCGCTTCGGCGGCGGGCAGGACCTGCCAGGCGCCGTGAATCTCACGCCGCAAGGCCTCCGCGGCTGCGATGCTCCTGTCCATCGCCGGGACGGAAAGCGCGGCAAAATTCTTCGGGAACGCAATTGCCTTCATTCTTTCGAAGCGCGCCTGGCAACGGGCGCCAACCTCCTGGGCGTACCATTCGAACTCGCGCTGGGGATAAATGCACACCTCGACCTGGGCCAGCCTGACCTTCTGTCCGCCGTCGGTGACGACAAAACACTGGCCGGACACCGTTCGCGCCGGGCCGCGAGGGGCCGCCGGATACGCCGGGATGGGGCTTCGGTCGAGCGGAGCGACGGGCAATGCCGTCCGCACGGAAACCGCGGGCCGCGAAGCGAAGGCCACGGACGCAACGATAGAAAAGAGGACGGCAATGGAGCGGTGTTTCATGGGATGTTCGGGTTGAGTCGCGCTCATCCTGCAAAATCCGCAGCAGCGCCAGCGTCGCCATTGTGGACGATCACCCCCGGCCCGTATGCCCATGTCCCTCTGATTCTATCGCCAGACTATGCGAGATCGCCCTGTCGGTGTTCGTCCGACAGAGGGGAGATCACCTGCCCCAAAAATCGCGCGGCGGAGCCGGCTGCCGAAGACCGTCGAGTCGCCGGCCCAGTCCCCCGCCCTGACCGCTGGCCTGCCTGCGTCACAAAACAGGCGAAGGTCGCCGAAGCTAGGCAATCACTGTGTCGGTCAAATCGAGCTGGACGACTTTCTCGGGGTGCGCCCCCTCGTTCAAATACGCGAGAGCCTCCCTCCGGCTCCAGAATATCTCCGGCCCGGATACGCCGTTTATTTCACAGTATGTCTGATACATGCGGCACACGCCGAAATTCGTGACATTCCCGACCACGGCGGCCCGCCTGGGCCCGGAGACCGGCTTCAGGATCGTCCCAATCTGCCCGAGCGACTCCGCGGTCAGGCCGTTGCGGGTGACTAGGGTAAAGTCGGCGAAGGACCGGAAGCCGGGATCGTATCGGGGGGCGGAAGCGATATCCCGGGCGACGGCGATCGCCTCCCGGTCGCTGATAGCTCCTTCAGCCCAGACGAACAGCACGCCCTTGTCTGAGTCGATGGCGAACGTGTACGGCATACGAGGCTGGAATCTGCCCGACAGTCTTCAGCCGGTTTAATTCGGGACGAGGAGAATACCCTAAGCATAATCACGTATCCCAACCCCCGATGGCGGCGATCCGACCACCGCCGCAGTTCGCTGCTTTCGCTCCAAGGATGTCATCGCCTGTCGCCGGCACCCGGGGCACGAATTCATTTCATGACCGCCTGCCTGCTTTTCCCCCGACAGGCAAACACCCCGGGTATTTCCACGCACGCCATCGTTTGAAACGATGCCGGCCGGGCAATCGTGTCACGCCACCTTGTCGGCTTTTCCGCTCGCCGGGAGGCCGGCCTCTGTTCTAACTGCGGCGGTGATCTGGGACCTCCTCTCCAACGAAAAGATCTATCGCCACCTGCATCCGCGCTTCGCGCTGAGTTTTGACTGGCTGGCGCGCTTCGATCCCGCGACACCGGACGGCCGCATCGAGCTGGACGGCGACAGCGTTTTCGCGCTCGTCCAAAGCTACACGACCAAGCCCGCCGAAAAGAACACCTTCGAGACCCATCGCGAGCGGATCGACATTCAATACATCGCCCGCGGCACCGAGCTGATGCTCTGCGCGCCTGTCGCCTCCCTCACGGAGACGACCCCGTACAACCCGGCGCGCGACGCCACCTTTTACGCCGATCCCGGGGCAAGCACGCAGATCGTGTGCGGCGCGGGAAGCTTTGCCCTATTCTTCCCCCACGACGGCCACAAGGGCGGCTGCACCTGGCAGACGCCCGGCGACATCAGGAAAGTCGTCCTCAAGGTGCGCGTCTCCTAGGACGGGGCGGGGGCTTATCTGGACTCTGCGGGCGCCGGGCGCGCCCGCCATGATCCGGCGACCGCGGCGAACACGAGGATGCCGAGGATGCCGAGGCCCGATTCCGCGAGTAGCATGCCCCGCGGGCCGAAGCTCGACTCGACGGCGGCGAGGAGCAGGCCCATGTACCAGATCGGCGTATTCGAAAGCGACGCCAGGCCGTTGTATTTCGTGGCCGCGTTGCCGGCGCCGATGGCCTCCAGGACGAAGCATGAGAACGCCGCGTAGCAGAGGCCCGTCGCGAACGCGTACGCCAGACTGCACGAGATGTAGGTGATGGGCACGGCGGGAAGGAAGGCCATTGCGGCGGCGATCGCCGCCATGATGCCGCCGAACACGGCATAGCCCAGGCGGCCCCCGAGCCGGACGCACCCATAGCCGCCGATTATGGATCCGATCATGGAGACGATCCCGTTGAGGAATCCCTGCACGAGTTCCACGTGGCCGGGACCCGCCCCCCATTTGGCCGCCACCTCAGCCTGGGCAAGGACACCGGTTGCAGCCCCGGTTCCGACGGGCACTATGCAAAGGACCGCGCTCAGCACTCCGACGCGGGAGCAGATCATCCGCCAAAAATCGCCCGCCACATTGCGAACTGCGCTGCCGACGCCCCTGCCCCGCGGCTCCGCGGGCACGTCCGGCACCCAGGGCAAAACGACCGCGCAGCACAGGGTGAGGATTCCCAGGACCAGCCCGGATTCCCAGCTGTGGTGCAGATGGGACACGAGCCACAGCCCAAAGCCGCCGCCCAGTCCCGTGCCGGCCATGTTCCCGGCCTGGTACCATCCGCTGACACGCCCCCGGTCGGACGGCGCCGTGAGGTGGGCGATCAGGCCCTCAAGGGCGAAGCCGAGGAACGTCGAAGCGACGGAACTGGCGAGGACGAGCGCCTCCACGATCCGGAAAGTCGAAGGGGTGAGGGGAACCGCCGCCGTGCCAAACATCCCGAACGCGCACAGAACGCAGGAGATAACGTACCAGCGGCGCCGGCTGAAGGTCAGGTCGGCCACCGGCGCCCAGAAGAACTTCCACATCTGGGGAAACAGGCTAGCCGCGACCAGCACGGCGCCCTGCTGCACCGTGAGGCCCGATTTGGTGGCCAGATACGCGAGCGTCACCTGGGCGTACCCGGCGCTCGCGCCGAAGGGCAGCACCATCACCGTGTAGACGAAGGGATGGGGACTGCGTCCCGGTTCAGCCATGGGCGGCGGGTTCTCCCGCAATTCCTGTCGGCTCCTCGATTTGCAAGATTCCGGTTGTGACGGAACTTCCCGATCAGGAAAGGAAAAACGCAGGCGCCCGCAACAGGGCTAGCTCGCGTAAACCTCGATCTTGGCGGCCTCGGAAAGCCCGAGCGGCTGGCGCGACCCGTCGCGGAGCCCGAGCTGGACGATGCCGGACACAAGGTCGCGCTCCAATACCCGCACCTTCGCACCCGGCTTGAGGCCCAGCTTCTCAACGAGACCGAGAAACTCGGCCGACTGGTCCCGCACGCGGAGCACCCGGGCGGAGGCCTGAACCGGAAACGACACCAGGGTTTGCGCGACTTTTTCGGAAACGGCTCCCTGGGCGGAAGGGATCGGATCGCCATGCGGGTCGGTCTTCGGGTGTCCCAGCGCCGCGTCAATTCGGTCCAGGAGCCGTGCTGAAACCGCGTGTTCCAGCTCTTCAGCCTCCGCGTGAACATCGGCCCAGTCCATGTCGAGCGTCCGGACGAGGAATGTCTCCACGAGCCTGTGTCGTCGCACGACATTCAGGGCAATGCGCCGGCCGCGGTCCGTCAGGCGCACCCCTCCCCGCGGCTGATGCTCGATCCAGCCTTCCGCGGCCAGGGCCTTGGCCATGGCGGTCACCGTCCCCGGGGTCACCTCCATCGCCCCGGCCAAGGTCCCCATGGATACGAGCTTCCTGCCTTCCTCGAGCAGGAGGATGCGCTTCAGGTAATTCTCGACGGTGACACTGGGCACGGGGCCAGTTTGTCCAAACCCTTTCTATGGGCAACAAAAAGATTTATTTTTAGTGATCAAAATAGGGCTTGTTTTGCCCGATCAGAATCGAATCCTTGCACCATGAAATTCTGGAGACCGCACGGGACCGTCGCCTCCGGGCTGGTCGTTCTGTCGCTTCTTGCAGGCGAAGCGCGTGCGGATGACGCCCGGGCGCCCGCGGGATCCCCCGATTCCCCGGAATGGAGCGTGCACGCCCAGGCGACAGTGATCGAACAGTGGCACTACGGCTTTCCGGCGGAGTACTCCGGACGAAACAGCCTCGAATCGGGCACCACGGAGGACAAGCACACGGTCACCGCCAGCCTGTTCATCGGCCGGCGGCTCTGGCCCGGGGCGGAGATCTACCTCGACCCCGAGGTACTTGAGGGCGAGGGTGTCAGCAGCACGGTCGGAATGGCGGGCTTCCCGAATGGCGAGGGCACGCGCGCCGCGGGCAACAGCCCGCACTACTCCACTTCCCGCCTTTTCCTGCAGCAGACCTTCGAACTCGGGGGCGGAAAGGAAAGGGTCGACGACGATCAGAATCAGCTCGCCGGGGAAAAGGACGTCGACCGGCTGACGCTGACCGTCGGCAAGTTCGCCGCGGTGGATTATTTCGACGACAATGCCTACAGCCACGATCCGCGCACCCAGTTTCTGAATTGGGCCCTGATGGACAGCGGGGCCTGGGACTATCCGGCGGACACGCGCGGCTACACGGCCGGGTTTGCCGCGGAGCTGAAGCTGAAGGGCTGGTCGACAAGGTACGGGATCATGATGGAGCCGGACGCGGCAAATGCGCTTGTCCTGGACAAGCACGCGGCAAAGGCGTTTGCGCAGATTCTCGAGGTGGACCGGTCCTATTCGTGGGACGGGCATCCGGGAACCGTGCGGCCCTTTGTGTTCCTGAACAGGGCCCACATGGGAAGCTACAGCGAGGCGGTCTCCGATCCCGCGGCAAAGCTCGATGTAACGCGGACCCGCGAATACCGCTCAAAATACGGGGCGGGCCTTGGCTGGGACCAGGAACTGACACCGGCCCTGGGAACCTTCCTGCGCCTCAGTTGGAACAACGGAAAGACGGAGTCGTGGGCCTTCACCGAGATCGATCGCTCGATCGCGACCGGACTGAGCCTGAAGGGAGCAGCCTGGGGGCGCGGCGATGACGTGGCGGGAATCGCGGGAATCGTCGATGGCCTGTCGTCGGATCACCGCCGGTACCTTGCGGCGGGCGGGTACGGTTTCATTGTCGGCGACGGCCGCCTGAACTATGGTCCGGAAGAGATCGTCGAGGCGTACTACGACGTGAGGATCGTCAAGGGGATCTGGATCACGCCCGACATCCAGTACGCCGAACATCCCGGCTACAACCGGGACAGGGGCGGTTTGCCGATCTTCGCGATCCGGGGCCATTTCGAGTATTGATAGCGGCCGGAAGCCCTCCCCCGCGCGGCCGGTTACTTGGAGTACTGGCTGGCCATCTTTTCCCTCAAATGGGTCACGCGCATCTTGGCCTCGCTGTTGCGGACGGCCATCGCGTAGGCCGCGGGCTCGCCCACGATGAAGACCTTCTTCCTCCCGCGGGTGATCGCCGTATAGAGCAGGTTGCGCTGGAGCATCATGAAATGCGCCTTGAGGAGCGGAATGATGACGAGCGGGTATTCGCTGCCCTGGCTTTTGTGAATGCTTATCGAGTAGGCGAGCGCCATGTCGCCCAGTTCGCCGCGCGTGAACTCGTGGGTTTCCCCGTCGAAGACCGCCCTCAGGGTTCCCGCGCCGGCGTCCACCCCCTTCACGACGCCGATGTCCCCGTTGAACAGGTTCTTGTCGTAGTTGTTCCGCAGCTGGATCACCTTGTCGCCCGGGCGGAACTCTCCGGCGGCGGTTCGCAGGGCGCGGGCACCGGACGCCGCGGCATCGGGCGGGTTCAGGGCCGCCTGCAGTGCGGCGTTCAGATTGGCGACGCCGGCCACTCCCTTGTGCATCGGGGCCAGGACCTGGACATCATTGACCGGATCCAGCCATGAAAAATGGCGGGGAATGAACTGCGTGCACAGCTCGATCACCTTGCGAAGGCAGTCTTCCGCCGAGTTCGCCGCGATGAAGGCGAAATCGCTCCACTGGGGCGCGGAGGCGACGTCGGGCAGGACCGGCGGAAGCGAAAAATCGCCGCTGTTGATCGCATGGGCCGTTGTCACGATCGCGCTCTGGCCCTTTTGGCGGTATACGACGGCCAGGCGCGTGACGTGCGCTCCGGAGGCTGCGATCAGATCCTTGAGGACGTCGCCCGCCCCGACGCTCGGCAGCTGGTCGACGTCGCCGACGAGCAGCAGGTGCGCGCGCAGCGGGACGGCCTGGAAGAGGGCCGCGGCCAGCCTGACGTCCAGCATCGAGGCCTCGTCCACGATCAGGAAATCGGTCGCGAGGGGATGATCCTCGTTGGAGGTGAATCCGCCGCGGGTGTGATCATACTTGAGAAGCCGGTGAATCGTGGAGGCAAACCCGCCGGTCGTTTCGGCCAGGCGCTGGGCGGCCCGGCCGGTGGGCGCCGCCAGGTGCACGCGCGCCTTCTTCGCCTTGAGAATGTCAACGAGGGCCCGCAGGCATGTTGTCTTCCCGGTTCCGGGCCCGCCGGTCAGGATCGTCACCTTGTTTTCGAGCGCGTGTCGCACCGCATCCCGCTGAAGCCCGTCAAAGACGAATCCCGCGCGCTTCTCGGCCCATTGGACGGCCGCGTCCACCTTGATGGGAGGCAGTCCGCTCTGCCCCCGACGCAGCCGCGCGACGACCTCGGCGATCTTGCGCTCCGCGCGGTCGTTGTGCGGGAGCTGGACAAGGGCCGCCCCGCCCCCCCCCATGTCATGGGATATGAGCTGCTTCGCCGCGACGAGCGCCCCGATCCGCGCCGCAACGAGTGTTTCGCCGGTCGCCAGCAGGTTGGACGCATAGGCGATGAGATCCCCCACCCGGAAGGCCGTGTGCCCCTCCTCCTCCAGCGTCTCCAGGGCGAATATCAGGCCCGCGTCGATCCGGGGCGGCGCGTCGTTCGCAAAGCCCAGGTTGATCGCGATCCGGTCCGCCGTCTTGAAGCCGATGCCGTCGATCTCCCGGGCCACGCGATACGGCTCGTTCAGGAGGATCCCTTTTGCCTCGCCGCCGTACTTTGTGACAAGCTTGACGCACTGGCCCGGCGTGACTCCGTAGGTCTGGAGGAAGATATAGAGCTCTCGCTCCGCGCGCTTCTCGTCCCAGGCCTTCTTTATCGCGGCCGCGCGCTTTCGCCCGATCCCGGGAACCTCGCGAAGCCGGGCCGATTCCTCGCTCAGGACGCGGAAGGTTCCTGCGCCAAAGGCGTCAACGATCTGGTTCGCGTAGACCTTGCCTATGCCGGTCACGAGGCCGCTCCCGAGATACTTCCGAATCCCGTACACGCTCGACGGAAGCTCGCTGCGGAAGGCCGCCGCCTTGAATTGGGCGCCGTGCTGGGCGTGGCGCGTCCATTCGCCGGTCAGATGGAGCGTCTCGCCGCACTCCACGCCCGGGAGGACGCCGACGACGGTCACCAGCGCCGCCGCCTTGCCCCCCTCCCCCTGCGGCTCGGGCCGCAGCTCCGCTATCGTGTAATGGTTCTCCTCATTGAAGAAAATGATGCGTTCGACGACCCCGGCGAGGGTCGCGGGCGGGGGGGATGGCCGGGCTGCGGGATTCACAGCGGGCGCGGCCTCATGTCATCTCGTATCGGTGTCGGCATGCGGCATTGCTTGGGCAGGATACCATACCGGCCGGGGCGTGTTTGCAAACATGCGGTCTAGTCCAGGTCCCGGGCGAGTTCGGGCAGCCCCGGATAGACCGCGTCGGCCCCCGCGGCCCGGAGCTGGTCGGCATTGTGCGTCCCCGTTGTCACGCACCAGGACTTCATTCCAACGTTGTGGCCCGCCTGGACGTCAAATGGGGAATCGCCGACCATGAGGCTCGAATCAGCCTGCCCGCCGACAAGCTGCAGCATATGCGCCATGAACCTCGGATCCGGCTTGAGCCACGGCGTGTCCTTCGCCCCGACGACCGCGCGCAGAAGGGGGGTGAAGCCCAGCGCATCGCAGACCGGGCGCGAGGAGCTTCCGAGCTTGTTGGAACAGACGGCGAGAACGGCCCCGCGGGCATGAAGCGATTGGAGGAGCTCGAGGGCCCCCGGCATGACCTTCAAGTCCTCGAGCATGATCTTCTCCCAATAGGCGCTGAAGATCCGGAGTCCGTCGACCCGGTGCTCGGGCGGAACTATCCTTGAAAAGGCATTCTCAAGTCCGCCGCCGACTGCGGCGTGGACCTGGGCGTAGGTCGGCTTTGGCAATCCAAGCTTTTCCATGGTATAGCTATAACAGCGGTGGATCGCGGCAAAGTGGTCGATAAGGGTGCCATCCAGATCAAAGAGAAAAGTGCGAAAACGCATAAAGGACCAGTTTGCCATATCGATGCGCGGACGACGAGCGAAAGAAGCTTCCGGTCGCGCAGGGTTGCCGCGCGGCTTGCCGCAGGCGTCAGCCTCGCCAACCTCATTTCCGTGAATATCGGCTTTCTAGGCGGACGATTCGACCCGGTGCATCTTGGGCACCTCGGCGCCGCCCACGACGCCCTTGCCCAGCACAACCTGGACCGCCTCGTCTTTGTGCCCACGGCGCAGGTGCCGCACCAATCGCAGCGGATCCACGCCCCGGGCGGTGATCGCCTCGCCATGCTGCGCCTCGCGATCTCGTCGCAGACGCAATTTGAAATCTCGGAGTTCGAGCTCGGCCAAAGCGGGGCCAGCTTCACGATCGATTCCGTCCGCCATTTCCAGCGGCTGCATCCGAATGACCGGCTCTTCTGGATCATCGGCGGCGACCGGCTGGGCCGGCTGCACGACTGGAAGGACATCGGGGAACTCGCCCGCCTGGCGGAATTCATCGTCCTGACGCGCCCCGGCCATCCGCGGCAGTCGGCCGGCGATGTCCCGGGGCTGCGGCTCCACGACTGCTCCAACCGCGCGGTCGAGATCAGCTCGACCGAATTGCGCGAACGCGTGAGGCGCGGCCTGCCGCTGGACGGCCTCGTTCCCGACTCCGTGGCGGCCCATATCGCCCGGAGCGGGCTCTACAAGGGCTAGCGGTCAGCTGCCGACCTGGCCCTTGAAGCCCTTCTCCATATCACCCGACTGCGCCAGGTCGGCGACCTTGGCGATCAGCGCCTGCCGCTCCGCCTCCTCCATCGCGATGAAACTCTTCGCGGTGGCGATATTTGCCTTCAGGTGGGGGACGGTCTGCATGCCGGAAACGAGCGTGGAGATGGGCAGCGACCAGACATAGCGCAGGGCGTCGTGCACGGAGACCCGGTCGGGGACAATGCGCGGGCCCGCACCGCCCCGGCCGCCCATTAGGCCGTCGCCGGCCAGCGTCTTCATGGCGAGGACGCCCATGTTCCGCTGCACCAGCGTCGGAAGGATGTTCAGCGTGAAGCTCTCGAAGGAGGGATCGGCGATGTTGATCGGCATCTGGCAGGTCTCGAATACGTCGGTAAGCCCCAGGACGTGGTCGTGGGTCTTCCAGCTCGCGTGCCCGGTGAAACCGATGTGGCGCACCTTGCCCTGTTCCTTGGCCTTGAGCATGACATCGACCACCTTGGCCACGCGGATGTTCGACCTTTCGATTTCCCGCACGTCGTGCAGCTCCCACAAATCGACATAGTCGGTCTTCATGTGCTTCAGCGAGTTCTCAAGGTGGGTCCGCGCCGTGTCGGCGTCCTCCGCCATGGTCTTCGTGAAGATGAGCACGTGCTCGCGGTACTTCGGGGTGAGGAACTTCCCGTAGCGGATCTCGCTGCCGCCGTTCTGGTAGAGCTGCGCCGTGTCAAAGGAGCGGATCCCGCCCTCGATCGCCGCCTCGATGACGGCCTGGGCATCGCTGTCGGCCTTTGGCCTCCCGATATGCGAGCCGCCCACGGTCAGCATGGTGGGCCTCAGCCCGGTTTTGCCCAGCGTGCGCCGGGGGAGGACGGGACCGAGCTTGTCGGAGGAAGCCTCGTCCGCGGCGCCCTTGGCGCGCCATGGCAACAAGGCCGCCCCGGTGAGCATCGCGAGTCTCTGCAGAACTTCACGCCGTGTGATGGGGTTGGATGCCGGGATCATAGCGCGCTATTTTGCGCAATTTCCGGGATTTCGCAAACGGACACCGCGGATCGCCCCGTTTGCACCCGTGCATTTTTCGGTCGCGCTTTTAACCGGAGTTGTCATTCGCTAGTCGCAGTCCCGAATCCTCCCCCGTCCCGTGATCAAAGGCATTTTAACCCCCAACCTGACCCCCTTCCTCGACGACGGCCGCATCAACGAGGGCGAACTGCGCCGAATGGTGAACTGGCTCATCGAGAAGGGCGTCAGCGGCCTCTACCCGAACGGCAGCACCGGCGAGTTCATCCGGCTGAGCTTCGAGGAGCGCAAGCGCGTCATCCAGATTGTGGCCGAGGAGAATCACGGCCGGCTGCCCATCCTGGCCGGGGCGGCCGAGACCAACCTGACGATGATCCTCGACGCCTGCCGGACCTACGCCGACCTCGGCTGCGTCGCGGTGTCCATAACGGGGCCCTACTACTACAAGGTCAGCCAGGAAAGCATCGAGCACTTCTTCCGCGAGCTGGCGAAGCGTTCGCCGATCGACATCGTCCTCTACAACATCCCCCAGTATTCCAACGAGATCAGCGTGCCCGTGCTCACGCGGCTGGCGCTGGACTGCCCGCGCATCGTCGGGGTCAAGGACAGCAGCCGCGACTTCCCGCGGTTTCTGTCGACTCTGAACGCCATCAAGCCCCAGCGGCCGGACTTCGCCTGCCTGATCGGATGCGAGGAGATTCTGTTCCCGGCGCTCCTCATGGGCGCGGACGGCGGGACGATCGCCTCGAGCGGCGTCGTGCCCGAGGTGATCGTGAAGCTTTACCGCGAGTTTCTGGCCGGCAACTGGGACGAGGCGAAGCGCATCCAGTTCCGGCTGCTGGAGCTGATCGACGCCATGCTTTCCGGCGTGAATTTCCCGGATGGATTCCGGGCGGGCATGACGCTGCGGGGCTTCGCGCTGGGATCGGGCCGCCAGCTGCTCTCGCCCAAGGAGCAGCTCGGCCTCGACGATATCCGCTCGAAGATCGCGTGCATTCTCGCCGACTGCGGATACGAGGAGGCTGCGCACGCGTGCCGGCGGCTGCCCGGTGCGGCGGCGGATACGGCCGCCGCCAAGGGCATCGACGTGGACGGAATCGTGCAGGAGATCATGAGGCAGCTCAGCGTGCCGGGCAGCCCGTGAACATGACGATCCCGGCCCTGGGCTTTGCCGAGATGCCCTTCCTGAGCATCACGGCGGTGATCGCGGACCAGGTCGTCAAGGAGTCGGAGGTGCGCATCCTCGGCATCGAGACGTCCGGCAACGAAAACCTCGTGCTCCGCCTCCGGGGCGATGTCGCCGCGGTCCAGGCCGCGCTGACATTCATCGAGAGGCGGGCGACGGAGCTGGGGGTGAAGGCAATCGTCAATTGCATAGGCCGCCCCGAGGCGGGGCTCGACCCGCTCATTCATTTTCCGAATTCGACAAATCCGCTCTACGGGGGGCAGGACCAGATGGTGCCGACGGAATCCAACCAATCAACGGACGAAACTATGGACACAAACCAACCGGCTCTAGGCATAATTGAAACGCAGGGCCTCACGGCGATCCTCGAAGCATGCGACACCATGCTCAAGGCCGCCAACGTTACGCTGGTCGGCAAGGAAAAGATCGGCGCCGCCTATGTCACGGTGATCGTGAAGGGCGACGTCGCCGCCGTGCAGTCCGCGGTGGATGCCGGCGCCAAGGCGGTCGGCAGCCTGGGCAAGCTCGTGGCCGCGCATGTCATCGCGCGCCCGCACAGCGACTTGATCGCGCTCCTGCCCAAGTGACGCGGCGGCCGGCGCCGCCCCGTCAGGCGGGAGCCGCGGCGGGCGACGCTTTCTCGATCGGATTCACCGGATCGATGAAGATCCAGCAGAGCCCGCCCAGGACGTAGATCCCCGCCGAGATCGCGAAAATGAGCGTCCAGTTGTGGTTCATGTTCTGGAGGATCCACCCCACGACATAAGGGCCAACAGCGCCGCCGATCTGGCCTGACGTGTTTACGGCGGCGGAAACGGTGCCTGCATACTGCCCGCCGACGTCCATGGCCGTGCGCCAGCACAGGGGCAGGGTCAGATCGAGGAAGAAACTGGCAAGGCCCATGGCCAGCATGGCCCAGACCGGGTCGGCAATGCGGAGCATGATGAGAAGCATGACCGCCGCCCCGCCGTAACCGACATAGGCCAGGCCCCGGCGGACGTGGGCCAGCCCAAAGCCGCGGCGCACCAGCCAGCCGGCCAGCCAGCCCGACAGCAGGCACGCAAAACCGCCGAAGAAAAGGGGAATGCCGGAAAGGAGGGCTCCCTTGTGCAGTTCGAGCCCGCGCGCCTCCCGGGCATAGGTCGGCAGCCAGGTGATGTAGAAATACCAGCCATAGCCGAAGCAGAAGTACTGCACGATCAGGAGCCAGAGCGTGCGCGAACGCGCGATTTTCGCCCAGGGCACCTTCGGGCGGCTGGCGGGCTTCGCCGCAGCATCCGGTATCAGCGCGAGTTCGGCGGCGTTGACGCCCTTGTGGTCGCGGGGATTGTCCCGAAACCACCAATGGAAAAGGACCGCCCAGAGAATGCCCGGGACCGCAAACGCTGCGAATGTCCATCTCCAGCCCACGAATGAAATCACCCAAACGACCAGGAGGGGCGTGATCGCCCCGCCCCATCGCGTGCAAAGCCACATGACGCTGACCGCCCGGTTGCGCTCGGCGACGGGCATCCATTTGGTGTAGGCCTTGGCCAGATTGGGAAACGCGCCGGATTCCGCCCCGCCAAAGAGAAATTGTGCCGTCAGGAGAGAGGCCAGGTTCCAGGCGCGGCCGGTGGCGGCGGTGAAGATCGACCACCAGACGACCATCTGCGTCAGCACCTTTCGCGGCCCGAACAGGTCGCCGAGCGAACCGGCCAGCACCCCGAAAAAGCCGTACGCGAGCGTGCTGAAGCTGAAAACCAGGCCCATCTGGTAATCGGACAGGTGCAAATCGGCCGCGACCGAGCCCTTGGCCTGCGCCATGCAGACGCGGTCGATGTAGGTGATCAGGGCCAGCGTCGCCGCAAAGGCGAGGACCCAGTGGCGGGCGCGGGTTGGCCTGGCGGCGGGCGGGGGCGTTGCTGGGGGCATGAGTGGGACGCCGGCGAATCTTATTTCAAGACCGTGCGTCAGGTCTTGCCAGTAAGGCTGATTTGTCCGCCGAACCCAAGTCCTAAGAATAATTAGAAGGGAAATTTGTCCCCAGGCGCTTGACCTCCCCGCCGCGCCGCAATACATGAACTCACCCCAACTCCATCCAATGCGCCCCAGTGAGGATGAGGATATTTTCCCCAAATCGCCCCGCCGGCAGCCGGCCTGAAAGCACCCCTTTGCGTTCCTCAATTCCAAGCAAGAAGCCACAGTAACCAACCAGGAGTAACCAATGCTGAAAGGAAATATTTCACGCCGGGATTTTCTCGGGGCGTCCGCAATTGGGGCGATCGCAGGAGCGTCCGTCCTCGCCGACCCGATTCGCGCCGCAGCGCAATCGGTCGGGATCAAGCCGGCCGACCTGCCCGACCTCACGATCAAGGAGGTGAAGGTTTACGTGGCCAATCTCGGCTCGATCCACAAGTTCAACAGCCCGGAAAGCGGGGAAATCTGCTCCATCGTCACGAACTGCGGGATCGAGGGCAATTACACGATTGGCAACCGGGTCGGCAACAACGGCTGGCTGGCCTATGCAAAGGACGTGTGCCTCGGCAAGAACGTCATCGACCTATTGCCCGGATTGACCGCAGCCACCGCTCCGCGCAGCCGCATGTTCCCCTCTATGTTCGCGGGCGGGTTCGGCTATCCCAACGGCATGCACCTCGGCAGCGTCGGGGAGGCGAATTACAATGCGGCGCTGATCGATGTCATGCTCTGGGACATCATTGGAAAGGCGGTCAACCGGCCGATCTACAAGCTCCTCGGCGGCACCAAGGACCGGATGCTGGCCTATGGGAGTTCACAGCACCTTCCCGCGATCGAGGATTTCGCGCCGCAGGCGCTCGAGGCAAGGACGAAGAATTTCCGGGCTTACAAGATTCACCCGGGCGGCGGCCAGCACCGGGTGGCCACCCCAGAACCGATTCCGGCCTATGTCGGGCACATCGAGGAGATCCGTTCGGTCCGCAAGGCCATGGGCGACGAGTTCACGCTCCTTTTCGACCCGGTCCAGCGCTACAACGTGCACGAGGCACTGGCGGTCGGCCACGTGCTTGAGGAGGAGGGTTACGTCAGCTTCGAGGATCCGATCCCGTCCACCGACATCGAGGGCCTGATCGAGCTGCGCAAGAAACTGACCGTGCCCATCGAAGTCGGCGAGTTCCTCTATTCGATCCAGGCCTTTGCCGAATACATCCGCCGGGGTGCGTACGACATCGTCCGTTTGATCGCGGACAACGTCGGAGGCATTTCCGGCTCTTTCCGCATTGGCCAGTTGGCCGACGCCTTCGGCATGCCGTGCACGCCCCACAACTGGGGCAATGGATACGACCTGGCCGTGCACATGCAGGTGGAGCTGGCCCTGCCGAACTGCTATTGGTTTGAAATGCCGTATCCGCAGGAGCTTACGGACCGCCCCTACCTGAAGCACAAATTCCGCCTCGACAAGGACGGCTATGTCAACGCGCCTCCCGGACCGGGCCTGGGCCTGGAGCTCGACCGCGATGCGCTGGACAAGATACTGCTCCGGATCGACCGTTGATCGTCCGTGCGGCGGCGGACCAAGCTCGCCGCCGCCGTCTTCCCCGGCGCCGCGGCGCAGATCCGCGGCGCCCCCACCCTTTCCCACAAAAGAACCGCCGAACCCATGAAATCCATGAATACCAGACCCCTGACAACCCACCCGTCCGGCGAGCTTCCCCGCCGTGAGTTCCTGCAATTCCTGGGCGCGGGCGCTCTTGGCATCGCGCTGGCGATGCGCAACGCGGCCGCGGCGGACGCTGGCGCGCCCGCGGCTTCCCCGGCCGTTCCGCGCTCGGGGCCGAAGCAGCTGCGCGGCCTCTTCCCCATCGGCCAGACGCCGTTCACCGAGGACGACAAGATCAACCTGGAGGCGCTGGCGGCGGAGGTGGCGTTCTGCAACCGCGGAGGGGTGCACGGCTTTGTGTGGCCGCAGATTGCGAGCGGCTGGTCCGTTCTCAGCGAGGCCGAGCGCATGGCCGGAGCCGAGGCGATCCTCGCCGCGGGCAAAGGCGGATCGACAGCCCTCGTCATCGGCGTCCAGGACAAGGCGGCGGACATGGCCGCTGTCGCCCGCTACGCGCAGCATGCGGCCCAGCATGGCGCCGATGCGATCGTATCGCTCCCGCCGGCAAACGTGACCGACGAAAAGGTCCTGCTCGACTACTACCAGCAGGTCGGCCGCCTCACGGATCTGCCCCTGTTCGTCCAAAGCCAGGGCAAGATGAGCATCGACCTGATCGTTGAGATCTTCAACACAGTCCCGACCGTTCGGCAGGTCAAGGACGAGGCAGGCGACCCGCTGGCGCGGATCGCCGAGCTGCGCCGCAGGACGAACAACCAGCTCACGGTGTTCTCGGGAAACGGCGTGAGGACCATGATCAACGAGATGGAGCTCGGATTCCTCGGCCACTGCCCGACGACCGGATTGTCCGACGTTTACGCGGCGGCCTTTGACCTTTGGCACGCCAACAGGCACCAGGAGGCTTTCGACATGTTCGGCCGCATATGCGCATTCGAGAGCATGGGCACCACGACCATGAGCGGCGTTTTGATCGCCCGCGGGGTCTTCCCGGCCAACGTCAAGTCCCGCCGCGCCCCCCCGACCCCGGGCGTCGACGTCACCCCCACGCCGGGATCCGGCGGCGGCCGCGGTGGAATGGGCGGCGCGCAGCACCCGGTCCCCCACCTCGACGACCAGCAGGTTCGCGTGGCCCTCGACCACTACCTGAAGCCATACCTTAGAGCCTAGCAGTTTTGTAAGTCAGCAGGCCGTCTGGAACGGCACAACAGAAGGAACATCCCATGCTGGACAGCAAATATTCGCGACGCCAGTTTCTGGGCGCGTCCGCCCTTGGCGCAGTTGCGGGAATTTCGGCCCTGGCCAATCCGGCCCGGGCCGCCGCCGAAGCAGTCGGAGTCAAACCCGCCGACCTGCCCGACCTTACGATCAAGGAGGTCAAGGTCTACGAACTCGACCGCCGCCGGATGCCCGGTCCCCCGGCCATCATGACCGGCAGCGCGCGGGGAAGGGGGGTCGCCGCCGCCCTTTACGGGGGGCGAATGAAGGTTGCTTCGATCGTCACCAACAGCGGAATCGAGGGCACCTACCTCCTCGAGGATCATTATTTCCACCCCAATTGGAGCAACATGGGCTGGCTGGAATATGCGAAGAATGCCTGCGCGGGCAAAAGCGCCATCGATCTGCAGGCGATCACCTCGCAGTGGGTCCCGGAGCGGCGCCGGCTCGGGCAGAGCTCCTACGCCTCGGCCATCGACAACTGCCTGTGGGACATCCTCGGCCAGGCGGTCGGCCTGCCGATCTACAAGATTCTCGGGGCCTACCGGCACCGGGTGCTGGCGTATGCAAGCACCCAGCATCACGAGACGCTCGAGCAGTTCGTCGAGGAAGTGAAGGTCTGCAAGGCGCAGGGCTTCAAGGCCTACAAGATCCATCCGCCGTCGCCAAACGGAGGCCACGACTACAAGCTCGACATCGCGGTGGCGAAGGCGGTCCGGGAGGCTGTCGGCCCCGACTTCACCCTCATGATCGATCCGGTCGGCGTCTACACCCGCGAAGAGGCAATCAAGGTCGGCCGGGCGATCCAGGACCTGGGCTACATCTTTTTCGAGGACCCCCTGCCGACAAAGGACATCGAGGGCCTGGTCGAGCTCTGCCGCGACCTCGATGTGCCGGTCCACATCGGCGAATTCCTCGACTCGATCTACGACTTCCCCGAGTACATCCGCCGAGGGGCGACCGATGCCGTCCGGTTCATCGTGGACAACATCGGCGGCATCACCGGCGGAATGAAGGTGGCGCGCATGGCGGAATGCTTCGAGATGGAGTGCGCGCCCCACAACTGGGGCAACGTGTACTACCACGCGGTGCACTTCCATTGCGAGCTGGCGATGCCGAACAACGTGTGGTTCGAGATGACCGTGCCCCTGGGCTCCTCTGATCTCGCCTTCATCAAGGACAAGATCCGCATCGATTCGGAGGGTTACGTCAACGCGCCGACCAAGCCGGGGCTGGGTTACGAGATCGACCGCGATGCGCTCGACAAATTCACGGTAAGCATCGACCGGTAGCAGGGATCGAAGGCACCAAAAAGGATTGGCGCGAAGCTCCAGGAGGACAGACTGTCCGCAATGTCTGTCCCACCAGAGCCCGCGCGCGCACGCGCCGCCACCCGGACCGAGGGAGGACGGCTTGAGGTGGATCTGGGCGGCGAGTGGCGGATAGGCGACCGCCGGCCTTCGTGGTCCGAAGTCCTGGGCGCACAAAAGCCCGAGCGGGTCGGAATCGTCGCCGCCGGACTCGGCTCCTGGGACACCTCCATCCTGCTCTTTCTGCAGGAAGTCCGCGCGGGCTGCCGGAAGGCGGGGATCGACTGCGACATCGCATCGCTTCCCGAGAAGATGCGATCACTCCTGGATCAGTTCGAGGCGAGCCTCAAGACGGGCGAAAAACGGGAGCGCCGGGAGGGCCTTCTCGCCTCGGTCGGGCTGGCGACCGAACATGCGTCGACAAATCTCAAGGACATATTCCATTTCGTGGGCGAGTGCGTGCTGAGCGTCGTGCGCTTCCCCGGGCGCGCGACCAAGTTTCGCTGGGGCGACTGCCTGGACCAGATGCAGGAATGCGGCGCGATGTCCCTGCCGATCGTGAGCCTGATAAGTTTCCTCGTGGGCCTCACCCTGGCCTATCAGGCCGCGGTCGAGTTGCGCCAGTTCGGCGCCGACATCTTCGTCGCCGACATCGTGGGCCTTTCCACCGTCCGTGAAATGGGCCCGATGATGGCCGCGGTCATCCTTGCCGGGCGGACGGGTGCGGCGTTCGCCGCCACCCTCGGCAACATGAAGGCGAACGAGGAGATCGACGCGCTGGAGGTTGTCGGCCTGTCGCCCATCGACTTCCTCGTCCTCCCCCGCCTCCTGGCCCTCGGGCTCATGATGCCGCTTCTGACCCTCTACGCGAATTGCGTCGGAATCCTCGGCGGCATGGTTGTGGCCCGCGCAATCCTGCAGATTCCGGCCTCGGCCTACTGGATCGAGACCCAAAGCAGCATCGACCTGACCGACCTCGGAGTGGGCGTCGTCAAGGCCACGACTTTCGGCCTGCTCATCGGGTTGTCCGGATGCCTGCGCGGCCTGCAGGCCGAGCGAAGCGCCGCGGGGGTGGGCCGGGCCACCACCTCGGCCGTGGTCACGGCGATCCTCCTGATCATCGTGGCGGACTCCCTCTACGCCGTCCTTTTCCACGCGATGGGAATCTGAGCCATGCCAGCCGCCGAATCCCCAACCGTCCCGGTTTCCACGCCCCCCGGACCCGCAATCGAGGCCGACGGCCTGGAATGCGGCTATGATGGCGAGGACATCCTGAAAGGGGTCACCTTCCAGGTCGCCCGCGGCGAGTCGTTCTTCATCATCGGGGGGTCCGGATGCGGCAAGAGCACCCTCCTGCGCAACCTCGTCGGATTGAACCGGCCCCGGGCGGGAATGGTCAAATTCCTGGGCCTGCCCTTCTCGGCCGCCGACGTTGCCTCGCGGCGGGCCCAGCTGCGCAATTTCGGGATGCTCTTCCAAGGCGGAGCCCTGTGGACCTCGCTCACCCTGCGCCAGAACGTGGCGCTGCCGCTCGAGGAGCACACCTCGCTCAACCGCGCCGAGATCGGGCAGGTCGCCGACCTGAAGCTAGCCCAGGTGGGCCTGGCCGGATTCGAGGACTACTACCCTTCGGACATCAGCGGAGGCATGAAGAAGCGGGCCGGGCTCGCCCGCGCCCTGGCGCTGGACCCGGCCATCGTCTTCTTTGACGAGCCCTGGGCGGGGCTCGATCCCGTCACCTCCCGCAGGCTCGACGCCCTCATCCGGCAGATCCGGGAGACCTTTGGCACGACCCTCGTCATCGTTTCCCACGAGCTGGATTCGATATTCGGGCTGGCCGACCGAGTCATCATGCTCGACCGGGAGGCCCGCGGAATCATCGCCGAGGGAGACCCCCGCAAGCTCGCCGAATCGAGCACCGATGAACGGGTGCGGGAGTTTTTGCATCGCGGAACCGGGGAGCCCGCCCATAGTACAAAGCTGTCATGAAGAAGGTCAGTCCATCGATCATCGGCGCCTTTGTCATAGGGGCCTTTGCGCTCGGCCTCATGGCCCTGCTGTTTTTCGGCGGCGTCAATTTCTTCCGCCACCAGCAGCGCTTTGTCGTATATTTCGACGAATCGATCCAGGGGCTGAACCTCGGTTCGCCCGTGAAGCTTCGCGGCGTGGCGCTGGGGCGGGTGGTCGATCTGCGCGTGCTTTACAATCCCGCAAAGAACGGATCGGTCGTCGCCGTCGAGTGCGAGCTCGACCGCAACATGATCACGGACGAAAAGGGCGTCGAGATCGACGTGAGCAGCCGGGCCCAGTTGCTTTCGCTCGTGGACCACGGGCTGCGCGCACAGCTCGACACCATCGGCCTGGCGACCGGGCTGGTCATCGTGGAACTCGACTTCTACGATCCGCAGCTCTATCCGGCCCAGCCCGCCGTTTCCGGAGACAAGTATCCAGTCGTCCCCGCGGTGCCCTCGACAATCTCGGAAATCCAGGCGCTCGCGATGGAGATCCTGAAGAAGGTGGACAGGGTCGACTTCGAAGGGCTGGCCAACAATTTCAAGGGATTGCTCTCGGACACGAAGGCGCGCGTCGACAGCGTCGACCTGAAGGGCCTGGCAACCCAATGGCAGCAGGCGGGAGCCGCGGTTGAGGACCTGGCCCGTTCGCCCGAGATCAAGCAGACCCTCGCCAATCTCAATTCCACCCTGGCGAGATTGCAAACGACGCTCGGCGATCTCCACCACACGCTTGGAAACGTCGACGGGCAGGTCGCAGCGAGTGGGACCCAGCTCCAGGCGGCCCTTCTTCGGGCGCAGGAGGCCATGCAGCAGTTCAACTCCACCGCCGCGACGCTGCGGCGCTTCATCGATGCGCAGCAGAACCTCGGCGACGACACCCACCGCGCGCTGACGCAGCTGGCCGATGCCGCGGAGTCCGTCCAGCGCCTGGCCGATTTCATCGAGCGCAACCCGAGCGCCCTGATATCGGGCCGCAAGCCGCCGCAATGACATCGCGCCGGAATCGCATCACCTTCCCCCGATGAACATCCGAATTCTGGCCGGCCTGCCGCTCTCCCTGTCCCTTCTGCTTCTGGCGGGCTGCAATGTCGTCCCGCCCGCCCAGAGCGACTCCACGCGCTTCTACGTTCTTTCCTCGCCGTCGCTGCCCGCCGCCGCGCCCGCTGCGAACGGGCTCCGCCTGGGACTTCACAGCATAGACCTGGCCGAGTATCTGCACACGCGCTCGATCATCGTCCGGCAGGGAGCGAATGAGCTCAGCCCCGATGATTTCAACCGCTGGGCCGAATCGCTCGATGCGGGCATCATGCGGGTCCTTCGCACGAGCCTGGTCGCCGCGCCAAACGTCGGCCGCGTGTTCGCCCAGCCGTTCCCATTGGACAGCGACCGCGATTACGACATCACCGTGACGGTTCTTCACTGCGAAGGCGTCAGGTCGGGAATCAGCGGCAATACGGCGCATTTTTCGGCGATCGTCGAAATAACCTCCGGCGGCCCGAACCCCAAGGTCGTGGCGCATCTGAATTTCGCCGCCCCGGACTCGCCGTGGAACGGACGCGATTACGCCGAGCTTGCCGCGCGCCTGAGCGAGGCGGCGTCCGGTCTCGCCCGCGAGATCGTGGCCGCCCTGCCGGCGGCGCCCCGCGAGTAGGTTCAGGCGAGCGCGCCTGCGATCCGCTCCAGGGCCATCCCGACGTTTTCCTCGCTGTTGAATGCGCTGATGCGCACATGGCCCTGGCCGCACCGTCCGAATCCGGCTCCGGGAGTGCAGACAACCTGGGCCTTTTCGAGCAGAAGATCGAAAAACTCCCATGAGTCGCGGCCCGTGTTGATCCAGATGTAGGGCGCGTTGTCGCCGCCGGCGCACGGCAGGCCGATCTTCGCCATCGCCTCGCGGATCCTCCTTGCGTTGCCGAGATAAAAGTCGGTCAGTGCGCGGCACTGTGCGCGCCCGGCCGGCGTGTAGACCGCCGCCGCGGCCCTCTGGATCGGGTACGCGACGCCGTTGAACTTCGTAGCCTGCCGGCGGAGCCAGAGCGGGTGGAGCGACTGGGCTCGCCCCCCGGCGTCGTAGGCGAGGACGCTCTTCGGAACGACCGTGTACGCGCAGCGCGTGCCCGTGAATCCGGCCGTCTTGGAAAAGCTCCGAAACTCGATCGCCACGTCGCGTGCGCCCTCGATCTCGTAGATGCTGTGGGGAATCTTCGGATCGCGAATGTAGGCCTCATAGGCCGAATCATAGAGAATGACGGCCCGGTTGCGGCGCGCATACTCGACCCAGTCCCTGAGCTGTTCGCGGGTGGCCACCGCTCCCGTCGGATTGTTCGGAAAGCAAAGGTAGATCAGGTCCACCGGACCATCGGGCAGGCCGGGCACATAGCCGTTGGCCGACGTGCTCTCGAGATAGGTCACCCCGTCATAGCGGCCGTCCGTGTTCGGACCCGTCCGTCCCGCCATCACGTTGGTATCGAGATAGACCGGGTAGACCGGGTCCGGAATCGCCAGCCGGATGTCCGTGGCGAAAATCTCCTGGATATTGGCGCAGTCGCACTTCGCCCCGTCCGAGATGAAGATTTCATCGGCAGCGACCGCGCAGCCGCGTTCCGCGTAATCGTGCTGGGCCACCGCATCCCGCAGGAACGGATAACCCTGGTCCGGCCCGTACCCCTTGAATGTGGCGCGGTGGGCCATTTCATCGGTCGCCGCGTGAAGCGCCTCAACGCAAACCGGCGGCAGCGGCTCGGTCACGTCGCCGATCCCCAGCCGGATCACCGGCTTTTGCGGATTCGCCGCAACATACGCGCCCACCCGCCGCGCAATGTCCGCAAAGAGGTACGAAGCCTTCAACTTGCCGTAGTTTTCGTTGAATCGAATCATCGGAAAAGGGACCAGCTCGCAGGGATGAGCCAAAAGCGGGCCGACGACAAGCCCAAGGGACAGCCTTCTGGAAACAGCCCGGCCTGAAAAGGGCATCAGGGACAGCCTCGCCGGCACGGCCCTCCGAAGGGCGCACCTGACAAGCCGGCTTTTGTGGATAACATGGTACTTGTTCCCCACAACTCGCCGGCGTATGGGTGATCCTTCCTTCCCGGCGATGCTTATGAAACACATTCAAACGATGTCGGACCTGGGTGCTTTCGCTGCAGAGCAGCGGTCCAAAGGCAAGACGATCGCCCTTGTTCCCACGGCGGGGGCGTTACACGCAGGGCATGAAGCACTTATTCGAGCCGCCGCGGAGCGGGCCGGAACCGTGATCGTCTCGATCTTTGTCAATCCGCACCAGTACGGCCCTCATGAGAGGATCTCCGACCGGCCGCAAACCCCCGCCGAGGACCTCAAGCACTGCAAGGAGTGGGGCGCCCATGCCGTCTTTACCCCCACCGCCAGCGAGGTCTATCCCCGCGGGTTTTCCACCTACGTATCGGAGGAAGTCCTGAGCAAGCCCCTGTGCGGCATCTCGCGTCCCAATCATTTTCGCGGCGTCACGACGCTCATGGCGAAATTGTTCAACACGGTTAATCCGGATTTCGTGTTTTTTGGCCAGAAGACGGCCCAGCGTGCCGCCATCGTTCGAAAGATGGTGCATGACCTGGGGTTCAAGGTGCAAGTGGCTGTTGTTCCGACTGTTCGCGAAACCGATGGGCTGGCGTTGGGTGTTTGCAATCAAGCGCTCACACGAAACCAGCGCCTGGATGCGCTCGCGCTCTTCCAGGCGCTCAGCCAGGCGAAGAAGATGGCCGACGCCGGCGTCAGAAGCCCCGATCGCGTGGTTGCCGAGGCAACGCACATACTCGGCCAGCACCGGCGGATTCGGGTGATCTACGTCGCCGTTGTGGACAATGACACCCTGGAACCCGTCCGCGAGGTGAAGCCCGGCCATTGCATGGCTGCGATCGCCGCCTGGGTCGACGAGGTTCGCCTCATCGACAACATCCCCCTTTGAGCGGAGCGAGTTGCATTATGTTGAACAATTCTGGACGATACCGGAGGATTCTGCGATAATTCGCTGCAGGTTCGACAGTAATACCCAACTTTTCGCCCATCTCCGCCATTTCCGCCATGGCTTCCCCTCCCCCTCCACCCCATCGCGCCGAAGTTGAATACCTTGTTCGGCGCGCTCTCTACCAGCGCCTGGGCAGGAATCCGCCGCGCCGCGTCCTGGCCCCGAGTCCGCTTGTGGTCAACGTGAGGGCGCGCCATTGCCACCTCACATCGGAGGCGGTGGAAACGCTTTTCGGCAAGGGAGCGGTGCTGACGCCGATGAAGGAGCTGTACCAGAAGGACCAGTTTGCCGCGCAGCAGACCGTCACGCTCGTCGGCCCGCACGGCCGGGTCATCTCGAATCTGCGAATCCTCGGGCCCTGCCGCAGTCTGAACCAGGTCGAGCTTGCGCGCACGGACGCGGCCGCCCTCGGTTTCGAAATCCCGGTCCGCTCCTCGGGCAACGTCGCCGGAACCCCCGGATGCGTGCTCATCGGACCGGCCGGTTCCCTGGAGTTGAACGAGGGGGTGGTGCGCGCGGCCCCGCATGTGCACATGAACCCGGATGAGGCCGCGTTTTACAAAGCCAAAAACGGGGATTTCATGCGTCTGCGCGTCGGAGGCCCCTGCGCCACGACCTTCGACCGCATCCTCGTGCGCGTTCACGCCGATTCCAAACTCGAAGTCCACATCGACACGGACGAGGGCAACGCCTGCGCCCTCGAGGCCAACACTCCGGTCGAACTCATCCCCTGAATCCTTTGTCCCAAGTCCACCCTTACCCAGAAAAAACATGAGTGATTCCATTGGAATGGTAGAAACCCGCGGCTACGCCGGCAGCGTCGAAGCCAGCGACGCCATGGTCAAGGCGGCAAACGTCTCGCTCGTCCGTCAGGTCCAGATCGGCGGCGGATTCATCACGGTCATCGTCAAAGGCGACGTCGGCAGCGTGAAGGCGGCCGTCGATGCCGGCGCCGAAGCCGCCAAACGCGTCGGCGAGCTCGTCTGCTCGCACGTCATCGCACGGCCGCACGCCGAGCTGCTGCGCACCGTCGGCATCTAACTTCAACCGCAACGCCAACCTCCCTTTCATATGTCTCAGGAAGCAATCGGACTCATCGAAACCAAGGGCTTCTGCCCCCTGCTGGAAGCCGCTGACGCCGCGCTCAAGGCGGCAAGCGTCACCATGACCGGCTACGAGGCGATCGGCAGCGGTCTCGTCACGGTTTTCTTCCGCGGCGACGTCGCCGCGGTCAAGGCGGCCGTCGACGCGGGCGCCGAAGCCGCCGCCAAGGTCGGCGAGGTCGTCGCCGTCCAGGTAATTCCGCGCCCGCACGAGGACCTCGGGGGCCTGGGCAAGTGGATCGCCAGCTCGACTCCGGCCTGAGCCGGGCAACCCCAACTCCAAAACCATACTCTTATGTCAAAAGCCATAGGTCTTCTCGAAACCCGAGGCCTCACCGCCCTCGTCACCGGCACCGACGCCATGCTGAAGTCGGCCAATGTCACCCTCGCCGGACCCATGAAGCAGGTCGGACATGCTCTCGTGACCGCGGTCATCTACGGTGATGTGGCCGCCGTGAAGGCGGCAACCGACAGCGGCGCCCAGGCCGCCCGCGCCGTCGGCGAAGTCGTCAGCGTCCAGGTGATCCCGCGTCCGGCCGACGACCTTGCGATCGTCCTTCCGAAATTCGCCGCCGTCACGAAACCCGCCAAGTAGGCCATGCTTCTTGCGCGCGTCATCGGCTCGCTCGTCTCGACCAAAAAGGACGAGATGATGAAGGGCCGCAAGCTGCTGGTTCTTCGTCCGCTGCTCGTGGACGAGGCAAATCCGGTCCAGTTCAGGCCCGGCCCGGGCACGATCGTCGCCGTCGATGCCATGGGGGCGGGAATGGACGAGATTGTGCTCGTATGCCAGGGCAGCTCGGCCCGGCAGACGACGGGGATGAAGTCCCTTCCGGTCGATGCCGCGGTCGTCGGAATCGTCGACACGGTCGAAGCGCTCAACACCCGGATCTATCCAGCCGGGAAGGCGTAGCTGACCGGCAACCTTCGCTGTTGAATCCCCATGGTCAATGCCCGCGTCGATGGAGTTGTCGTCTCGACCGTCTGCCACCCGAGCATGCGCGGGTGCCGGATGATCATCTGCCAGCCCCTCGACGAAAAGGGCGGTGACGACGGCGCGCCGATCCTGGCTCTCGACCCCCTCGCCGCCGGCCAGCACCAGCGCGTCATCCTCTCCACAGACGGCTCAACCACCCGGGAACATGTCGGCGATCCGCATTCCCCCCTGCGCAACATCATCATCGGAATCGTCGACAATCCGGACTGAACCATGCGCCTCGGCACCGTCATCGGAAGAGTCGTCCTCTCCAAGAGGGACCCCGCCTTCAAGGGAGCCCGGTTCCTCATCGTGCATCCTCTCTCGCGCGAACAGTTCGCCGGCGCCCCCGCCGTTCCCCTGGCCAAGGGGGACTCGCTCGTCGTTTATGACGACCTCGGTGCGACGCCCGGACACACGATCGGCTTCGTCCAGGGCGGCGAAGCCACCGCCCCGTTTGCGAGTCCCACGCCCGTCGACGCGTACAACGTCGCGATCATAGACAGCATCACCTACGCGCCACCCAAGTAACCATCACCATGCCAAAAGTCATCACGGCAAAAGAAGCGGAAGAACTCGTTCGCAAGGGCGAACAGCCGCCGGCGGGCTCAATTCTCACGCCCTCCGCCCGGGACGTATTCACCGGGCGGGTCAAGCCCGGCGCAAACGCCGCCGTATCGGCGCAGAAATCCGCCGGGCCGATCGTCCCTGACTACGAGTTCAAGTGGACCCCCGGTTCCGACCCCAAGACTCCCGCCGAGATCGAGCGCTTTTTCAATTCGCCGGAGATCCAGTCCCTCAAGGTCAAGATTTGCGACATCGGGCGCCGAATCTGGGAGAAGGACTACGTGGACGGCAACGGCGGCAACATCACGGTCCGGGTCGGCGACAACCTCGTCATCTGCACGCCGACCCTCATTTCCAAGGGGTTCATGACACCGGCCGACATCTGCCTCATCGACATGGACGGCAAGCAGCTCGCCGGGGAGCGCAAGCGCACAAGCGAGGCCATGACGCACATCGGCATCATGAAGCGCCAGCCCAAGGCCAAGGCCTGCGTCCACGCCCATCCGCCCCACGCGACCGCATTTGCGGTCGCCGGCGTTCAGCCGCCCACATGCATGATTCCCGAGGCGGAGGTCTTTCTCGGCAAGATCGGCTACGCCAAGTACCAGACTCCGGGCTCCCCTGAAAACTCCGACGAAGTCGGCCGGATCGGCGTCGACCACCAGTCGGTCATCATGGAAAACCACGGGGTCATCGTCTGGGGCAAGGACGTGGAGGACGCCTACTGGAAGATGGAGAACACGGATTCGTACTGCAAAACCGTCTGGATCGCCTCGCAGCTGGGCAGCGGCCTGCACACGTTCAGCCCCGAGAAACTCAAGGACCTGATCCGCATTCGAAAGGGGATGGGCATGCCCGACAACCGCACCGACCTGCGCGAATGCGAATTGTGCGACAACAGCGATTTTCTTCCAGGCGTCGTCTGCCAGGTGCCCGCGGCCCCAGCCCCTGGGACTCCCGCGGCCGTGGAGGCATCCGATCCCGCGGTTGAGGCTGCCGTGCAGCAGATCACCGATCAGATCCTGAAGAAGTTTCCCGCCGCGTAATTTTTTCTGCTCAAAGGTTGAAGGTCTATCGTAGGCGGCGCGATAAGAGCATATTTAAAGCTATAGCTTGACTTTGCATTATTTTAATCAAGTTATAGCTTTATGAATAGACGGTCTTCTCAAGTTTTACATTTAAATCAGCTAACAGAACAGCTTCAACCGAACCAACTCGTGCAGGCCGTCAATCGTCCGGTCGGCGGGTGGCTACGGGCGGTAAGACAGGCTCTGGGGCTTAGCCTGAAAACAGTTGGAGGACGGCTCAGGGTAACTCCCCAAGCTATTCACCATTTTGAAAAATCCGAATCCTCCGGGTCAATCAGCCTGCGCCAACTGGAGGCGGTGGCCGGTGCAATGGGCTGCCGGGTTGTCTATACCCTTTTGCCGATCAAGGGCACTTTGGCCGAGCTTGCGAGCTCCGATGCCGACCGGACACTGCGGTCGGTGCAGCACTCGATGTCCCTTGAGGATCAGGCCGTCAAACGCACGGATCTTCCCGGCTAGGTCAAACCATGAGCGACATCTTCCACACGCACTTGGGCGACACGCCGCTTACCGAAGAGGAGAAGCAGGGGCTCATCCCGAGTCTCGCGACTCAGAAGGAACTGAATGAGTTCGAATACGCGAACATCGTTTCCGCGCAGCGCTGGGCCCTGAGTCCGCGCCGCCTCGCGAAGGCCGAGATTCTGAACGCATCCTATCTCCTGGAGCTCCACCGAAGAATGTTCAACGCGACTTGGCGATGGGCGGGGAAGATTCGGACCACTGAAAAGACGATCGGGATTGAGCCTCACAGGATTTCGCAAGACCTCGCCGGTCTGGTCGGAGATGTCCAATACTGGATTACCCACGCCATTTATCCCAACGACGAAATTGCAGTGCGATTCCATCATCGTTTGGTGTTCATTCACCCATTCGTGAATGGCAACGGCCGACATGCGCGGCTGATCGCCGACATCGCCGCGGTGAAACTGGGAGGACCTTCGTTTCCATGGGGAGCCGGAACAGGCGCGCCTTCCGCTGTCCGGGAGGCATATTTGAGCGCCCTGCGCCAGGCAGACCAGCAGGACTATGCGGCTCTCCTTCGCTTCGCGCGCTCCGGGCAGATTTAACCGGAACTATGCAGTTGATCTTGCCCAATCTTAACTCGCGAACTGCATACTCCCGGCTTAGCCTGCATCCATCAAAGGATCGCCCGCAGGCCCGGCGTCCGGCGGGCTCCATCGGCGAGGACGAAAGATATGGCCAGGC
>CAZSEH010000034.1:0-14852 GCA_964605835.1 uncultured Opitutaceae bacterium
AGACGCTTGCGAAGGCGCTTGTCAGGGTCGAGCCGCCGCCCCAGGCCGTGTTCGTGGCGAGGACGGCGGCACTTCCGTTATACAGGGTCAGCTTCGGGTTGGGAAGGGTCAGGCCCGCGAGCGTCGGTGCGACTATGGCCAGATTTGGGCCGATGCCCCGAACGACGACATTCTTGGAACCGGAACCGTTCGTGTAGAATCCCGCCACGAGATTCTGGAACTGGCCCGTGCCGATATACGCCCGCGAGGAAATGTTGTACAGGGACGAGTTGACGGCGACAGCCACGTTCGCAGCGTTTGACGTCACCGAGCCGAGGACGTTGGACACGACAACGGTGTAACTTCCCCTCTGGGTCGTGCCGATGTTCGCGAGGGTGAGCGTGGAGTTCGTAGCACCCGAAATGTTGGTTCCGTTCAGCTGCCACTGGTAGGTTCCGGCGCCCGAGGCGACGACGCTGAGAGTCGGGCTCGCCCCCGCATTGACGGATTGGGAAGCGGCGGGCTGGGTCGTGATCGCCGGCAGGCTGGCTACCAGGACCAGGTTCGCCCCATTGCTTGTCACTGTGCCGCCGGCGTTGGAGACAGTCACGGCGTAGACGCCCGCCTTCCCGGCCGTGACGTTGTTGACAAAATAGCTTGAGGTATTTCCGCCCAAGGTGAGCACTGTGCCATTGAAGTACCACTGATAGACAAAGGGACCCGTGCCGGCGGCACTGACGCTGAACGAGGCGCTGCCGCCAGCCGTCGCCGTCTGATTTTGGGGCTGGGCGGTGATCGTCGGGGCCAGGGCCGCACCAATCGACAAAGTCGCAGGTTGGCTAAAGGCCACCCCGCCGCCGTTGAAGAGCCCAATCACATAGGTTCCGACGTCCGCGGCGCCCACATTGTTGACCGTCAAATTGATGTTGGAATCGAAGCTGTATTTGCTGGTGCTGCCGGAATTGATGATCTGCCCATTGAAGAACCAGAGGAAGGACGCGGCTTGGGTTTGGCTGCCGCCCACCCAGGAGGGGGTGGAATTGTACGTGAACGCGGCGTTGGAGCCGGACGGGGTCGTGATGCTGGTCGGGGAAACATTGATCACGGGGGCCGCCGGGGGGTTCGTCGACTGGGCCACGATATAAAAACTCAGTTCGTTTTCATAGAGTCCGACAATGGTGGCGCCGGAAATGCTCGTCGTGTTCACGGAGGTGAGGGTGTCGAAATCCAAGGTCGCCTGATAGATGTTGCCGGCAACCAGGGTGCCGGCCGGAATCGTATACGAGGTGAAGGGCGCGGATGATTGCGTGATCCCTGCGATCGGCACCGTGGCGATGTCGTTTTGGAGGTTCAAATTGTCCGAGCCGAAATCGGTTTGCACCTTAAAGCTCATATGAGCGGCGACCTGGCCGCCCGTGGTCGAAGTGTATCCGGTAAAAGTGCTGAAATTCAGCGTCGCACTTTGGGCCGGGTTGACCACGAGCACATTGTGCTGCCAAGTTCCGCCAACCACCTGCGGTGTGGCCGTGGGATAAAGGTCGCCGCTCAGGCCAATTGTGACCGCGGGATACCCGGTGGAAGTCACTTGGTAATTGCCATTCGGAAATGCGGCGTCGCGCGCGACCTTGGTGGTGAAGGCCTGGCTCAGGTTATATTGGCCGTTCTTATCGGAACTGACGACCAGGTTGATCGGGGTGAGGCCCGGCGGCGTTATCGTTCCCGCTGCCGGCGCCTGTCCTCTAAAAATGTACGAGGGGAAACCCTGTGCGGTCTGGAGGTACGGCCCGGTCGAATCGGCTTGGGCATAGAGCACCTGTTTTTCGACCAAGAAGAAGGCCTGCGCGGACGCAATCGACGGGACGGTCAGCAAAGCGAGGACGGGGATGGCAATCAGCTTCAGCGATGAAATCGTCATTAATTGTTTTAATAAGCCCGATAAAAAGAGTCAATACCGTTTGGACTTGCAGTATAAACCCCTACCCCGAGGCCGCTTTGCGCATCCCGATCCGCCGATCCCGCCGGATATCCTCCCACCACGGCAATCAAAACCCGCCGATCTCGACAAGAACGCCGCGCCGGCGGGGGCGGCCGGAGACTTCTGCTTGCCTTCCGCCTGCGGGTTGGTTTCTACATTTACCTTTTCGCCTGTTCACCGTCGCTCTAGTCTGCTCCCGCACCGAATCATTTTCATTCTCAACCTAAGCATTAAACAACCCAACAACAGGAAAGAAGCGTATGGCCATCATTGATTTTGGCGGAGTGAAAGAAGAAGTCGTGACGCGGGATGAGTTCCCGATCGCGAAAGCCCGCAAGGTGCTGAAGAAGGAAACCATCGCGGTTATCGGATACGGCGTTCAAGGCCCCGCCCAGGCGCTGAATATGAAGGACAATGGCTTCAAGGTCATCATCGGCCAGTCCAGGAAATTCGAACGGGACTGGGACCGCGCGGTCAGGGACGGCTGGGTGCCCGGCAAGACCCTGTTCGACATGGAGGAGGCCGCCCAGCGCGGGACCATCATTCAGATGCTCGTTTCCGACGCAGCGCAGCGCTCGATCTGGCCGTTGATCAAGAAATGCCTGAAGCCCGGCAAGGCCCTCTACTTCTCCCACGGATTCTCGATCGCCTACAAAAAGCAGACGGGCGTCGTCCCGCCGCGGAACGTCGATGTGATCATGGTCGCTCCCAAGGGCTCGGGCACATCCGTGCGCCGCAATTTCCTTTCGGGCGCCGGCATCAACTCCAGTTTCGCCGTCGCGCAGGATTACACCGGCCGGGCACGCGAGCGCTGCATTGCCGTCGGCATCGCGATCGGCTCGGGTTACCTGTTCCCCACTACGTTCCAGCAGGAGGTTTTCAGCGATCTGACCGGTGAGCGCGGCGTGCTCATGGGCGCCCTGGCCGGGGTGATGGAGGCCCAGTACGAGGTCTTGCGCAAGCACGGCCATTCCCCCAGCGAAGCGTTCAACGAGACCGTCGAGGAACTGACCGAAAGCCTGATCCGCCTGGTCGGGGAGAAAGGCATGGACTGGATGTATTCGAACTGCTCCGCCACGGCCCAGCGCGGGGCCCTCGACTGGAAACCCAGGTTCAAGAAGGCGGTCCTGCCGGTTTTCAGGGATCTTTACAAGCGGGTAGCCACCGGCAAGGAGTGCGCCCGGGTCCTTTCGGCCTGCGGCGCTCCCAACTACCAACAGGCCCTCGGCAAGGAGCTGCATGCCCTCGGCAATTCGGAAATGTGGCTGGCCGGAAAGGCCACCCGAGCCCTCCGTCCCAAGCTGGAGACAAAACAGCTCCCGTCGACGACCAAGGGAATCGGCGGTCGCGGAGAGAATTAGCCTGTTCTTCAATCGTGACCCGGCTGACTACCGGGTCACGGCGTGGGGATCGCGGTTTGCGCCAGTTGCATGCCGACCACCAAACCCGCGATTCCGTAAATCTTGTCGTAGCCGAAGAATCCCACCGCCTCCTAGAGGGAGTCAATCGGCATTCCAGGCGCAAAGTACGGTCTGTTGCTGAGTTGCAAGATTCTTGCGATTAGCGACATATCCCGTTTGAGCAGCTCGCAGACATCGTCGAGGGCGGTGTTTCGGTACTGCAAAATCCGTTGCAACTGCGGCAAAACGACTGTCGCAGCCGGCAGATTCGCCGCCCTTTGCTTGATACTGCCGCGCACTGCGGCCTCGAGCATCGTAACACCCTTCAATGGCACGTCCGGCAGCCGCTTTACCGCTGCCATGCAGTTCAAGTGCTGCACGATTAATCCGATTAACTTCACCGGGCATTCCCTCACCCCAAGCCAACGATCCATTGAAGAAGATGAACAAGCACCCGACCGCCGGCTCTCACGGGCATTCTCATTCCGGCTTCAGCCTGATTGAAATGATCGGCTTGCTTGCGATCATTGCCGTCCTCGCAGCTGTTATTACGCCAAGGGTCTTGAGCGCTCTCGAATCCTCCAAGATCAGCGCAACAGCGGACATGATCGGACGCGCCCGCAATGCCGTAACGGAATTTGCCGGAAGGTATGGCAAGCTTCCCGTGACCAGCGCGAACTCGCGGATCGACGATTTGCTTATGTGCGCGGGGTACCTCGACCAGCGTTTCACGGTCAGAATTGGCGCCCAACCACCGACGCCCCCGATCATGGGCGCCACCTGGACCTACGCGAACAGCGTATGGGCGGCGGCTGGCGGGGCGAGCCAGGACAGCCAGGCCCGGATCATCTGCGTGGCCTCCAACGCAAGCGTCCCGTCGGCCGCCGCCGGCGGCAATTACCGGCTCGACGGCGAATCCAACCTGCCATCCGGTGTGACCCTGATCTCCGCTGTCATTCCCAACGTCACCTGCACCCAGGCCAAGGCGCTCAGCGTCGCGATAGACGGGGACAGCCTTTCGGCCGCGACCAACGCGGTCGGGGACGATGCCGGAAAGGTGGCCTATGCCGCCCCGGACCGAGCCGGCCTGACCACGGTATACATCTATCTGGCGCAACAGTGAGCCGGCTCGCTTTTCGACGGGCATGCCAAACTTCGGCCCACACCGAACTCGTATTTCTCCCGGCCCCCTGTAACGTCGGGGATCCACCGGCTCCGGCGCAAACCGTCAGCCTCCCGTCCAAACCATGACTCCGCTTTCAACCAGTGTTCTTCTGATCGAGGACGAACAGCTGGTCGCCCGCGTCACCGCGCAGATGCTCAGGAAGGCCTCGATGCACAAGTACTCGCTCGTGCACCGCAGCACCCTGGCGGAGGGGCTCGAGAGGCTGCGGGCCGCGGATTTCGACATTGTGCTCCTCGACCTGAATCTCCCCGACAGCAGCGCGATGGACACCCTGAAGGCGATGCTGGCGGAGTGCCTGGACATCCCAATCATCGTCCTCACGGCAACCTCGGACTACGAGATCGGCTTCAAGGCGATCAAGCTCGGCGCCCAGGATTTCCTGGTGAAGGGCGACTTCAACTTCCTGATGCTCGACCGCGCCATCGTATACGGAATGGAGCGGCACCGGCTGCAGCGAACGATCCGGCAGCTGGCCGTCCTCGACGAACTGACCGGGCTGTACAACCGGCGCGGATTCAATGCGCTGCATCAGGACATTCTGCAGCGGGCGCAGCAGCCCGGCGTCCGCGGGTACCTTTGCTTTTTCGACCTCGACCGCTTCAAGCAGATCAACGACGACCTGGGCCACCAGGCGGGCGACGATGCCCTGGTCGAGTTTGCCTCGAACCTGCGCAGTACCTTTCCAAAGGATGCCCTCCTCGTGCGGCTCGGCGGCGACGAATTCGTGGCCATGGGGATCGAACGCGCGCCCAATGCCGCCAGCGAGGCGGTCAAAGCCCTTGAGATCGTGCTTTCGGAGCGCAACAGCGTCGGCTCGGAGTTCGAGCTGGAGACGAGCGTGGGCATCGCGCCCTTTGACCGGAACGGACCCACGAGCATGGAGGAGCTTACAGCGATCGCCGATGCCGCCTTATATTCCGACAAGGAGCTCCACCGCCAGCGGCGCATCAGAGCGGTGCCAAAAACAGAGTAATCGCCAGGATCCTGGCCCTTACGACGAGGGACGGGCGCCCGTGCGGCCGCCGGAATCCGGAATAAAGTTGGCCTCCAGGAATCCCACCGCGCTTCGCGCATCCGAATAGACGGCATCCGCCTCGCGCCGGAGCGGTTCCTCCGTCCATACGGCGGTGGCCGACGGCTTCGCGGATTCCCAGAGGGCTCCCGGGAGCGTGGCGACCTCGGCCGCCAGACGCGTCACCTCGGCGGAGTCGGCGCCGGCGCGGGAGTCGGGCGCCACGGCGGGGGAATTTCGGTCGAAGACAAAGACTGCGAGGGCGACAGCGGCGGCTCCGCAGGCCGCGATCGCCAGGCCCGGAAACGCGCGGGCACGCGGCGGCTCCGACCCCGCGACGGCGAGCGAAACCCGGCGGGCAAGCCCCTCGGGCACGGGCGGCCGCCCCATTGCGGCCTCGCGCCGCAACGCCTGCTCCAGGCTCCGGGATTCAACGAAGAAACGCCGGCAGTCCGCGCAGGCTGCAACATGTCTGCACGCGGCAGGCGGCAGGCCTGCCTCAAACGAGCTGTCCGCCGCCCCCGCCTCCCGTTCCCGAATCGCGGCCCAGGCGCGGACAAGGCGGCAGGTGAGCCGCGGCCGCTTTTCTTTCGAAGCATTCATGATGGCATTTCTCCTTTTATAAGTTTCTGTCGGGCTCGAAAAATGAGGACTTTCACGTGTGTCTGGGTCAATCCCATCAGCTCGGCCGTCTCCCGCGTCGAGAGTCCCTCGGCAAACCTGAGCCACAACACCTCGAACTGGCCTTGCGAAAGAAACGTGCGCGCACGCTCCCAGAGACTGGCGGTCTGCTCATTCTGCTCGGCCATGCCCGACGGCGAGAGCGCGTCGCTCGCGGTCTCCTCCGGGATTTCCACCCATTTCTTCGCCGATCTGAAGTGATTCAGGGCGCAGTTCCTCGCGATTGTCAGCAGCCAGTTGATGATCGGCCTGCGGGCGTCGTACCGCCCCAGGTTGTGAAACGCCTTGATGAAGGTCTGCTGGGTAAGGTCCTCGGCATCCTGCCGCTGCCGGGTCATCTGGCAAAGGAAGCGAAAAACCCTTGGACTGTGGATGCGGACGATCCGGTCGAATGACGGCCCATCGCCCGCAACGGCTTCGCGGACCAGGGCCGCCTCGTCCGATTCGCACCCCCCGGCGGCGGCGGCCATTTCCTCAGCGGGTCTCTGGAACGCCGGGATTGTCATGCGACGCCGTGTCGTCGGGCGCCGCGTCCGAGTCCTTGATGCTCAGGGTGAAAGTCGCCTTTCCCTGCGGCTCGGAAAGGTAATGGACCCGCACCTTGTAATCCCCATCGCTGCCCGGAAAGTCGAACTGCGCGGTGGCCACCGGACCCCGGGCCTCGATTCGCCTCCCGGCTTCGTCTCCGTCCCCCTTGACCAGGCGGTAGCCCGAAAGCCGCATGTGCTGCGGCCGGAAGACAAGCGCCGCGCCGGGACCCTCCGCTGGAGTGACCTCGACCCGGTCGAATTGCGCGTCGTCTCCGCCGTTACGCCTGCCGGTCAGCGTGACCGACGTGCCGTTCGCCAGGTGCACCCGGTCGATCGCGAACCAGGCCCAGCCCGCCTTCGCGCCATCGCCCTTGTCGGGCGAGGAGGCGACCGGCCAGTTCGCCACCTGCTTTCCGTTGACCCTCACCGCCAGGACGGCACCCCTCGCCTGCGCGGTCGCTGTTCCGCCCCGCTGTTCCTGCACCACGTTGCGGATCATCTCGACCAGGCGGGCGCTCGAATAGGACAGGTTCAGAGCCACGGTGTTGTCTTCGCGGGAGACCTTGTTCGACCTCAGGAAATCGTTCAGGGCGCGGTCGTTCGACTCGGTGAGCGACATCATCGCCGCCATGCCGTCGAGAATCTTGGCGAGCTTGTCGGTCATCTCCGGCGAACTCGTGACGAGCTTCAGGTGCGCGAAGGTCTTGTCGCCTAGCTCGCCGACCGCCAGCGAACCGGACCTCGCCATCTGCAGAATCCGGGTCCGGGGACCGTCGTCCTCGAGGGCCTTGTCGGCGGACGGGATGACCGCCGACGCCAGGAGAAAGGCCCCGTCGGAACTGCCGGCCAGGTCCCTGAGGGGCGAGGAGGAGTTTTGCGCGAGCGACGGCGAGCGGCCGAGAAGGACCTCGCGGGCCTTGAGCAGCTGCGCCTCCGACTTGCTGACGAGAACCACCGCCTCGGGTGGAAATGCGATCACGACCCGCTGGCCGGACCGTTCCGGAGCGCCCTTCGCCGCGGCCGCCGGCCCCGCTGAAATCGCGTAGGCCTCAAAGGGCAGGGTCTTCAGCTCGGTCACGATCTCGGGCGATGAAACGGTCGCCCCCGCCAGGAGCCCCTCGGCGATCTTCCGCATGTCGGCCGTTCCCCGGACAACCAGCGTTCCATCGACCCTGTCCGGCCTCTTGTCGAAATTGGATCCGTAGGCGGTGACCGTTCCGACGGTCGCAAGGAGCTTTGGCACGTCGATGTGTATCGTGAGGCCCGTCGCTTCGGCCTGCGCCTTTTCGGCCTGCGCGATCAGCTCCTTTCCCAAGGAGCTTGCGCGCAATGCATTCATGTCCGCGTAGATCACCCACTGCGAGTCGGCGCCGACAGTCGCCGGATCGAATCCGGCGCGGGCGGAGCCGGTCCAGGGTTGGAAAACGAGCAAAAGGGCGACGGAAAGGAGATTTTTGTTCACGGTCATATTGGGTTGATTCGATCGGCGGCCGTCCGGGAAACGCGATTTGCACAATCTTCAGGCCGTCCTGCCCATGTCTACACAGGATGAGTCCACAAGGTTACAAGTCTTCCCTCGATTGTCCGCCTGCCATCTCCCGGCAGGAAAAGACCGCCCCCGCGATTGCGACGAGGACGACGCAGGCCGCGGCCAGAACGCCCACGGTCGAACTCACCGCCGCCCAATCGACGGACTGGCCGCTGGCGTGGGCCGAATAGAACGGAACCATATTCTTCACCTGGCGGGCGATGGCGATCCGGTTGACCTGGGTCGGTATGTTGCCGACCCCGAATTCGACGATCGCAATGTACCCGAGGCCGACAATCACGTACCGCGTGGTCAGAACCCCAAACAGCATTCCGAGCGCCTCGTAGGCTGCGATCGCCGCCGCCTGTCCCAGAAGCAGCAAGGGCGCCATGGAGAGCATGCCCGGCACCGCGCGAAACACGCCGAATCCCACAAGGGCCGCAAATGCGACAAGATAGTCCGCCTGCGTGCAGGCCATGTGGGCGAGATACCTCAAGGCGAGGTAAGCCGGGCGGCGCACCGGGCGGGTGAAAAGGTAATCGGCCGCGCCCGGTCGCATGTCGTCTCGGATCGCTCCGCCGCCCGAGATGAGAACGAAGATCGGTATCACAAAGCAAAGGTAGAAACTGCAAATCCATCCGATGTAGTGACCCGCCGTGAGAGGCGCCAGTTTGCGCGAATTGACGAACGCAAGCAGGACGAGAAGGGCGGTCATTCCAGCGAGGGTCGCCGCGTGGCGCAGATTCAGGAATCGGCCTGAGGTCAGGCGCCAGACTCCGCCCCAGGCGCGGAACAAGCCTGGCGAAGGGCGGGCCGAATCGGGTGAGTTTCCGGGCGCGCTCATAGTATCGGCGGAGTTTCGACCGCCTTCTCGAGGCCGCCGAAGGCATTTCGGACCTCGAAGATCGGCACCCGGCTTTCCAGAAGAAGCCTTTGAAAGCCCCCGAAGAACCGCCCGGGGTCGCTCCAGCGGACCTGGAGCATTCCGGTGTCCCCGGCAATTTCGCAACCGCGGACCAGCCCCTGATCGAACAGGTAGCGCGCGAGCTTTTCGGGCGATTCGCACCGGAAAACGGTCGCATCGGGCCAGCGCGCGCGCGACTCCTGCGAAAGCGCCTCGTTCGCCGCGCGCGGGATCCTCCCCCACTTCAGCAGCAGAAACTCCCCGCACAGGGCCTCGAGATCGTGAAGGATATGGCTCGAAATCACGACGCTTCGGCCCCCGGCGGCCAGGTCCCGAAGCACGTTCGCAAAATCCTCGCGGCCGACCGGATCCAATCCGTTCATAGGCTCATCCAGGATCACCAGTTCCGGTTCGTGCAGGAGGCATTGGGCAAGCTTGACCCGCTGGCGCATGCCTTTCGAAAACGCGCCGAGCGGCTTCTTCCAGTGTTCCGGCGCAAGCTTGACTCGTCCCAGTGTCGCCGCCGCCCGCGCCCTCGATTCGGCCGCCCCGAATCCCGAGATCATCCCGAGCCCCTCGAGCCATTCCAGCGGTCGCAGCAACCCCGGGATCTCCTCGGTTTCCGGGCAGTAGCCGATCCGGGCCTTTACGGCCGGATTGTTCCACGGGTCCTCGCCGAAAATGCGCAGCGTGCCCGAACTGGGCCGGATCTGGCCGGTCAGGAGCCGAAAAAGCGTCGTCTTGCCCGCGCCATTCTGCCCGACGACTCCTGTTATCCCCGGACGCACGGCAAAGCTGACATTGTTCAACCCCAGGATGATCCCGTAGAATCGGCTGAGGTTCTCTGCCTGGACGATTGGGTTCATTCGGAACGGAGCCCCCGGAAGAAGACGATGGAAGCCAGCGCGACGAAGGCCCCGAGCCCAGCGAGGGCTCCGGGCAGGTCGGTCGCCTCGGCCTTCTTGCCGACCTGGACAAAATCCATGGCGACAGAGCGATCGAGAAACGGCAGTTCCGTGCCCGCCTCCTTCAGCGCCTCATCCACCTTGAACACGGCCTCGCGCACCTGGGAGAGATCCTGGCTGAAGCTGGCCCGCCGAATCCAGTCGGGCGTGCCCGGCGGTTTGGCAATTCCCCCGGCCACAACCCACAGCCCAAGCCAGAGAATGACGGTTGTCCGCGAAGAGCGGCTCACCGCCGAAACACCAAGCGCGATCGTCGCCAGCGCCACAAGTCCTATCGCGTTGAACGACAGCGCCCGCAAAAGCGGAACCAGCGAATACAGGAAAAAGCTGCGATCGGGCGCAAAAAGAACGCTAAGCAACCAACCGAACAGGAGAGGCCCGGTCCACAGGAGCGCCAGCACGCCGGCAATCGTCCCCAGCTTTCCGAGCAGGTAGTCGGTGGCGGTCAGGGGCCTCGACAGATAGACTGTGAGGGCGCGGCCCGCCCTGTCGCGCGTGACAAGCCGCGGCACCATGACCGTCAGGGCGATCATGCTGAGCCCCACGCCCACGAACGAATGCAGCCAGAAGAGAAGAGTAAACAGGCCCCGGATGCACACGTCCGGATAAAGCAGGACAAAGGCGTCGAGCGCGGTTGCTATGGCATGGATGCGCGGTCCAAGGTGCGCCGCCGCCGATTCCAGCCACCCGCCGTCCGACACGGTCTGCGTGAAGAGGAATCCGACCGCGGCCGTCACGATCCCGGCAACCCAGGCGAGGATCAGGATTACCCGGAAGAACCGGGTACCAAGCAGGTCCCGCAGCCCCGCGGACAGGATCACCCAGCGGCGGTAGCCTATCCCGCCCGGCTTGCCGTTCCACCGGCTCAACGTGAGCTCAGCCTCCATTTGCATCGGAGATCGCCTTTATGAAGAGCTCATTCAGGGCATCGGGGTTGGAAACGATCTCAGCGGGAGGCAGTCCATTGGCCTGCATCAGCTTGAGGACCCACTCGATCGAATCCGACCCGGATTCGACCCGCAGACGTCCGTTCGGAAGCCGGGTCACCTCGAGCCCTTGCGCCTCGAGAACGGCCGAATAGCGGTCCGTCTCGGCAGCCGGGGAGATCTCGATCATCCTGCGGTGCCTGTTCTTCAGGGCCTCGACACGGTCGTGCTCGAGAACCCGGCCCTTGCCGATGATGATGACCCGGTCGCACACGCGCTCGATGTCGCGCAGCAGATGCGACGACATGACGACACTTATCCCGAAATCCCGCCACAGAGAGCCGATCAGCCGCAGGACGTGCTCGCGGCCAGCAGGGTCCAGGCCGTTCGTAGGCTCATCCAGGAAGACCAGTTCCGGATCATGGACGAGGGCCTGCGCCAGCTTCACGCGCTGTTTCATGCCCGTCGAATAGGTTTCGACGCGCCGATACCTTTCCTGGCCCATGCCCACCAGGTCGAGAATCTCATGCGCGCGCTGCCGCGCGCTGCGGAACGGCATTCCCGAAAGCTGGCCGCAGTACGTCACGTATTCGCAGCCCGCCATGCCCGGAATATGGCAGTCCTGCTCGGGGCTGTATCCGACCTTCTCGCGCGAGGCCCGGCTGCCGGCGCGGATGTCGCGTCCGAGTAGCCTCGCCACACCCGAACTCGGAAGCTCAAGGCTCAGGAGGCACTTAATGAACGTGGTCTTGCCCGCACCGTTTGGCCCGAGGAGCCCGATCGTGCCGCGCGGCACCCGGACATTCACGTCGTCCAACGCCTTTTGGCCGCCAAAACTCTTGCACAAGCCGACCGTCTCTATGACGCAGCCGTCGGCCGGCCTCCCCTGCGGGGCGGTCGGTGGAGATTCGGTAATCGGCTCGTTCACTCGGGAAGTGGCGGGTTGCTGCCTTGTTTACACCACGTAACCCCCGAAAGTTACAGCGAATACGAAGCAGGCTGTTGAAGAACTGCGCTGCCCGTCGCGACTGACGACTTCTGCCGCGAGCCAGGCGGCGTCGCGGGTGCATGGAGCGAGGCCGCTCGGAACTTGCCGGCCCCCTATTTCGTCGTTTTTCCGTCGAAGTGCTCGTTGTCCGCCTCCGCCTCGGCGCGGGTATGGTGGACGACGCCGTCCCGATGATTCGGGGGCGCATAGAGCGTATAGAGCTTTAGTGAAACACTGCCGGTGTTGATGATATTGTGTTCCGTCCCACCCGGGACAACTACGGCAAAGCCCGCTCGGATCGCCGTCCGAACGCCAGCGATGATCACCTCACCGGAACCCTCCTCGACGCGAAAGAACTGGTCGGCCTGGTGGACTTCCGCCCCGATCTCCTCCCTGGGTTTTAGCGCCATGAGGACCAGCTGGCAGTTTCTTGCCGTGTACAGCACCCGACGAAAATCGTCATTCTTGATGGCGAGACTTTCGATGTCTTGCACATAGCCTTTTGTAATCACTCCGTCTTCGTTCATCTTCTGTTCCTTCCTTGCTTGGCCGTGTTCCGCCGTATTGTCTGCCATAGTGGTCTTCTCCGCTGCAGGCCCGGCCGATTGCGCCTGAACCGGAGCCCAGATAGCCAGGGTCAGAGCCAGGGCGAGGCTTGAACGGATGCCCGGGGCGGGATGCGTTTTGTTTTTCATGTTCTATTGCTTTTCAATTTTGCGTTTTTGCTCGTTGCGACGTCTGCCTTGCGGCGTGTTCGACACATCGGTTGCACCACGATCTCCGGAGGTGCCAGCGTTTAGATTGCGCCGACGGGGGCGGCTTCGATATGGGGTGAAGCCCCACCACGGCTCGAGGTTGGAACCTGGTCCTCTACGCCGGTTTCAACAGCTGTCTGCTAAGGCAAACGTGGTGGTGAGGGAGGGACTCGAACCCCCGACCTTGGGCGTGTAAAACCCCTGCTCTAACCACTGAGCTACCCCACCCTGGAAAAAGCCGGCCAGCGCCAGAACCAGTCCGTCATACCGCCGCAAGGTCGGCCTTGGGGCGCAGAAGGCCCTCGCGGGCCATCAATTCGGCATTCTGAAGCGCATTCAATGCGGCGCCCTTCCAAAGGTTGTCCCCGCTGACCCACAGGGCGAGGCCGTTCTCGAGCGCCTGGTCGATCCGGATCCGGCCCACGCCGCACTTCACCTTGCGTGTGAAATCGAGCGGAGTCGGATAGCGCTTGCCCGCGGGGTCGTCGACAAGGTCGGCGCCTTCAAAATCTGCGATCGCAGCCCGGGCCGCCTCGACGCTGACCGGCCGCTCGAATTCGGCGTTGATGGCGATCGAGTGGGCGCGCACGACCGGCACCCGGACACAGGTCGCCGAAACCTTGAGGTTGGGAAGCCCCATGATCTTTCGGCTCTCCTGCGTCATTTTGGTCTCCTCGCCGGTATACCCATCCGGGCCGAAGGAATCGACCTGCGGTATCACGTTGAACGCGATCTGGTAGGGATAAACCTTGCGGGGGATCGGGGCGCCCTTCGCGTACGCCTGAATCTGGTCCTCCAATTCGCCGATCGCGTCGGTGCCGGTGCCCGACACCGACTGGTAGGTCGCGGCGATGTAGCGCTTGAGGCCGAAGCGCCTGTGCAGCGGCCAAAGCGCCATCAGCGTGACGGAGGTTGAGCAGTTCGGATTGGCTATGATTCCGTGGTGGGTCCGCAGGGCCTCGGGATTGATTTCGGGAATCACGAGCGGCACGGCCGGGTCCATCCGGTACGCCGAACTCTTGTCAATCACCAGGCAACCGGCCTTCACGGCATCCGGTGCGAGTTCACGGGTGACCGAGCCTTCCGTCGCGAAAAAGGCCACGTCCAAATCGGAAAAGACGCCGGTTTTCGCCTCCTCAATCGTGTAACGGTGGCCCGCATGTGTGACGACCTTGCCCGCCGACCGGGCCGAGGCAAAAAGCCGCAGCTCGGCGATCGGAAAGTGGCGTTCATGCAAAAGGCCCAGCAATTCTTGACCGACAGCGCCGGTCGCGCCGACAATGCCGACTGTGAATGATGGCGTCTTGCTCATGGATACCTTGTGGGAACCTTTGAATAGAATCGGTTCAGGGCTCGGTATCAAGCCCGCAGACCGGCTTCTCCTGGTCCGAATCGGCGCGTCCACGCTCCAGTTCTACAGCCATGGCGATTTGGTAAAAAGTTACGTCATATCGACTTCTCGCCGTCCTCCGTCCAATCTGAAGAACTCCCTGGGGACCCCGCGGGGCCTGCATGAAATCGCCGAGAGGATCGGCGCCGGACAGCCGCCGGGCACGGTCTTCGATTCCCGGGTTCCCACAGGCCGGCATTTTTCCGAGCTTCCCGACGAAACAGCAGACTCGAATTTGATCACCAGCCGCATCCTGTGGCTTCGCGGGCTTGAGCCCGGCGTGAACCGCGACGGAGAGGTCGACACCTATAGCCGGTACGTCTACCTCCACGGGACAAACCGCGAGGAAGAGATCGGCAAGCCGCTCAGCGCCGGATGCGTCCTCATGCGCAATCTCGACATCGTCGAACTCTACGAGAGCGTGAGGGTCGGCGACTGGGTTTGGATAATCGACTAAGTGCCTAGAACCTCAGGCCTCCAGTATTGAAATGGCAGCCATTTCAATACTGGAGGCCTGAGGTCGTCCTTATCGATTCTTGCCAAACAGCAGCCGCAGCGAATTGAGGCAGACGACGACTGTGCTTCCCTCGTGGGCGCCGACGCCCAGGGCCAGCGGCACCACGCCAAAGGCGG
>CAZSEH010000034.1:14952-33924 GCA_964605835.1 uncultured Opitutaceae bacterium
GTGCTTCCCTCGTGGGCGCCGACGCCCAGGGCCAGCGGCACCACGCCAAAGGCGGTCGCCACGACCATGACGATGACGACGCCGAGCGCTATCGTCAGGTTCTGCCGGATGATGGCGCGGGCGCGCCGGCTCAGGCGCTGCGCCGCGAGAAAATTCTCGATTCGGTCATGCATCAGGATGACCTCGGCCTGCTCGAGCGCGGCGTCGCTGCCCCGGGCGCCCATGGCGACGCTCACATCGGCTGCGGCAAGACACGGGGCATCGTTGACCCCGTCGCCCACCATGGCGACTTTGTGCCCCGATTCGCGCAGCGACTGGATCGCGGCAACCTTGTCCTCGGGCGAAAGCCCGGCACGCACCTCATCGAGCCCGAGTTCGCGCCCGACCGCCTCGGCGGCGTGCGTTCGGTCGCCGGTGAGCATGACCGTGCGGACGCCTCCCGCTTTGAGGGCCGCCAGGACTGCGCGGGATTCGGCGCGAATCTGGTCCTTCAGCAGCACCCGCCCGACAAGGTCCCGGCCGATCACCCACACTTCCGCGAGCTCCGCCGCGGCCGGGGGCAATCGTTTCGCCCATTCGGCCAGGGGGCCCGCCTCCAGAAGCTCCCGGCGGCCCAGAAGCAGCGTCGAGCCGCCCAGGCTGGCGCGCAGCCCCTGACCGGTGAGAGACTCAAAGTCGTCCACCTCCACGGACCGGACACCCTGCGCCTTGGCATGCCGGACGATCGCGCGCGCGATCGGATGCTGCGATTTTGATTCGAGGGCGTAGGCGATCTCCAGAACCTCGCGCTCCCTGCCCTCGGGAAAACTCTCGCAACCGACGACGCTCAGCTCTCCCGTCGTCAGGGTGCCCGTCTTGTCGAGCGCCACGACATCGATATCCGCAAGCTTCTCGATTGCGGCGCCCCCGCGAAAAAGGACTCCGTGACGCGCCCCCCACGCGATCGCGGCCAGGATCGCCGAGGGAATCGACAGGACGAGCGCGCACGGGCTCGCGACGACCATGAGCGTCATCGCCCGGTAAAAGGCCGAGCGGGTCCCGCCTGAGTTCTCGAAGGCCGGGAGCCCGAAGACGAGCCAGCAAATGAGAAACATGGCCAGGACGCCCCCTATCACAGCGTAGGTATAGCGGGTCCCGAACTTGTCGGTGAAACGCTCGCTCGGCGCCTTCAGCTTCTGGGCGGTCTGAATGAGCCGGATGATCTTTTGAAGCGTGCTCTCGGCGGGCGGCCGGATTACGTCGAATTCGACCGAGCCCCAGAGATTCAGGGTTCCGCTGAACACGGGATCGCCGTCGCCCTTCGGCACGGGCACCGACTCCCCGGTCAGGGCGGACTCGTCGCTTGCGCTCCGGCCCTTGGTCACGACGCCGTCGGCGGCAAAGGCCTCGCCGGGCTTCACCCGGACGCGCTGGCCGACGCGAAGGGCCTCCACGGCGATTTCCTTCTCGCTGCCGTCGGGCAGGACGAGATTTGCGCTCTTGGGCGATGTCTTGAGGAGCGCCCCCACCTCCCGTTGCGTTCGATGAAGCGAATACTCCTCCATGGCGCCGGCCGCGGAGAACAGGAACAGAAGGAGGACCGCCTCGCTCCAGGCGCCTATGCAAACGGCGCCCGCGGCGACCGCCAGCATCAGAAAATGGATGTCGATCTCCCGCTTCCGGAGGTTCTTCCAGGTGTCGATTGCGGCATCCCAACCGCCGGCCACAAGCCCGGCGCAAAAGAGCAGCCTCGGGAGAAGAGGATGGGCCGGCAGCAGGTGCTGCGTCAGCACTCCGGCCAGGCTTGTCACCCCGCAGACTGCGGCAAGACACGCGAGGGTCCTCCACTCCTGCTCCTCGGCCGAAGCCTCAGCCTTGATTTCGGGCCATTTCATCTCGCGCCACAACCAGAGTTTCTCGGATGTCTCGCAGGTCTCCCGGCCGATGACGACCGCCCCACCCTCCCGCCGCAGCGAGTACCCCCCTGGAGCCCGGCCGGAATCCCGGGCCGACAGCCGCTCCTCGACACCGGCGATCGTGGCTGCAAGCGCCGCCTCGAACTCGCCCAAATCCACGCGGCCGGTCGTCGCCACCGACACCCGGTGTGCCGACGGATCGATCCTGACCGCGTTCACGCCTGGACGGGAGCGGAGGAACTCGGCCAGTTGGCCGATCCAATCCGTCGATGCATCCGCTTTTGTGTTCATCTTGGCAAGACGGTCATCATCGAGGGATAAAAGCGCGTGAATCGCACTTGCGCAAATTCTTATGCACAACGTGACTTATCCTTGAACAGGAAATAAGCCGCGCCCGCTCGGGCGCCGGCTTGATTCTCCATTCGAAGCCAAAGACGTCGTGTTTAGTTCCGGAATCGGCCGAACAACCCGAGGCTTGCCTATTCGGCCCCCCTCCCATCTTTGACGTTTTCCAACCTGCTTGGTCTAAAAGAGCCTATATATACCCGATGATTGGCCTGCAAGATGACACGGGCGTCCCGCCCAAGCCGCTCCGAGCGCGCCCGCTCGCGGCCGCCACTTTTGGCGAGGCGGGATGGCTCGCCGGAGGCATGCAGCTCGAATACCGTCCGCAGCAGGACCAGATGGCCCGCGCGGTCGCGGCGGCCTTCTCGGACGATGAATCGCTTCTCTTTGAAGCCGGCACCGGAGTGGGAAAATCGCTCGCCTACCTCGTCCCGGGAATCATCCATTCGATCGACACGGGACGGCCCCTGATCGTCTCGACGCACACAATCTCCCTCCAGGAGCAGCTCGAGACGAAGGACCTGCCCTTGTGCCGGAGTCTTTTCTCCTTCGTCCCTGAATTGCAGGAATACGCCTCGTTCAAGTCGGCCCTGCTCCTTGGCAAATCAAACTATCTTTGCGCCAGCCGCCTCGCGCACGCGCTTGCGGAGCGGGCGAGCCTGTTCGACGACGAGGAATACTCCGAGCTGCAGCGGATTGCAGCCTGGTCCGAGACGACGGAATCCGGACTGCGGCACGAGTTGCAGCCGGCGCCGCGGGCCGAGGTATGGGAGGCGGTGAATGCCGATTCGTCCTCCTGCTCCCGCCGGCACTGCGACCCGTCGCGCTGCTTTTACCAGCGCGCCCGTTCCCGCCTCCGCGCTGCCAACCTCGTAATCGTGAACCACGCCCTGCTATTTGCGCTCATCAACGCGGGCGGCGCCAAGGCGGAGGGGTCCTCCGCCGAGGGGCGGGGCGTTCTTTTTCCGGACGACTTCCTGGTCCTCGACGAGGCGCATACGATTCCCGAGGTCGCCACGGACCACTTCGGCATCGCCCTCAGCAGCTACGGCGTCGACCGGTCGCTGAAGACTCTCTACAACCCCCGCACGAAGCGCGGCCTCCTGCGAAAACGCGGAGGCCCCGAGGCGCAGCGCCTGGTTGCGGAAGCGCTGGACAGCGCGAAGCAGTTCTATGCCCTCGTCGAGGCCAAGTTCCTGGCATCGCGGCCCGTCGCCAGGAGGCGCGAGCCGGACGGCATTGAGCCGCTGATGGACGGCCCTTTCGACGCCCTTCAGCGCCTTGTCGCCCGCATCGCCGACCAGCTCGAGGAGGGACGCGAACGCGACGAGTTGCTCGACCAAAAGGGGCGCCTGAAGGCGATCCAGGTGAGCGCGGGAGAGTGGCTGAACCTCTCGGATTCCGAGCACGTCTACTGGGCCGAGCGGTCCGGCCGAAAGCAGACCACGGTCACGCTGCGCAGCGCCCCGATCGACGTCGCCCCGGAGCTGCGCCGGCGCCTTTTCGGCTGCGGCGTCGGGGTGGTCTGCACAAGCGCGACCCTCGCGCTTGCCGGCGAGATGGGCCCGTTTGCCGGGCGCATCGGGGCCGACGGAGTGCGGACCGGGCTCGTGAGTTCGCCCTTCGATTTCGAGCGCAATATGCGTGTGTACGTCGCCTCCGATGTGCCGCCTCCCTCGGCCCAGGAAGCCCGCTTGTCCCTCGAAATCCTCGCCGACTACATCTCGTTTTGCGCGCTCCGGGTGACCGGGGGCTCGCTTGTGCTGTTCACCAGCCACAGCGACCTGCGGGCGGTCGCCGCAATGCTTGAACCTGATTTCGCCAAGGCCGGGCGCCGACTGCTGCTGCAGGGCGAGGGGGCGTCCCGCACGGAACTCGCCCGGCAGATGCGCACCCTGGGCAATGCGATTCTCTTCGGCACCGACAGCTTCTGGACCGGAGTCGACGTACCCGGGGACGCCCTGGCCCAAGTGATCATCACACGCCTGCCGTTCGATCCGCCGGACCATCCGGTCACCGAGGCGCGGGCGGATCGGATCCGCGACAACGGCGGCAATCCGTTCAACGAAATGACGCTTCCGGAGGCCCTGGTCAAATTTCGCCAGGGCGCGGGCCGGCTCATCCGCTCGAAAACAGACCGCGGCCTGGTCACGATCCTCGACTCGCGGATCCTGTCCAAATCCTACGGAAGGCTCTTCTTCGAGTCGCTCCCCCAGCACGAATTCCTCCGCCTGACCCGCGAAACCCGCGAGGAAATGTTCCGGCCGTATTGAACAGGAAGACTTGCAGTCCGCCGGACACGCCTTTTGCCTAGGTAGCATATGAGCACACCCAAGCCCGCGGAAACCGCTGTCATCAAGACATCCTATGGCGAAATGACGATCGCGTTCTGGCCCGACGTGGCGCCGAAGACGGTCGAGAATTTCAAGAAACTCGCGAGCTCCGGCTTCTACGACGGGACGGCGTTTCACCGGATCATCAAGGGCTTCATGATCCAAGGAGGCTGCCCGAATACGAAGGAGGGCGGAAAAGGCCAGCCCGGCACGGGCGGCCCGGGGCACACGGTCAAGGCCGAGTTCAACGCCAAGTCCCATGTCCGCGGCGTGATTTCCATGGCGCGCTCGTCGGATCCGGATTCGGCGGGGAGCCAGTTCTTCATCTGCCACGGCGACGCGAAGTTCCTCGACCGCCAGTACACGGCGTTCGGCGAGCTCGTTGCCGGCGGCGACGTCCTGGACAAGATCGCAGGGGTTCCAACCAGCGGGTCCGAGAAGAGCACCCCGGTCGAGCGCATTGCCGTGGAGAGCATCCGGATCGTACCAGCCTAGCATGCATGCGGCCCTTCAATCTCATCGTATCCTGCGCGGAGAATAGGGTCATCGGGCGCGACGGGCGGCTGCCCTGGAGCATTCCGGAGGACCAGCGGTTTTTTCACGACAAGACGAGCGGCCAGATCGTCGTCCTCGGGCGGATCTGTTTTGAGACCTGGCCGGACGTCTGCCAGCGTGGCAGACGCCCGATAGTCGTTACGTCGAATTGCTCGCTGGCTGCGGACCCCGTGCGGGTCTGCCCCTCCCTGTCCGCCGCACTCGAGCTGGCATCGGGCCTGCCGGGCGAGATCTATGTCTGTGGCGGAGAACGGATTTACGCCGAGTCCCTCGCGCTGCCGCAGGCGGCCCGGCTGTACCTGACCCTGGTTCACGCCGAAGTGGCCGGAGACCGCCATTTTCCGGAATGGCGCGCTGTCTTCCCGCGCGAAATCGAGCGGAGGGAGGGCACCGGAGCCGGGTGGAATTACACATTTCTAACACTCGGGCGCTGAACGGCTACTTTCCGCGCTCCGCGCAGAATTTCACCTTTCCCTCGCACAGGGGCCGCTCTTTACTGGAAACTCGTTCTTATCTCGTTTTTCGCTTCACCCGCATGAATACCACGATCAATGCCATCACAGCCCGCGAAATCATCGATTCCCGGGGCAATCCGACCATCGAGGTCGACGTCAAGCTCGCCGGCGGCGCCTTCGGCCGCGCGGCCGTGCCCTCGGGCGCCAGCACCGGCGAGCACGAGGCGCTCGAACTCCGGGATGGCGACAAGAAGCGCTATGGGGGCAAGGGCGTCCTCAAGGCCGTGGCCAATGTGAAGGCGGAAATCGCGCCGGCCCTGATCGGCCACGACGCGTGCGACCAGGTCGGGATAGACCGGGCAATGATCGCCCTCGACGGCACCCCGACCAAGGCAAAGCTCGGGGCCAATGCGATTCTCGGCGTCTCGCTCGCCGCCGCGAAAGCCGCGGCCGCGGCGCTCAACCAGCCGCTCTACAAGTACATCGGCGGGCCGAATGCGAAAGTCCTGCCGGTGCCGATGATGAATGTGATGAATGGCGGCGCGCACTCGGACGCACCGATCGACTTCCAGGAATTCATGATCATGCCGGTCGGAGCCAAGTCATTCGCCGAAGGGCTCCGCTACGGCTCGGAGGTCTTCCACGCGCTCAAGAAGGTTCTGAAGGACAAGGGCCTGTCCACCGCGGTCGGCGACGAGGGCGGCTTCGCGCCGAAACTCGAGTCGATCGAGGCCGCCCTGGATTCAATTGCGTTGGCGATCAAGAACGCGGGATACAAGCTGGGCAAGGACGTCGCCCTTGCCCTCGATCCGGCGGCCTCGGAATTCTACGTGCCGGAAAAGAAGCGCTACGTCTTCAAGAAATCGGACAAGCGCGAACTGACGGGCGACGAGATGGTCGACTTCTACAAGAAACTCGTCGCGAAGTACCCGATTGTTTCGATCGAGGACGGCTGCGCCGAGAACGACTGGGACACCTGGAAGAAGCTGACCGACGCGATCGGAGACAAGGTCCAGCTGGTCGGGGACGACGTCTTTGTCACGAACACCGAATTCCTGCGCAAGGGCATCGATCTCGGGGTCGCCAACTCGATCCTCGTCAAGGTCAACCAGATCGGCACCCTGACGGAGACCCTCGACGCCGTCGAAATGGCCATGGAGGCCGATTACACGGCCGTCATTTCCCACCGATCCGGCGAAACCGAGGACGTGACAATAGCCGACATCGCCGTGGCGACGAACGCCGGCCAGATCAAGACCGGTTCCCTCTGCCGCACGGACCGAATCGCAAAGTACAACCAACTCCTCCGGATCGAGGAGGAACTGGGAGCCAGCGCGATCTACGGCGGGAAGATGTGAGGCGCCGTCACCCGACGGACAGAATATACCCGCGCAGATACTCGCTTTCGGGCATCGTCACCAGCACCGGGTGATCCGGCGGCTGGTGGCACCAGGCGAGGACCTGCACCTTCCTGTGCGCGTCCGCCGCGGCGGATGAAAGGACGCCACGCAGGTCCGCATCGTGCATGTGGTGCGAGCAGCTGTACGTGGCCAGGATTCCGCCCGGAGCCAGATGCTGCAGCGCCCGAAGATTGATTTCCTTGTAACCGCGCAGGGCGCCCTCGAGGGACCCCTTCGATTTCGCGAAGGGCGGCGGATCGAGGACGATCACGTCCCAGGGCTTCTCCCCTTTCCGCGCAGGATCGTTCATCCAGTCGAAGACATTGACGCCCAAAAACCGGGCCGTGACGCCATTCCTCTCCGCATTCCGCCGGGCTGCGGCGACGGCATCCTCGGCGCTGTCGAGCCCGAGCACCTCGGCTGCGCCCGCCCGCGAGGCATGGAGAGCAAACGGGCCCTGATTGCAGAATGCGTCCAGGACCCGCGGCTGGCGGCCGCCCTCGACAAGACTCCGGACAAAGGCCGCCACGACCCCGTGCTGCCCGCGCTGGTCCAGATAGAATCCGGTCTTCTGGCCCTGCTCCAGGTCGAGCCAGTACTCGAATCCGTCGATCCGGACCCAGCGGGGCTCCCAGCGGCGCCCGGAACGGGTGTGCGTCTCCAGAGGCAGGCCCTCGAGCCGCCGGATGGGCGCGTCGTTTCGGAAGACGATCTCCGCGGGCTTGAGCATCTCAGCGAGAAGATCGCCTACGAGCGCCGCCCTTTTTTCGAGGGCCAGGGTCTGGACCTGCACAACCAGGGTGTCCGCGTAGCGATCGACCACAAGCCCCGGTAGCCCGTCGGACTCGGACCAGACGAGACGGCAGAATTCGCCGGTCCGCTTGCCGACCGCCTCCGCAAGCCGGGTGCGGATGAAATCCGCGTCCAGCGGCACCCTCTCGCGCCCCAGTCTTCGCCAGACGATCTGCGAGCGGCTGTTGCAGATGCCCGTTCCCAATAGCCGCCCGGTCCGGTCACGGCATTCGACGACCTCGCCGTCGAATTCCGCCGGGAGCAGCCCCTCGACCTCGTTGACAAACACCCAGGGGTGCCCGGCAAGGACGCGCGCCTTGGCGTTGGGCTTGAGACGGAGCGAAGGCGTGGACACGCCTCATCCTCTCATTCCCCACGCCGCAGGAGAAGCCGAAACGCTCCGCAATGGCCGGCAGGCCGGTGCAAACCGGCCCTCAACCGGCCTTTGCCGGGTGCCTCAAGGCCCAGATCTGCCTGGCCTGGCTGATCGTTTCGGCGAGGACCTTTGGCGTGATCGCCTGCTTGGGATCGTCCCCGATTCCCTGGCTCGGCGAAACATGCGTCTCGATGCACAGGCCATCGGCGCCGTAGGCGACGGCAGCGAGGGCGCAGGCGGGCACGTAAACGGCCTTTCCGACGGAATGGGAGGGATCGACGACGACCTGGGCCCAGGTCCTTTCCTTCAGCAAGGGTATGATGCTCTCGTCGGGATGATTTCGATAGCCGTCCAGGGCCGGCGAGGTCCCGCGGGGGCAAAGGATGACGTTTGGATTCCCAAACGAGGCGATGTACTCGGCCGCCGAGATGAATTCGCTAATGGGCCCCATGTGCAGGCTGCGCTTGAGCAGGATGACCGTGTCCCTTTCGGCGACGGCCCGCCCGATCGCGCGCAGAAGCGAGTAATTGAGTGCGTTGCGAGCCCCGACCTGGAGCATGTGCACACCCGCGGCGAGCGCCAGCTCGACGTGCGATTCATCCATCACCTCGGCGTCGACGGGAAGGCCGGTGCGCTGCGAGGCCTCCATGAGGATGTCGAGCGATTTCACGTCGCCCTGGAAAGCGTACGGATTGGTGCGCGGCTTCCACACGCCCCCGCGCAGCACATGGCCCCCGGCCTCCTTGACCGCGGCGGCCGTCTCAAGGAAGAACTGGGGGTTCTTGGGATCGATCGTGCACTGTCCGGCGATGACAAAAAGCTCCTCGCCCAGCGTGACCCCGCCGAGCCTGATCCGATGGGTCGCCAGATCGGAGCGCCGGTCCATCAGCTTGAATGGAGACTGGATCCGGTCGATGCGCTCGATGTATCCCAGGCCTTCCAGCCTGTTGATCATGAGTTCGTCGCGCTCGTCGCCCACGATCGCGTAGATCGTTCGCACCGCCCCTATGATCGGCTGAATCTGGCAGCCAAACTCCGTCACGATTCCGGTGACTTCCGACAGCTGCTCGGGGGTGAGTCGGTGGGACTTGGGCAGGATCATGCCTGCACCTTAGTACTTCAATTCCTCAAAGAAAAGTCTCGAACTCCGGGGGGAGCGGGGCCGTGGCCGTGAACGTGTTAATGCGGCCGGCGAAGTCATAATCGAAATGGGTTTCGAGCGAATGGAGGAACATCCGTTTGACGCCCGTCTGCTTCGCCCATTCGCGGTTGCGGGCGAAATCCCCGTACGTCTGGTCGCCCACGATCGGCAGGCCGCGGCGGGCGCATTGGACGCGCAGCTGGTGGCTCCGGCCGGTCATTGGCTCGAGCCGGATGAGGCTCACGGGCAAAGGGGATGCGCCGCGCCGTACGACGCTCATCCGACTCTCGGCCGGAATGGCGCCGGCGGAGGTCCGGATTTTTCCGCCGCGCTTCTCGACTGCGAGGCGGTCGCGCCAGAGATCGGCCTCCTTGGGAGGCTTTCCGAAGACCAGCGCGAGATAAGCCTTGCGGACCTGCTTTCGCTTGAATTGGTCCCGGATCACGGACGCCAGAGCCTCGACCGAAACGGCCAGGATTACGCCCGAAGTGGCTGAATCGAGGCGGTTGAGGAGCCAGAGGCGCCCGCCGGCGCCATCGGCGGAAGGCCCCAGTTCGTAATACTCGCCGTCGAAGACATAGGGGGCATCCAGGAGCGAGCGCGGCTCGTCCCCAGGCTTGTTGGGGTGCGACAGGACCCCGGAAGGCTTCGCAAAGGCCGCCACCCCGTTTCGATCGTTCTTGAGGAGCGCAACCCCGCGCCCCAGCGGCAGTGCCGTCCAGAAACCTTCCCCGGATCCGCTCACTGGTAGAGGAACGTGAATGTCATCTCCTGCTCGCTCCCGAGCATGGCGATCATGTCATCGGTCCAGTCGCCATACGGCGCCCGGGCCTCGATGGCGGCCGGGCAGGCCCGCGTCGCCGCGTCCGAGGTTCCGGCGGACGGATTGACATGGATGATCTTCGAGATCTCGCCCTTGGAATTCAGGACGAACTTGACCTCCACAATGCTCCCGGGATTCGGATAGACGCCGCTCTCGCTCAGGATCCGCTCCCATTGGATCTGGACCGATTCGATGAGCCGCTGAAGGTAGACGCCGTAATTGCTCCAGCGCGAATCCACGGCGGTCAGTCCGATGTTCGATGTGCCGATCTTGTTCTCGGCGAATATCGCCGGCCGCACGTGCTGTTCGAGGTTCTTGCGCGGCTGCGGATGCCTCGGATCTATCTGCGGAGAAAATGCGCTTCCGTTGTCGGCCATGGGCGCATCCTTTGCGCCTTCCACCCTTTGCGGCACCGAAGTGGGATTTGCGGAGTCCTTGGCCAGGTTCGACGCATAGCCGCGCGCATCGCTGCCCTGCTGCTTGTCAAATCCGGAGTACGGATTTTGCTCGCGGCGCGCCGCGGCGGGCGAGGGAGGTTTTGGCGGGGCGGTCGCCTGCGGCGGCGCCGGGACGGTCCGATCGGGCTGGACCAGCTGCCCGGTCACAACCTGGGTCGATTGGATGTCCTTTCTGCCCTCGAGGGCCGGCATGTCGTTCTTGCCGTTCGGAGTCGGTTTTTCCTGGGCGACCTGCTGGTTGCGGTCGCTTATGTTGTTGGTCTTGTCCGGAATGTTCTCCGGCGCGTTCGGATTCGCTTCCACGAATCTCGGCAACTGCTTGGGCGCTGCCGGCTTCGGGACGAACATGTCGAGCGGCAGCTCGATGTTCCGGTCCTTGGGCCGCGGCCGCGCGGTAGCAACGTGGTTGACTCCCGCAAAATTGACGAACTTTGGCGCCAAAAACAGCAGGAAGATGTGGATCAGGATGGTCCCAATGAGTCCGATCTGCACGGACCTCCGGTCCGATTCGTCGGCAAGCCACGGCAGCGCGTGGTGCGGCGCCTCCCCCAGGTCGGCCTGGGAGTGAAACGGCTCTAGCGTGGGAGTCATCTAAGGTTTGAAGCGGTTACCTACACCCGCAGACCGCATTCGGTCAAAATTTGTTTCGTTTCTTCGAGCGGAAGGCCCATTATGTTGGTAAACGAGCCTTTGTAACTCGCGATAATGAGGTCGGTGTGGTCCTGCACGGAGTACGCCCCGGCCTTGTCCAGGGTCTCGACCTTGCTGATGTACAGGTCGATCTCGGCGTCGTTCAGGGCCTTGAAGGTGACTTCGCTCGTTATTCCGATCTCTCGCTCGAGCCCGTCGGCGGCGCGCCGCACGGCCACGCCCGTGAAAACGGTGTGGGTGCGCCCCGCCAGCTGCCTCAGCATCCGCCGCGCCTCGCCATGGTCCTTTGGCTTGTTTAGCACGGTTCCATCGATGAAAACGGTCGTGTCCGCGCCCAATACGACGGATCCCGGCCGGCGAAGGGCGACCCACGCCGCCTTCAATGCCGCATTGTGAAGGACCATCATCCGGGGGTCGGCGGTTGGCTCCTCAAACTCCGTCACCTCGGCCGCAATCACCTCAAAAGGCACCCCAAGTCTGGACAGCAGTTCGCGCCTGCGCGGGGAGGCTGACGCGAGGACTAGAGAAATCACCGGTTCCATCGTAAACCCTCCATTAACGCGCACGGGCGCCGGTGTTGCAAGCTTGCTTGGCGCCGGATACTCGTCCTCATTTGCAGCCTCCATGCGCCTAGGCCTTGCCCAGATAAATACAATCGTCGGAGACCTCGCCGGCAACCGCCGGAAAATTATCGAGGCGTACGGCTCCCTGGTCGCACAGGGCGCCGAACTTGTGATTTTTCCGGAGCTGGTCGTATGCGGATACCCGCCGCGCGACCTGCTGTTCAAGCGCCGGTTTGTGCCGGATGTCGAGGACTCCCTGCGGCAGATCGCGTCGGCAATCGGCGAAATCCCCGCGATTGTGGGCACGGTCGAGGCGAATTCCTCGGGCGAAGGCCGGCCGTTTTACAACACCGCCGCATTCTGCTGCGCTGGCAAGGTCGCCTCGGCCGCGCACAAGTGCCTCCTGCCGACCTATGACGTCTTCGACGAGGACCGGTATTTCGAGCCGGTGGCCAAGCCCACGGTAATAACCCACGGGAAGCGCCGGATCGGAATCACGATCTGCGAGGACATCTGGACCCACCCGATGATCAACACGCGGAGGCTCTATCACGGGCTCGATCCGATCAAGCAGCTCGCCGGGGAGCGGTGCGACCTCATGGTGAACATCTCGGCCAGCCCCTGGCACAACGAGAAGGGCGGCGTGCGCAGGACGCTCGTTACCGACGCGGCCTTCGAGCTCGGCTGCCCGGTCGCCTACGTCAATGCCGTCGGCGGGAACGACGAGCTCATCTTTGACGGGCGATCCCTGGTCAGCGACGCCTCCGGGCACGTCGTCACCGGCCTAGCCGCCTTTGCCGAGGACATCCGCGTCGTCGAAACCAACCTCAATCCCGAGGAGGCCGCAAAGCAGGTTCGCGAGGTGGCCACCTCCTTCGAGCAATCAAACCTTGCCGACATTTTCGCGGCGCTGACGATGGGGCTTCGCGACTACGCGCAAAAAAGCGGCTTCAGCCGCGCGCTTATCGCGCTCTCCGGGGGAATCGATTCGGCCGTCGTCGGCGTCATCGCCGCGGCCGCCCTCGGGCCGAAAAATGTGACGGCCGTGTCGCTTCCCTCCCCCATCTCCTCCCCCCATTCCAAGGACGACGCCAAGGCCCTCGCCGAAATCCTCGGGCTTCCGTTCGTCGTGATCCCGATCTCGGAGGTCTTCGCCTCGTTCGAGACTGCGCTGGCCCCCCTGTTTGCCGGGACGAAGCCGGATGTGGCCGAGGAGAACATCCAGGCGCGAATCCGCGGCGTGCTCATGATGGCGCTTTCAAACAAGTTCGGTGCGCTGCTGCTGACGACCGGCAACAAGAGCGAGCTGGCCGTCGGGTACTGCACCCTGTACGGCGACATGTGCGGAGGCCTCGCCATCATCTCGGACCTTTTCAAGACGCAGGTCTACGCGCTCGCCAACTGGATCAACGCCGATGCCCGAAAGGCCGGCCGCAGGCCGCCGATTCCCCAATCGACGATCGACAAGGCGCCGAGCGCTGAACTCAGTCCCGGACAGACAGACCAGGACACCCTGCCGCCCTACCCGCTCCTCGATGCGATCCTCAAGGGGTACGTCGAGGAGGGCCTGTCCCGCAGCGACCTGATCGGGCGGGGTTTCGCGCAGAGCGTCGTCAATGACGTCGTCCGCAGGGTCGACCTGAACGAATACAAGCGAAAGCAGGCCGCCCCCGGCCTCAAGATCACGCCGCTCGCCTTCGGCGTCGGGCGCAGGATTCCGATCGTGCAGAAATACGTAAGCTAGCCCAAGGCTTCCATGACCCAATCGGAACAACTGTTCGCACGCGCGCTGGAACTCATACCGGGCGGCGTCAATTCCCCGGTCCGCGCCTTCAGGTCCGTCGGGGGCGCGCCGTTCTTCGTCAAGGCGGCCCGCGGGGCGACGCTCATCACGGCGGACGATCGCGAGCTCATCGATTTCGTCTGCACGTGGGGACCGGCGATCCACGGCCACAACCATCCGCGAATCAAGGAGGCGATCCTGCTGGCTCTGGAGAACGGAACGAGCTTTGGCACGCCCAATCCCTACGAGGTCGAGATGGCCGAGCTGATCGTGCGTTTCGTGCCGTCGATAAGGAAGGTGCGCATGTGCAACAGCGGCACGGAGGCGACGATGTCGGCGGTCAGGCTCGCCCGCGGCTTCACCCACAGGGACAAGATCGTCAAGTTTTCCGGCTGCTACCACGGTCATTCCGACTCGCTTCTCATCAAGGCCGGATCGGGCGCCCTCACCCACGGATACCCCGACAGCGCAGGCGTGCCCGCCGCCTTTGCCCAGGAGACGATCATCATCCCCTACAACGATGCCGCCGCGGTGGACGCGGTCTTTGCGGCGAACCCGGGAAAGATCGCCGGGATCATCGTCGAGCCGTACATCGGCAATCTGGGCTTCATCAAGGCGGAACCCGGTTTCCTCAGGCACCTCAGGGAAGCCTGCACGCGGGAGGGCGCCGTGTTGATTTTCGACGAAGTGATGACCGGGTTTCGCCTCGCAAAAGGCGGGGTTCAGGAGCTTGAGGGCATTAGCCCGGACCTGACCACCCTGGGGAAGATCATCGGGGGCGGCCTTCCTGTTGGCGCTTTTGGCGGACGGGCCGAGATTATGGACCTTGTCGCTCCGCTCGGGCCGGTTTACCAGGCGGGCACCCTGAGCGGCAATCCGCTCGCCCTGGCTGCGGGAATCGCCTCGCTGCGGCTCCTCGAGGAGACCGACCCCTACCTCCGTCTCGAAAGGCTGGGATCCCAATTGAGGGATGCCGTCCTGGCGGCCGCCCGTGCCCGGGGAATCCCAGTCCAGGTGCCGCAGGTCGGATCCATGTTTTCTATCTTTTTTAACCCATATCCAGTAAGGGATTACGATTCTGCCGTTTCCTCGGATTCGGCGGTGTACCGGCGGTTTTTCCATGCCTGCCTCGATCGCGGCGTCTATCTGGCGCCCAGCGCGTTTGAAGCCGGCTTTCTAAGCACGGCCCACGCCGGATCGACAATCGACCAGGCCTGCGACGTGCTGACGTCAGCCATAAATAGCCTCTGACCGCCACGGGAGCCCCCGGCACCGCCACCGGGCGCCTGTCTCGCTGGAACGGCGGATGCTTGCATTCTGTGGGATTCTTCTACTTTCAACCAATGTAAGGCGTCCTAATCCTGTCGCAAATCGACCACAATTCTCTGTCAACCGCTCGCCCCGTCCCGGAATCCGCATCCCTTTCCCTTAATGAGCCAATCCGTTCCCGCCGCGCTGAAACCCGCAGCGAAAACAGCCCCTTCTTGCGCCATGCCCAGGTATCCCGGCATCCGCGTCACGTGCAATGGCAACCAGCTTGTCGCCCAGTATGTGGAGACCCGAATCACGGAGGGTGGCGTCTTCTATCCAATAACGCCCTCAACCGAAGGCGGAGAACTTTACCAACAATCTTTCGCGCAAGGAGAACTGAATGTCTGGGGGCGCCAGAAGATTGCCGTGGAAACCGAGGGGGAGCACGCCGCCCAGGGCGGCGCAACCGCCTTCGCGGTCACCGGCCGGCGGACGGTCAACTTCACCTCCGGGCAGGGAATCGTTTACGCGATGGAGCAGTACTACCACGCGCCGGGGAAGTTCTCGACGATGGTGCTCGAAGTCGGCGCGCGCGCGCTCACCAAGCAGGCCCTCAACGTCCATTGCGGCCATGACGACTTCGACGCGGCCCTGGATACCGGATGGACCATGCTTGTCGCCAAGGACGCGCAGCAGGCCGCCGATCAGGCGATCATCCTAAGGAAGGTCAACGAACTGTCCCTGAACCCCGGGATGAACATCCAGGACGGAATGCTAACCACCCACTCGGAGCGCACCTACCTTGCGCCCGAGGCCGACCTTCTCCGGGAGTTCCTGGGGGCTCCCGACGAGCAGATCGACTGCCCCACGCCGGCGCAGGTCGAACTTTTCGGACCGCGCAGGCGCCGGGTGCCGCGGATGATCGACCTCAAGAACCCCGTCCTTCTCGGACCCGTCGAGAACCAGGAGCACCACATGAATGGCGTGGTCGCCCGCCGGAACAATTTCAACGAGCCGATCCTCGGTTTCCTGGAGCACGCCTATGCCGAGTTCGGACGCCTCACGGGCCGCGTTTACGGGCTCATTTCCGAATACAGGACCGAGGACGCCGAAACGGTGTTCGTTTCGCTCGGATGCGCCGCGGAAAACATCGAGGCCGCGTGCGACTACCTCCGCGAGCAGCGCAATGCCCGGGTCGGTTCGATCCACATCAACGTTATCAGGCCCTTCCCCGAGGCGGCCGTCATCAACGCCCTTCGGGGAAAGAAAAACGTCATCATTCTCGAGCGCACGGACGAGGGCATGGCCGGCGACAACCCTCTGGCCCGCGACATACGGGTCGCCCTGGGCAAGGCGAACGAGGCTAGCCATTTCGGCGGCGCCCTTCCCTCCCTTTCGCCCGCCGAGACACCGCGCCTTTTCCGCGGGGCCTACGGCATCGGTTCCCGCGATTTCAGGCCGGAGCACACGCTCGGGGCCTTCGAATTCTCGGCCGGGCAGACCAAGCGCACGGACGGGCGCAGCGCGGCCGACGGCGAAACGTTCTTCGTCCTCGGCGTCGACCACCCGTACGCCGTCATCAGCAAGGACACCCCCTCGCTCCTTCCGGAGAAGGCGATCGCCGTCCGCTTCCACTCGATCGGCGGCTGGGGCATGATAACGACGGGAAAGAATCTCGGCTCGATCATCGGGGACTTTGGAAAATTCATCTCGGAGTCCCACCCGACCTACGAACCCGACGGGCAGCTCGTGGAAAAGATCCACGTGATGGCGAACCCGAAGTACGGCTCCGAAAAAAAGGGCGCGCCGACCAATTATTACCTCACGGTCGCTCCCCAGCGGATCAAGGTGAACTGCGAGCTCAACCACGTCGACGTCGTCCTTTGCTGCGACCCGAAGGCATTCACCCATACGAACCCTCTCGAGGGTCTGAAGAAAGGGGGTTCGCTTGTCTGGGAATCGAGCGATTCGCCCGAAGTCGCCTGGCAGCGAATCCCGGCGCGTTACCGCGACTTCGTCAAGGACAACGCCATCCGGGTCTTCATCCTGCCCGGCTTCGACATCGCCCGCAAGGCGACCGACCAGCCCGAACTGCAGCTTCGCATGCAGGGCAACTCATTCCTGGGCGCCTTCTTCCGCGTCTCGCCGTTCCTCCAGAATTTCGGCATTTCCGAGGAGCAGTTTCACAAGGTCGTCCACAAGCAGTATGAGAAGAAGTTCGGCCGCTTCGGCGAATCCGTCGTCGCCTCGAACATGACCGTCATGACCGAGGGCTTCGGGCGCGTGCAGGAGATAAAGATCGGCAGCGCCAATGATCCCGACCGTTCGTCGATGCGCAATCCCGCCCTGCAGCCTCTCGGCGACCACGCCCTCATCCCGACGGCGGGATGCGACGCTACCACCGCCGGCATTCCCATGCCCGCGGCACAGCCGGCGCGGGCGCCGTTCCAGACGCTCGCCAAGTTCGATTCCGAATTCCGAAGCGGCCTTGGCTACCACCAGCCGGCGGGAGCCCTCGCCTCCCTCGGCGTCATGGCCCCGGGCACCGGCGCCACGACATCAAAGTACGTCGCCCGCCGCGAAACCCCGGTTTACATCGCCGAGAACTGCACCCAGTGCATGGATTGCATCACGGCCTGCCCGGACACCGCGCTGCCGAACACGGCCCAGGAAGTCGCAACGGTTCTAAAGACCGCCGTAAACAACTATGTCTCCGATCGCCAGGAGCGCCTGAAATTCGGAGCGGCCCTGGCCGGGCTCGAACAGCGCGCCCGAACGCGGATGAACGAGTCCGTGAAGGCCCGCACGAAGCTGCCGTTCAAGGACATCATCCGGGAGGAGGTTGCCGCCCTGGCGGACATTTCGGCCAAGGCCAGGGACGAATTCATCGCGATCATCGACCGGCTGCCCCTGGCCTACGGAAATGTCCCCGCGATCTTCCGCTCGCTCGAGCAGAAGACCCCCGGGGCCGGAGGGCTGTTCTCGATCTTTGTGAGCGACCTGTGCAAGGGCTGCGGCGAATGCGTCCAGGTCTGCGGCGACCACGATGCCCTCAGGATGACCCGCGAGACCGAGCAGCTGAACGCCGAACTGACGACGGCGCAGACTTTCTCGCGCCTGCTGCCCGACACGCCGCAGAAGTACCTCGGGCTTTACAACGATCAGGACGCCGCCGGATCGCGCGAGGCGGCGCTGCGCAACCATCTGATGGTCCGCCGCAACTACGAGGCTCTGGTCTCAGGCGACGGCGCCTGCGCCGGCTGCGGCGAGAAGAGCATCCTGCGCGGGGTCGCCAGCGTGACCGAGGCCTACATGCGGCCGATCTATCACCGGAAGGCCGACCGCCTCAGGGGCAAGGCCGCCAGGCTCAAGGCCGAGGGAATTTCCAAGCTTGCGGCCCTCAAGGCCCGCAGCGAGGCCGAGTATGCCCTGTTCCGCCGGACTTTCGCCCACGCGATCATCGGACTCGGCGGAGAAAGCGCCGCCGACACCTCGAAGCGCATCGCCGACTACGAGCTGGAGCGAGGCGCGATCACCGATGAGCACCTGATCGAAGGGCTTGCCGCGGTCATCGAGCAGGACGCGTTCAACCACAAGGACCTTCAATCCGTCGACGGCCGGCGGGCAAACGGGATGTCGGTCATGATGATGGGCGCCAGCACCGGCTGCAACACGGTCTACGGCTCGACGCCCCCTTCGAACCCGCACCTTTACCCCTGGATGAATTCCCTTTTCCAGGATGGCGCCACGATCTCCTGGCTGATGGCCGAGTCCGTCATCTTGACCCACGTGCGCAGGTCCGTCGTCCCGGAGCGCCTCGCCGACGCCCTGCTCGACCGAACCGGGTCCGTGGCAAGCGAGGCGGAGTACTTCACGCTCACCCACCTGGACGACGCTTTGATGACCGAGCAGGAGATCCGTGAATTGCCCAAGGTCTGGGTCATCGGCGGCGACGGCGCCCTCGGCGACATCGGGTTCCAGAACGTTTCCAAGGTCGTTCTTCAGAACCGGCCTAACGTGAAGATACTCATGCTCGACACGCAGGTGTATTCGAATACCGGCGGCCAGAATTCCGATTCCTCGACGATGCTGGGCGGCTACGACATGAACCAGTTCGGCGTGGCCTCGCAGGGGAAATTGATCGAGAAGAA
>CAZSEH010000035.1:0-33220 GCA_964605835.1 uncultured Opitutaceae bacterium
TGCATCATGGTGCTCGTCATCTTCCTGATGATCAGCAGCGCGTTCATCAACGACCCCGGCGTCGAGGTCGAGAAGCCGGATGTCAGCGGCTCGCTGAGCGGCGACCAGAACGCACTCCTCATCGCGATCACGGCGGACAACCGCATCTACTTCGATGGCCAGGAAATCCGCACGGACCAGGTCGCCGCTGTGGTCAAGCAGGCGGCCATCGGGCGCGTCCCGACGCTGATCATCCGCGGGGACCGGTCCTCGAACCTGGGAATATTCGCAGCCGTGTATTCGGAGGCGAAGCGCTCCGGGATCCAGCACGTGGAGTTTGCCACGACCCACCTGGAAAAGCCCTGACGTCCTCCCGATGGTCGAGTCCGCATCCATCCCCAGGTTCAGGAGCCGCACCGGGCAGCTTGCCGACGAGGGCCTCTACCTGTCGCTGGGGGCCGGCCTCACGTTCGTCCTCTTCATGGGGATCGCGCACTTCGAGATGGTGAAGCCGGCCGAGATGCCTGTGGAAATCGAGGACCTCCGGGCGGTTGCCGCCGTCTCCGAGCCCCCGCCGCCGAGGCCCGACGACCGCTCCGAGCCGATTGACGTCGTTCCCCTGACGGGAATCGACATCGGGGCGTCCGACAGTCCCGTGAAGCTGGCGGTGGTTCCCCCGGACCTGAGCAAGCTGATGCCGCCGGCCGATCTGCCGCCCCGCGCAACGATCCAATTTGGCCAGCTCATGTCCGACCTGAGGCCGAAGAACGGCAACGCGGGCGAGTTTCAGCACATCTACCAGCAGAGCGAGGTGGACCAGCCCCCCCTGGCGGTGGTCAAGACGGTCGCGCGGGTCTCAAGCCGCGTCCGCGAAGACGTGCAATCCCTTCGCGTGACGCTGCTCCTGGTCATCGACACCGAGGGGGCCGTGACGAGCATCCGCGTGATGAGGCCCTCTGGCAACGCGAAGTTTGACGCCATCGTCCTCGCCTGCGTCCGGGACGAGTGGCAGTTCAGCCCGGCGATCCGGAAGGGCAAGAAGGTGCGCTGCATGGTGCAGCAGCTCGTGTGGTACAAATGGACGAGCGGCTCGCCCTTCACAATTTAGGCAATGAAAACCTCAAAGACGCTCCTCCTTTTCTCGCTCGCTGCCGCGCTCCTTGGTCCCGCATCGGCCTCCGAGCCCAAGCTCGACCCAAAGCGCATCATCAACGAGTCGAACTCGTTCCTCAAGGAGCGGGAGCCGGAGATGACGGAGGAGGAGTACGCCCTCTACCAAAAGGTCGTGACGATGCTCGCGTCCAATCCGTCCTTCGCCGTGAAGCTGCTTGAGGCGATGAGCTCGGACAAGGAGGTGCCCAGCCCGGCGTTCCAGTTCATCCTTGGCAACGCCTACTACGCCGCGGGGGACAACGACAAGGCGGAGGCCAACTACCGGAGCTCGGTGAAGCGGTACCCGACGTTCCTTAGAGCGTGGGTGAACCTGGGGATCCTCTATTACTCGAACGCACGGTACGCAGAGGCGGTGCCCTGCTTCTCAAGGGCCGTGGTGCTCGGTGACCGCGACTCCACGACGTTCGGGCTCCTCGGTTACAGCCTCCAGAAGGAAGGGGACCTCGTCTCGGCGGAGATGGCGTACATGCAGGCCCTCAGCGGAGACCCCGCCAATGTGGACTGGAAGGAGGGGCTCCTTGGGATCTGCATCGACGGAAAGCAGTTCACCCGCGCCGAATCTCTGGTGAAGAATCTCATCAAGGAGCGGCCGAGCGACGCGAGGTACTGGCTTGCCTATGCGAACATCCTGCTCGCCGAGAACCGCAAAGTGGAGGCGACCGTGCTGCTTGAGACCGCGTCGGGGACCGGCGTCGCCACCATCGAGGAGCTTACGATCCTCGGGGACCTCTACGCGGAGCAGAACCTGGTTCCCGAGGCGGCGGAGATCTACCGCAAGGTGTTCGTCGCCTCGCCGGAGATGGGCGGGCCGAAGCTGCTCCATTATGCCCAGGTCCTGATCTATGCCGGAAGGCTGCAAGATGCCGAGCGCGTGCTGGAAAAGTTCGGCGCAACGGGGGGTGATGCCGCAAGCGTGGCATTGCTCCAGACCCGGGCGGACCTATACACCGCGCAAAGGAAGTGGCCGGAGGCCCGCGGCGAGCTGGAGCAGCTGCTGAAGATAAATCCCCTGGACGGCAAGGCCCTCGTCAGCCTGGGCCGGGCCTACGCCTCCGACGACGACGTCCCGAGGGCGACCCTCGCGTTCGAGGCGGCCTACAGAGTCGCCAGCAGTGCCTATATCGCCAGCCTCGAGCTGGCCAACATCGAGCTCAAGAACCGGCACTACGCCAAGAGCGCCGAATACCTCGAGAAGGCACTCAGCATCGAAAAGACTGATGCGGTCGAGGATTTCCTGGTCCGCGTGAAATCACTGGTCGTCAGGGATGGCCAGACAAACCCATGAAGACATCCCAAAGAACTTGTTCTTCAGCGAAATCATCGCTTGGAAGGTCGTTCCTCCCGGCTCTCGCCCTCGTAGCCGGCGCGGTTCCCCTCTCCGCCGGCGCGCAGGCCGGCAAGGCTGTGTTCATCGACAAAGGCACCGTTGAATCCGCGAAGACCCACACGCTCTTCATGGGCGCCGACATCTCCGTCGGCCAGGAGAAGGAGCTCTTTGCCGTGAAGGATGTGGTCGGCAGCGCGTGGGTGATCCAGAGGGGAGGCCAGCAAAAGGTCGTTTCCACGAAGGGCGGGCCCCTCAACATCAGAATCACTCCCGCGCTTAAGCTCACGGAGACCTCCGCCACCATTGCGGACCTAAGGAGCGTGCGCGGCTATACGGAGGCCAATGACCCGGAGGTCCTAAGGACGAGGTCGCTGGCGCAGACGGCGGTCCAGAACGCGGATTTCCACGCCGCCCTGAACCAGGCGATCGCGATCCAAAATGGCACGATAGCGGCGGCACAGATTAGCGCAAAATACCCGTCTGCGGGCGGTCCCGGCGCCCCGGGGCCCGGCCAGACCGCGCCGAACATCTCCAAGGCGCTGCAGTCAGCGCAGCAGGGCGTGAATTCTGCGGCCGGCGGGGTCGGATCTGACTATTCGATGGGAGGGCGCGAGGCGCGGTCGCAGGGATACGACGGCGTGGAGGTGGAGTTCGAGATCTCGTCGGCGCGACCGCTGCGCAGCCCCTATGTCGTCACAATGACGAGATTTCACCCGGCCGGCACCAAGGAGGGGACCGTTCAAAACCTTGTATATGCAAAGTCGATTGACCCTATAGACTCCCGGCCCGTGAAGGTGCATTTCGTCGAGGGAGGGCTTCCCTTCAACTTCGACCTGATCGACTTCCAGCTCCACGTCTACAACCAGGGTGTGGAGGTGGCGACCAACGTCTCGTCCAAGCGCGTCGAGCTGACCCGCGACGAGGCCTTCGAGTACGTCAAGATGGAGTACCTCGGCGCCCACAAGGGCGAGACGCTTCCCGCGGTGGCCGCAATGGGCAGGTTCCCCGCGGATCTGCCCGCGCGTCTCGCGAACGGGAGTTACGCCAGCACATTCTATGTCAGGGTCTCGAAGGACGGCTTGGCTGACGAACCTTACGCTGACACGGCCTGCACGAAGAGGATTGCCGACGCCTACCTCGAGTCGGTCGTCAGGAGCATCCGCTTCAAGCCGGCGCTCGAACTCGGCAAGCCGGTCGAGGGCACCGCCGCGGTGAACCTCAATCAACTGGCAATGTAGACGCCACTCGCGAAGCGGCGCCCCAAAGCGGAGCGGGTGGCTCGCCGCTCCTCAGTCGTTCACTCCCGAGACCTTGGTGCGCTCCCTTTTCAGGAGCCCCTGGATGAACGCGTCGTCCAGGTTGTAGGATCCCGGCGAGGGTTGTGTGTTGGCCGTGTCTGCGCCGGTGACGGCCGGGGCTTTGGAGAGGGTTGTCTTCAGGATGCGCACCTCCGGGAGGTTCGCCCCGAAGAACGGGCCGCCGGTAGCGATCAAGGGCGGGATCACCTCGATCATCTCGCCGCTGGATTCCTGGGCACTCAGTTTGGCCCTCCACACGAGCTTGGCCTCGTGGCGCTCCGCGAGCGCCGGGTAGTCGTAGGCCGAGACGACAATGAAGATGCGCGCGAATTTCGCATTCTGAAGGACCGTTTGCACGGGTCCCGTGAGCAGCGTCGGCGACGAGGCGTTCATGTCGACGTTGGTGCCCTTCTCCCGGCCCAGAATGAAGTTCTCCGCCTCGGCCCGAAGCAGCTCGGTGCTGATGAGCGCGATCCGCGCCCTTAGGTTGGTCTTGATGCCAAAGGGCACCCGAATCTGCTCACGGTCCGGGCGCAGGACACCCCAGTGGTAGGTGAGCACCAGCGAGGGGGTGCCCAGGGCCGCCTGGTAACCCTGTGCCTCGAGCGCCGTGCGCAGCTCCTGGCGGACCTGGTCGGCGGACGGGGGCGTATCGCCGGCGATGGCGTCCCCCGCCTCGATGTAGCCGCCATCAAACGCCACGTACGGCACCGGTCCCTTCGGTTGGGGCGGCGCATCCTTCGCCCTTTCCGCCACGACCGTCGCCTCAAAGTTGTCCGTGAACAGGTTGGCGTGAAGTTGGGGGCTGAATCCCGCCGCCAGAAGGGCTGCGAGGCTCAGGGAGGGCCATGGGATCGTTTTCATGGGGGGCGCTGGGTTTAGGCTCATCGATCTGTCCGAAGGAGGCGATAGTGGGAACGTAACAGGATTGACGGCAAATTCAGAGCGGAGGTTCCGGTAGTGGAGTCTAACACGGCGGTGTCCTTGATGCGGGTGTCTGTGCCAACTTATACGCCCGGCCCTGCGCCTTGGACGCATCCAGGTGGCGCATCACCCTGAGATTGCCAAACCCGCGCGGGAGGGATGGCGCGTGCCGGCCCGATTCTAAGGCGTTGATGGGCTCGCGGTTCTCGTGGCGTGCAGCAGCGCGCCGACCTCCCGCAGCCGTGCCAGCTGGGGCCCGGAAATCAGCCCGCTGGGATCCGGAGGGACGTCGAGAAGGTAGTTGGCATTGCGCTCGTTGCACTCCACGGCCTTTGCCGCAATTTCCGCGGCGGACTGCAGGTCCGAGGGCTGCCGCACCTCGCGCCAGAACCATCGGGCGCCGGTCTGTATCGTGTCGCACACCTCCGCGGGGAGCGTGTTGCCCTGCGGCGGCAGGTCGGATTTCCAGGGATACTCGTAGCTCAGCACGTCCGAGTCGCGCAGCTCATGGGCATTGTTGGCCACCACGATGCAGCGGGGCTGAAGCGACCGGATGTACGCCAGGATCTCCGGCCACCGCTCCCCGGTGTACTTGTTTCCGTATTGGTCCACCCACAGGAGGTCGATTGGCCCGTAGCTCGTGAGGATCTCGGCAAGCTGGCGCTTCATGAAGCCGACGTAGTCGCCCGCGGCCTCGGGAGGCAGGCCGTGGAGGTTCGGCTGGCCGGGCGGCGGCGCGTTCTTGTGGGCCTCGTCCGAATAGTCGCCGGGAAAGCAGTAGTACAACCCGACATGGAGGCCGCGTGAGCGGCACGCGCCCACGAAGTCGCGCACGATGTCCCCTTTTCCGCCCATGAAGTTCTTGAACATGGTGATGTTGCGCGGGGTCACCGCGCTCGGGTAGAGCGCAATGCCCTCGGTGTGCTTCACCGTGAGGACGAGATAGGTCATGCCCGCGGCCTTGGCGGAATCCGCCCATTGCCCGCAGTCAAGTTTCGCCGGGTTGAACAGGTTCGGGTCCTCGTAGCCGCCGGCCCAGTCCGTGTCCGCGAAGGTGGCCAGGTTGAAATGGAGGAACATCCCGAAGCGCCACGTCATGAAGTCGCGCTGCTGGGCGGAAAGCGGGACCGCGGGCGGCGCCGGCTCCGGCCGAGCATCCGGGGCGGCCGACGACACGAGGCAGGACGAGAAGGCCAGCAGCAGGGCCATGGTACACTTCATGGGCGTGGGGTTCAGGGGATTACGGATAGGGACCCGTGAGCTTTTGCACGGGCCCGCGGAAGATTGCAAGGAAGCCGGCGGTCCAACGGTAGGATGCCCGCAACCCGCGGCCTGCGGAAGGGACGCCCCGGGTGGCCATGACGGAGTGTTTGTCACAGCGAAGGATTGACCTGTGCGAAAAGAGACGTGAGGTTTCCGGTGTGAACTCCAGAACCCTTGGCAAGCTGCTCTCTGCATCCTGTTTATGCGTCGCGTTGACCGGATATGCCTCGTCGCATGACAACGTCGAGGATGCGGTCTCGTTGGGAAACAACACCTACTCGATCAAGGTTGAGGCCAAGAACGCCCTGCATCGGGACGTCGACAAGCTGAGAACCGAGGCCAATGAGGCCGCCGCCAGCTACTGCGCGGAGCACGGAAAGGAGCTCAGGGTGATTTCCATGAAGGACAAGGTGCCCATCTTCGGCATGGGCTACGCCCACGCGACGATCACCTTCAAGGCGCTGAGTCCGGGCGACCCGGAGCTCACGGCGGCGCCTCAGCCCGCGCCTGCTGCCGGCGGGCCCGTGTACGCTGCGGCGCCTCAGCCCGCGCCCGCGGGCCCCGTGTACATTGCGGCGCCCGTGGCGCCGGTGGAAAGGCACCTGACCACCGACGATCTCTACACCGAGCTCGTGAAGCTCGACGACCTTCGAAAGAAGGGGATCCTCACCGACGAGGAGTTTCAGGCGGAGAAGAAGAAGCTCCTCAACCACTCGAATTAAGGGGTTGCGCCGGAGTGCGCCGGCAGTCGGGCGGCTCCCGTTGGGTATGGATGCGTTTGGGCCTGGCCGGCGCAGGCGACGGACCCGCTCGCGTCCTAGGTGACGGCCGGTCGGCGCCACGCCCGTCGGCCCTCCGGACCGCCGGGCGGTGGAATGCGGGGGCCGCACCGCACGGGTGCATTTTCCGACGCTCGGTGATTGATCAACCGCCGCGCGCTCCCTAGACTTCATCTCCAACCCCCCGCGCCCGTGAAGAAACAGATCAAACGCATCGGCATCCTAACCGCCGGCGGCGACAGCCCAGGCCTCAACGCCGCGATCCGCGCGGTCGGAAAGGCCGCGATAGGCAAGTACGGATGGGAGATCTTCGGGTTTCGCGACGGCTTCCTCGGCCTCGCCCAAGACACGTTTGAGCAATTGGGCAAGGACAACCTGAGCGGCATCCTGACGGTCGGCGGGACCGTCCTGGGCACCGGCCGGGACAAGCCGCACCGCATGATGATCGACGGCAAGGAGCGCGACATGACAAAGGCCATCGTGCGCAACTACAAGGCGCACAAGCTCGACGCGCTTGTCTGCATCGGCGGCGGCGGCACCCACAAGAATTCGATGCGCCTGGCGGAGCTCGGGCTGAGGATCGTGACCCTGCCGAAGACGATCGACAACGACGTGGCCCTCACGGACGCGACCATCGGCTACAACACGGCCCTCGGCATAGCGACCGAGGCCATCGACCGGCTGCACAGCACGGCGCACAGCCATCACCGCATCATCATCGCCGAGATCATGGGGCACAGGGCCGGGTGGCTGACGCTCGGGGCCGGGCTTGCGGGGGGAGCCGACGTCATCCTGATCCCCGAGATTCCCTACGACCTTGAGAAGATCGCGGCGGCCATTCGCAAGCGCTCCAAGGTCGGCACGAACTTCAGCATTGTGGCGGTGGCGGAGGGTGCCAAGTCCCTTGAGGACGCCGCCTCGTTCGTGACGGCGGAACGCCGCAGGGCCGCGGCGCGCACGCTGGAGGAGAAGGAGTACGCCAAGCTGAGGCTTGCCGAGCTTGAGTCCGAGCATGCCGGCAACACGCTGCGGCTCGCCAAGCAGCTGGAGGGGCTGACGGGACTCGAGGCCCGCGTGACGATCCTGGGATACGTGCAGCGCGGCGGCACGCCGTCGTTTGCCGACCGGCTCCTGGCCACGAGCCTGGGAACGGCCTGCGTCGACCTGATCGCCAACGGCGCCGAAGGGATCATGGTCGCCGCCCGCGGCAACGTCATCCAGTCGGTGCCGCTGGCGTCGGTCGCGGGGAAGTTGAAGCTCGTGCCGCTCGATCATCCGTGGATCCAATCGGCGCGCTCGGTGAGCACGTGCCTGGGTGACTGAGGCGCGCCGGAATCCGCCCGGAGGCCCTAGGTTCGGAGCCGCATCGCAAGAGCGGCCTGAAACCGTGCTGGTGTCCGGGGCCTGGTATTGACAAGAATCTGCCCCGCAGTCGGCGGCCGTCGCCGGTGACTGCGCCAAGAAATGACCGACCCCATTGCCCAGTTCAGCCACTGGCTCGAAGAAGCCACCCAAGGCGGCGAGCCCGAGCCGACCGCGATGGCGCTCGCCACGAGCGACACCCAGGGCAATCCCGCCGTGCGGATGGTGCTGCTCAAGCACGTCGACCCGAGGGGGTTTGTGTTCTACACGAACCTGACGAGTCCGAAGGCCGAGAACCTCGCGTCCAACCCCAAGGCCGAGCTGTGCTTCTACTGGAACCGGATCGGCCGCCAGGTGCGGGTGCGCGGGCGAACCGAACCCGTGGCCGATGCGGAGGCCGACGCCTATTTTGCAACCCGGCCGAGGCTCAGCCAGCTCGGCGCATGGGCCTCCAAGCAGTCGCGCCCGATGCAGGGGTATTACGACCTGGAACAGGCGTGCGCGGCGTATGCCGTGCGCTTTCACATCGGGGCCGTGCCTCGGCCCCCCTTCTGGTCGGGTTTCCGCGTGGTGCCCGACCGCATCGAGTTCTGGCGGCAGAAGCCCTTCCGCCGCCATGAACGGATCATCTGCGTGCACGAGGCCGGCGAGTGGCGCGAGCAGTGGCTATATCCGTGAGCGGATCCGGCCGCCCAGGCGGCCCCGGGGGCTTGGCGCCTGAAGCGCCGGAAAGGGTCCGGGAGTCCCGCAATCTGGCGCTCGGAGCGCTGCTGGTGGCGGCGGTTCTCGCAGCTTACGCCGGTGTCCGGCGGGCGGGCTTCATCTGGGACGACGACGTGTTCCTCACCCACAACCCGCTGATAAGGGCCGCGGACGGACTGCGCCGTTTCTGGTTCACGGGTGAGCCTGTCGACTACTGGCCGGTCACCTCGTCCACGCTCTGGGTTGAATGGCGCCTTTGGGGTCACCACGCGCTTGGCTACCATGTCACCAACCTGCTGCTGCACGCCTGCGAGACCGTGCTGATGTGGCGGATTCTCGAGAGGCTGCGCGTGCCAGGCGCATTCCTCGCCGCGGCGATCTTTGCCGTACACCCGGTGAACGCGGAGTCGGTCGCGTGGATCACCCAGCGAAAGAACCTGATGGCGATGCTCTTCTACCAGGTTTCCATCCTCCTCTTCCTGAAATCGGAGGAGCTGCGCAGAGCCCAGGACCGACGCGCCGGCCCCTCCTACGCATGGCTGGGGCTCAGCCTGATCGCCTTCGTCCTCGCGATGCTTGGAAAGGGATCGGTGGCGATGCTGCCGGTGGTGCTCCTGGGAATCGTGGCCTGGCGCAGGCCGCTGACGCGGGACGACGGGCTCCGGATGGTCCCCTTCTTCGTCGCGTCGGCCGTGCTGATTGCCGTGAACCTCAGTTTCACCGGGAGCGAGGCGGATGCGATCGCGAGGGCCGCCGGGCCCGGCGAGAGGCTCCTCGGGGCCGGGGCGGTCGTCTGGTTCTACCTGTACAAGGCCTATGTCCCCCTGCACCTCGCGTTTGTCTACCCGATGTGGACGATTCGCGCGGAGGACCCGCGCTGGTGGCTGCCCCTTTGCGCTGCCCTGCTCCTGACGGTCGCGCTCTGGCTGCTGCGAGGCAAGCTGGGAAGGGGGCCGCTGTTCGCATGGGGCTACTTCTGCGTGTCGCTGGTCCCGGTGATGGGGTTCACGGACGTCTATTTCATGCGCTATTCCCTCGTGGCGGACCACTACGAGCACCTTGCGCTCATCGGCGCGATAGCGCCCGCCGCAGCCGGATTCGCCCTGCTGCGGGCGAGACTGGCGGGCCAATCGAGGCGGGCGGCCGACGTGGGATGCTTCGCGGTGCTTGCCGGGCTGGGGTGGCTGACCTGGCGGCAATGCAACATGTACTCAGGACTGGAGACCCTTTGGCGAACGACGATTGCCCGGAATCCGGAGAGCCCAATGCCCTACAACAACCTCGCGAACGAGCTGATGCTGCAGGGTAGGCTGAAGGAGGCGGAGGTCGTATGCCGGCAGGCCATCGAGAGGGACCCGAACCAGCCGGAGGCCCGGAGCACGCTCGGCATCGTGCTCGGAAACGAGGGCCGGATTGACGAGTCGATCCTGCAATACCGCGCCGCGATAGCTTTGAAGCCCCGGTTCGCTGAGGCCTACAACAACCTGGGCAACGCGCTGCTCAAGAAGGGAAGGGTGGAGGAGGCGATCCTTAACTTCCAGATGGCTCTCTATGTGAAGCCCAGGAACGCGAAGGCCCTGAACAACCTGGGAGCGGCTTATCTTGGCGAGGGGCGTGTCCAGGAGGCCATCAACTGCTTCCAGAGGGCCCTCGCCGTGCGCGGCGACTATGCCGAGGCGCATGTGAACCTCGGCATCGTCCTCATGCGGTCCGGACGGTACGACGAGGGGATCGAGCACCTTCGCCGCGCCCTCGAGATCAACCCCGCGCTCGCCGATGCCCGCTCAAGCCTTGACGCCGCGCTCCGCGACCGCGAGGGGGCAAAGAAAGCCGACGGCCGGTGACGCCGCGCCACCCGAGGAGCTCACGTTCCGATGATCTTGACCAGGACGCGCCTCCGGCGTTTTCCGTCGAATTCCCCGTAGTAGACCTGTTCCCCGGGGCCCGAAATCGAGCCTGCCTCCCGTCACGGCGACGACCATTTCCCGGCCCATGATCGTGCGCTTCAGGTGGGCGTCGGCGTTGTCCTCGCCCCGATAGTGCGCGTACTGGTCGTGCGGCTTCTCCGGCGCGAGTTTCTCCAGCCATTTCTCGATATCCGCATGGAGGCCCGATTCGTCGTCGTTGATACGGAACGTTTTTGGGGCACAATGCGTCGCGGCCTGCCAGCTTCGGAAGCCTGTGATGCGCGACGTAGAACGAGCAACGGGGCAGACCCCTACTAGGCTACTAAGTAGTTGTTCATTTTGCTTGCCGCGGACACCGGCAGTTATGTCTTCCAATGGAACGAGTACAGATAGACCCGCTGGCCTGTGCGCCCATTGAGTCCGCCTCAACAATCCCCGATGCACCGTGGATTCTTGTCGTCGATGACGAGGTCTCCTTTCTATGTCTTATAGACCATGTACTTCGGGCCACGGGCTGGGCGGTGAGGACAGCGGACGGTGCAGCGCGCGCCATGGACATCCTGAATGCCGCGCCCCGTCCTCCGGCTGTCGTCATATGCGATGTCATGATGCCACGCGTGGACGGACTGGAGCTTGCGCGCAGCATGTGCGCCCGAATCGACGGACTTTGCGTGATTTTCATTAGCGGCCACCTGACAGACGTGTCGTGGTGGCCGGATGATCTCCGGGAACACAGGTTCCTGGCAAAACCGTTCGAGAACGCACAGCTGGTCGCCGCCGTCAGCGAGGCGACGGGCGGTTGCGTGCCCGGTTGATTCCGGCCATGGACATCAACCTTTTACTTTCGGCGCAGACGCTGCGCCTCGCTCCGAATCTGAGGCAAAGCGAGCCTGTCAACGGTCTCATCGTGCTGAAGAACATAACAACGCGGACCTACCTGAGCGTGTCGCCGGAGCAGTGGCGGACCCTGTGCCTGTTCGAGAAGCCGAAAACGGTTCCGGCGATGCTGGATGACGCGATCCGCACCAGACGGTGCCTGCCCTTGGGCGAAACCTACGAGTTGATCCTTAAGGCGTTGAGGGCCAGCATCCTTCTGGAGCCGGGCATTGAGCCCGAGCCCATCCTCGCATACGACTGGCGTTGGGGGGTGCGATCTCGAGCTCTAACGCGCTCCGTCATACTGCTGTTCTTCGCGAGCCTAGTCGTGGTCCTGTCCTTCCGGCCCAGGCTTCCGGCGTCCGTTCCCGACGCGCTGGTCGGGCTAGCGCTTCTCAGCGCAGCGCTCAGTGCGGGCGAGCTTCTCGCCTGCTTCATGATACGCGGCTCGAGCTGCGAAGTCTACCAGCCTAGGTGGAGCTGGACGAAGGCCCCGCCCCGATTCACCTCGGACAAGTCCGACGTGGTGATGCTGCCGCGTGCAGACCAGTTCACAATAGCGCTCGCGATGCCGGCCACATTGGCGGCCGCCGCAGGCGTCGCCTCATGGCACAGGCCCGAGTGGGCGTTCTTTCCCCTGCTAGGCCTTGTCATTTGCCTGCGTCCAATCCTTGGCACGAGGCTTGCCACGCTCTTCCATGTCGGAGCCATGCGCGAACCGAGCGACTCCGAACATGCATTCATCTTTCCGCCCAATCTGCAGCCCGTCGCCCGCGGCCGGCTGCTCAAACGGACGCTTTCCCAGCCGACCACATGGTGCAGGATCGCATACAGTGTCGTCTGGACCCTAGTCGTCCTTTGCTGGATCGGACGCCTTTCGGATCTGCCGCCCTGGAGCGTGGCGTTCTGGCGGACCAATGGCCTCCACATAGCCGTGGGAACCGGCGGCTCGCTTGTGATCCTGTGCGCAGGCTATCTAGGATGGGAGCTCTTTACATGGGTACGGTCCCGCGCCAGGTTGTGGCGCAATGCTATTCGTCTCTGGCAGAGGCGCTGGTTCAATCGCGATGCCCCAGTGCTCGATGAGTCCGCCCGCCTGAGGTTGCTTTCGGCGCTGCCCCTCTTCAGCGGCATGCTCCCACCCCAAAGGCTAGAGCTGGTTCGGAAAATGACGGTCGCCAGGCACGGGCCATGGAAGATGCTTCAAGGCGACGGGGACGTTCCGACGCATGTCTCATTGATCGTAAACGGGAAAGTCGGCCTGCGCCGCAAGCTGAAGACGGGGAGGACGGTGCAAGTGCAGGTTATAGGCGAAGGGAACTTGATCGGCCTCCATGACCTGGCGGACCCCGGGCTTCCGAACTACCGCCTGCGTTCGCTGACTCCGGTCACGTTGCTCACTCTCGAGCGATCGGTAGCGGAGGAACTCATTGTCAAGAGGGTCTCGCAGGCGACGCTTGCCGATATGGTACTCAAGCGCCCATTCCTGAGGAGAATCTCGCTCTGCAAGAACTGGCACCTCCAGGCGATAGATCGCTTCGCGCGCCTCTCCCGCATCGCTGACTATGCACAGGGGAAGGGCATATTGAATGAAGGCCAAGTCGTTGAGGACTTCTTTGTCATCTTTCAGGGAGATGCTCAGGTGTCCCGAAACGGGCACCCCGTGGCGACGATTGAATCCGGCAATTTCTTCGGGGAAATCGGACTAATGCAAAACAGCTCGCCCAATTCAAGCGTGACGGCGAACCACGGGACGCGGTGCCTGACGATTCCCCGCGTGGAAATGCTTCGATTTGTGACCCACAACTACACGGTGGCGCTCGAGATCGAGCGCGTGAGTTCAAAACGCCTGGGCCGGCCGCTGTTTCCATTGAAGATCGGGGATTTCCGAGCGATTTGACGCATTTCGGGTGCTGCGAGCACCTGTATCCAGAGCCCGAACCCGCACAATGCGGAAAGAAAGCCAATGGGGTGTGCCGCTCCAAAATGGACCCGTTTTCGAATGGGGCATTCGACAACGGATTCGTTTGGCACAGGGTGTTAGAGATGCGCTGCGAGTTGTCGCTAGACCCCACCCTTTGACTGCGTCCGTTTAGCACTCACCAGGCAGAGTCCCTGCTTTATCTTGCGTTCCGCCAGCGCGGCCTCGACATCGGGGGTGATGTGGATGAGCCGGCGCCGGCGCGGCACCTCGAACCAGAGTTCCTTCCTTTAGGACTTTATGCCGTTGAGCGTGGACGGGTCTTTGGCGAGGACGCAGCCCGAAAGCGGTGCCGACGCCGCAGGCGTCCCTGCCGCGTTGCGCTACGAGCCTGGCGCCGGGAGGCGCTTTGAGGCGTCATCGAGCACGATGACCCAGTCGCCCTCCGAGGGCGGGGTGAACTGCTTCGCGCCTTCGGTGGCGAAAGTGCCGGCCTCCACGGCGTCGCCCGTACGGGGATTGAACCACCAGGCCTTGGCGTGTCCCTTTGCCAGCCTTGAAAGGTCTACCGTGATGGTGCGGGAGCTCGGCAGGTAGGCCATGACGGTGCCTCCGTCCGGGGTGGCCGCCGCGGTTAGGTAGTCGAGCCCCCAGAATTCCCCGAGGCCCGCGGTCACTATCTTGTGGTCCTTGTCGGGCGCCAGACCATACCACGGTCGCGAGCGGAACAACCGGCCCCAGCGCACAAGCGCAGTCGACCCCGGCGACTCCAATGCGGCCTGCCAGCCTGGGTCGAAGGACCAGATCGGAAGGTTGCCCATCACATGGCCGAATTCGCCGCAGAGCACGGACCAATAGGCCTGGCGGCGGATCTGCAGCTCCGAGGAATTGTGCTCCCCTTCGTAGATGGATTCGATGAGAAAGAGCGGAATCTCCGGCTTTCGCTCGTAGTCCCAGGTAAGGCGAAGGTGGACGATCTCGTAGGCGTACGAGGTGCTGACCTCGAGCCACGAACCGGGATATTGCTCCGCCGGGGCGGAGTCGCTGTGGCAGTGTGCGGTCATCAGATGGCGCCGGTCGGACTCCCGGATTCCGTAGGCGACCATGTCGACGTTCTCCCGGGCAGGGCCAGGATCGCGATCGCCCCCCATCACCCAGATGATGTTGTCAACGCCCCGGTATCGCTGGCCAAGGAAGCGTCCGTAGGCCAGGCACTTCTCCGGCCCGTTGGCCATGACCTCGTCATAGAAGCCCTCGTCACGGTCGGGGAAGCCCAGGTAAACGGGGGCCAGCAGCACCACCAGGCCGTTCTCGGCCGCCTTTTGGATGACCCAGTCGGCGTGCTGGAAGTACTTCTCATTGGGCGCCGAGAGGTCGGTTGCTCCGGAAAACGGCGCGTCACCGTAAAAATTCCGGGGCGCGTTCTTTGCAAACTTGTGTTCGATCAGGTTGACCAAGACCGCGTTGAAGCCCTTGTCGTGGCGGTTCTTGAGGTAGACTTCCGCGTCTTCCTTGGTGAGATTTGCGATCAGGGACCAGGCGGCATCGCCCTGCAGCAGGAACGGGACGTCGTGGCGATCGACCAGGTAGCGGTGATTTTCGCTGATGCGAAACGGCGCATCGGTGCCGGCAGGCTCGGCCAGGGCCCCGCCCGCAAATGCGGCGACGCAGGCAAAGGGCAGCCAGCAGTGGCGACGGGGTAGGGATGGAGTCTTGAGAACGCTTCTGATTGCGCGGCGGAGTGCCTTCATGGTGATTGCTTTTGGGGTATCGGCTGCAACATCGCCGGACCGGCTGCCCCGCAGCATCCTTGCTCATGACGCTTCGGGTGGCCAAGATCGCGGCCTCGACACCAAGATGAAACTCGGGACCGGCCTCTACAAGCCCATGCTTGCGCGCGAGGCGCATCCCAAGCCCAGCCATTCCATGAACACGGAACCCCTGCATGAGATCGTGAGCGCGCGCCGGCTCGTATGTGACGGCGCGATGGGTACCCAGCTCATGCTGGCGGGCCTTGAGCAGGGCGCATGCGGCGAAGTCTGGAACCTGACCCATCCCGAGCGCGTGATGGCGATTCAGGAACGCTATGTCGGGGCCGGTGCCGACTGCCTCATCACCAACACGTTTGGCGCCAGCCGCCGCGCGCTAGGGCGTCACGGCCACGACGGGCAGATGGAGGAGGTCAATCGCGCGGGCGCGCGCATCGCCCGCCAGGCCTTCGGCGGGGGCCCGGGCTTCGTCCTGGGCGACATCGGCCCGCTTGGGGAGCTGCTTGAGCCCTACGGTGAGCTCTCCGAGGGGGATGCGCTTTCGGCGCTGTCCGAACAGGCTGCCGCGCTTGTCGGGGCGGGCGTGGACGCGATCATCATCGAGACACAGACCTCCCTTGAGGAACTCGGCATCGCCATCGACGCGGCCAAGGGCGCCAATGCGCGGTGCATCATCGCCTCGCTTGCCTATGACCTCTCCGCGGATGGAAAGTCCTTCAGAACGATGATGGGTGTCTCGCCGGAACAGGCCGCCGAGTTTGCCGAGGCGCGGAAGGCGAACATTGTGGCCCTCAACTGCGGAACCGGGATGGACATGGTGGCCGCGGCGAGGGTGGCGCGCATCTACCGTTCGCACTGCAAGCTGCCCATCATGGTGCAGCCGAATGCCGGACTGCCGGTTCTGGAGGGCCTGAAGGCGGTGTACAAGCAGCGACCCGAGGACATGGCGCAGGCCGTGCCTGAGGCGCTCGAGGCGGGCGCGGTCATCATCGGATCCTGCTGCGGGAGCACGCCGGAGCATACCCGCGCCATACGTCGGAGCGTCGACGCATCGGCTCCGGGCTGGCGGGGGCCGTGAGGCCTGCTCCATCGCAGTTTCCCGGCTTCCTCCCGGGTTAACCGGCATGGAGTGAAGCCGGGCGGCCTACGGACGGGCGGGCCTTAGCCCTTCACCCCGCGAGCTTCCCAATGTGTCGGCGACCGCCCCAAGGCCGGGATGCCGCCCGGGGTGTGCGGGTTGCGCCGCGTCTGCCTACGCCGCCGCCGACGCAAGCGCGAGGAGACAGAACACGCACGCGAACACATAGGGCACCAGCGCCTTCACCCGCCTCATGTAGGCGGGGTAGTCGGCCGGAAAATGCCGTGTCAGGAGCCTTTCCTCCTGCCTGAGTTTCAGCCAGAAGCCCCAGAACAGCATCGGCAGGCCAATCCAGCAGGCCAGTCGGCCGAATGCGACCGCGGTGCCGAGGCACATGAGCAGGATGGCCGAGTAGATCGGGTGACGCATGAGGCGATAGGGTCCGCGCTCCACGAGTTCGTGTTCCTGCTTGAGCACCACGAGGCTGCTCCAGTTCCTCCCGAGCGTCTTGCGCGACCAGATCGCCAGGGCCACGCCGAGAAGGCAGAGTGAAAAGCCCGCGAGCCAGGGCGCCAACGCGCGCGGAATGATCCGGGTTTCAAGCGGGTGCGGCGGCGTGTACCAGAAGAGCAGGATCCCTCCCCCAAGAGTGAGAAGCCGGTTCGGGAGCGTGGTCGCTAGGCTCTGCCGCTCGGCAGTCGCCTTGACCGACCATGCGTTGATCACCCAGTAGACGTAGAAGGCGACCCAGGTCGCTATGATGAAGTAAGGGGACACCTTGAGGGGCAGAGGCCGCCCGTTGACGCACCCGGGATCCGGAGCGGGATCAGCGTGGAGCCGCCGGCTCGCTCAGCAGGGCGCGGAACAGGTCGCAAAAGGGACCGCGCTCGTTCGTTGCCGCGGCGACGTCCCCCGCGGCCGTGAAGACTAGATACGCCCTCTTCTTGGCGTCAAAGCCCGGCCATCCGGGCAGTCCGGCGGCGTTGGGGTTGCCCGTCCTGGCAAAATTCGTCCAGTAGGCCTGGATGACCGCCGAGAGCCTGCGATCGGCGTCCTGGTAGTCGCCGCCCTGGCTGCCCGAGGAATACAGGTTTCCAAAGACGTAGGAAAGGTCGCCCGAGTGCGCGACCTTGGGATGCGGTGGGATAGCCCGGTTGAATTCGTACTCCCAGACGGGATGGCCGGCTTGGCTGTGCCATTCGCCGTGAAGGATCGCGGGGCAGCGGAAGAAGTCGCTTCCCAATTGGTCCGCGGCATCGCCATAGACGGGATCGGCGGGCTGCGGCTTTCCCTCCTCCGACAGCCCGTAGAGCGCGAGTGCGCGGGGCGCCATGTCACGGAACGTCCCTCGAATCGTCCGCCGCAGGTCATCCGGGGATCCCGACGCCGGAAACTCCACCCCGTTGCTGCCGACGATCAGAGGCACCGCGTGCGCCTTCCCGGCGGCCCAGACGGCGACGGGAGGCGTCGGGAACACCCAGCCGTCGGCGGTGAACGAGCTGAAGCCGTGATCGGTCTTCAGGAGCTCCCCCGCGGGAAGCGAACGCAGGAAGGCGAGTGCATGGCCCCCCTGGGCACCCAGCTTCTCGGCCGCCCTCGCCCCCTCCTCCTCCGCGTCGCCGAGCGCGAGTGTCGACGTCGGAGACGGGGCGCCGCTCTCCGCGATTGCCCGGTGGAAGAGGCCCCTGGACAGCGGCGAGGCCATGAGCGCCAGGACATCGGTGGCGCCCGCCGATTGCCCGAAGATGGTGACGTTCTCGGGATCGCCGCCGAATCTTGCGATGTTGTCGCGGACCCACCCGAGCGCGGCGATCTGGTCCAGCGTCGCGTAGTTGCCCGACGCGTGGTGGGCCGATTCACGCGTCAGCTCCGGGTGCGCGAAGAACCCGAGGATGCCGAGGCGGTATTCGACCACGACCAGCACGACGCCGTGCGAGATCAGGGCCCGTCCGTCGTACAACGGGTCGAAGCCGCCGGCACCGGCGACGTTGGCCCCCCCGTGGATCCACACCATCACCGGATTTCGCGCCCCCGACGGCCAGGTCGGCGTCCACACATCCAGATAGAGGCAGTCCTCCCGGCTGGCGGCCGCGGCCTTGTCATTCCATCCGAGAGCGGGCTGCACGGCGGGCGGCCCCGATTCCCCGGCGTCGCGTGTCCCGGGCCAGGGGACGACCGGCATCGGCTCACGCCAGCGGAAATCGCCGACCGGAGGCCGCGCAAACGGAATGCCCTTGAAGACTGCGCCGTCCCCGCCCTCGATGAGGCGGCCTCGGATGTTCCCTCCCGTGACGCTTACCATGGGCTCGGAGGCCAAGGTTGAAAGGGTGGTTCCGCACGCACCTGCGCAAAGGAGAAGGCAGGCGAGTGCGGCGGGGGCATGGTTGGGGTAACGCATGGGGATGTCCTGGGTCCAGGGGCTTTCGTGCTCAATCGGGTGGTGCGGCCGCTTCACGACGAATAGTTCGCCCGGCTCGCGACGCAATCCTTAGCAGGGAACCCGCCCGGCATGGCCGAGAGGGACCGTTCGCCGCGCGTGCCCGGCCGACTATCGCGGCGGGCGGACCATCTCCAGCATTCTTGTCGCCGAGGGATCTCCGGGCCTCAGCTGGAGGACCCTTTCATATTCGGCGATTGCCTCATCCCTACGGCCGGACTGGAGGAGGGCGGCGCCGCGTGCAAAATGCGCCTGCGCGTAGTTGGGCTGCATCCGGATCGCCGCCTCGATGCGCCTCATGCCTTCGTCGGCCCTACCCATGCGGCAGAGGATCATCCCTAGGTTGTTGCTCGCCTCGGCCAGGTCGGGCTGCACGCGCAGGGCCTCCTCGTAGTGGTGGATAGCCTCGGGGATCCGCCCGGTCTGCACGAGGGCGTTGGCGAGATAGAAGTGCGCGTCGGCATAGTTGGCGTCCAGGCGAAGCGCTTCCCCATACTCCGCGACGGCGTCCTCGAGGCGCCCGGGCATCTCGGCCCAGGCGTTCCCGAGGTTGGTATGCGTTTCGGCGATGTCAGGCTTCAGGCGCAGCGCCTCCTGGTACTGGGCGATTGCGTCATCCCGGCGTCCCGGGATCTTCGACCAGGCGAGGCCAAGGTTGTTGTGCGCCATCCATGAGGCGGGGTTGCGGGCGAGCGTCTCGAGATAGAGCGTCTGGTTGTCGTGGAACATCCCGCAATGGGACCACGTGAGCGCGCCGAGGAGCATGGCGAGCGCGGCGACGAACCCGGGGCCGAGCCAACGCAGGCCCGGCGCCACGAGCCGCCAGCCCGCAGTCAGTCCCGCGGCGCCAAGCGCAATCAGGCCCAGGTCGGGCAAGTACTGCCAGTGGTCCCACACCCACGAATAACGCTCGCCGTAGAGGTTGACGAAGCTCAGGGCGGGGAAGAGCGAGCCCACGAAGATCAGAAAGGCGGCCAGGGGGCCGCGGGTCCGGTGCCGCAGGGACCAGAGCGCGGCGACTGCCGCGAGGACGCTCAAGGGGTAGAGCCACTGCCACCCATCCGCGGCGTCCACGGTCCAGCGCGGGTAGATGAAGTTCAGGCCGGCCGGCCAGATCAGCTTGCCCACATAGAACCACACGGCCCTGCCTGCGACGATCGGGCGGGCTGCGAGGGGCAGGTTGAAGTCCGCGCCCTGCGCGCCGACGTAGGCCTTCTCGACCCAGCCGCTGAAGAGCCCTCCCGCCGCCCCGAATGCAAGCCATGGGAGCAACGGCAGGACATCCCGTCGCCAGCCGAGCCGTCCGCGCTTCCACCAGAACGCCACGAGGAGGGCCGCGGGAAGGGTCGCGGTGACCGTCTTGCACAGCAGCGACAGCGCGAAGAGTGCAAGCGCCGTCCAATAGGATCGGGGAGCGCGCGTCTCGTCGAACCTGAGGTAGACCAGCGCCGCCGCGAGGTAGAACGCGAGCGAAAGGGTGTTCTTCTGCTCCGTGATCCACGCGACCGACTCGACATGCACCGGATGGAGGGCGAAGAGAAGCGCGGCGAGCCATGCGGCACCGCAAGGCTTGGCCCCGCCTCCGGCGAAAAGCCGGCGCAGCACGAGCGCGAACAGGACCGCCGAGCCGGCATGCAGCAGAAGGGTGACGACATGGTAGCCCAGAGGGTCGTCGCCGAAGACCCGGTGCTGGATCCAGAATGCGCTGTGAAGCAGGGGGTAGTATTGCTGGGTGGAGCCGGGCTCGCTCCAGATGCGGACAAGGCCGCGCAGGGAGCGCAGCGCCGGCGCGGTCACATAGTCCGCATCATTCCAGATGAAGACGCCTGAGAGCGACGGCAGGTAGGCGAGGCAGGTCGCGCAGACGACCAAGATGCCCAGACCGATCCCCCTGAGGCGTTCCGACCTGGGATCTGACGTCTCGGAGGGGGGCGTTTTCACCACCGGAAAACACGAACAAAACTCGTTTGACCCCGCAACCGCCTAATCGCGGGGCGCCTCCTCGGCGAACGGCCACTGCGGCTTGCCCAACGAGGCCCGGGTCTGCAACCGGGACCGCCGGACCGCGTCAACCGCCCGTTCATCTGGAGCGTTTATGGCTGGCGGCTGAGAAGAGACTTTCCCTTGCTTGGAGGCAGAGCTTGAATAAGGTGCACTTCTGATGGCTATTAATCGGATTGCCGCTGTCACAGGACGACCTTCATCCCCGAACCCATTTCGCCCATGAGCCTCAATACGGCCGCCGCGACGCAGCCCTCCTCCCCTCCATCTGCCCTGCCGCGCCAGAAGCCGAAGTACCCGGGCATTCGCGTCACATGCAACGGCAACCAGCTCGTCACGCAGCATGTCGAGACCCGCATCACGGAGGGCGGGGTGTTCTATCCGATAACGCCCTCGACCGAGGGCGGTGAGATCTACCAGCAATCCTACGCCCAGGGAGAGCTGACCGTCTGGGGACAGCAGAAGGTGGCGGTGGAAACGGAGGGCGAGCACGCCGCGCAGGGCGGCGCCACGTCCTATGCCGTGCAGGGCAGGCGAACGGTCAACTTCACGTCCGGCCAGGGCATCGTGTACGCGATGGAGCAGTACTACCACGCGCCGGGAAAGCTCTCGACGATGGTGCTCGAGGTCGGCGCGAGGGCGCTGACCAAGCACGCGCTCAACGTGCACTGCGGCCACGATGATTTCTACGCGGCGCTCGACACGGGCTGGACCATGCTGGTCGCCAAGGACGCCCAGCAGGCGGCCGACCAGGCCATCATCCTGAGGCGCGTGAACGAGCTCTCGCTGAACCCGGGAATGAACATCCAGGACGGAATGCTCACCACGCATTCCGAGCGCATGTACCTTGCGCCCGAGGCCGAGCTGCTGAGGGAGTTCCTTGGGGCGGTGGACGACCAGATCGACTGCCCGACGCCGGCCCAGCGGGAACTCTTCGGGCCCCGGCGTCGGCGGGTTCCCCAGATGATGGACCTGAAGAATCCCGTGCTTCTCGGGCCGGTGCAGAACCAGGAGCACCACATGAACGGAGTCGTCGCCCGACGGAACAACTTCAACGAGTACATCCTCCCGATGCTCGAGCAGGCCTATGCCGACTTTGGCAGTCTGACGGGCCGCACGTACGGGCTCGTGCACGAGTACAAGACCGCCGACGCCGACACGGTCTTCGTGTCGCTGGGCTGCGCCGCCGACAACATCGAGGCGGCTTGCGACTACCTGCGCGAGCAGCGCAACGCCAAGGTAGGCTCGATCCACGTCAATGTCATCCGGCCGTTCCCCGAGGCGGCGGTCATCAACGCGCTCCGGGGCAAGAAGAATGTGATCATTCTCGAGCGGACCGACGAGGGGCTTGCCGGCGACAACCCGCTCGCCCGCGACATCCGTGTGGCGCTCGGCAAGGCCAACGAAGTCGTGAAGTACGGCGGTGCGCTGCCCGGCCTTACGCCGGCCGAGACGCCGCGCCTCTTCCGGGGTGCCTATGGGATCGGTTCGCGCGACTTCCGACCCGAGCACACGCTCGGCGCCTACGAATTCGCGGTCGGCCAGTCGCGCCGCCGCGACGGCAGGGGGGCCGACGACGGCGAGACGTTCTTTGTCCTCGGGGTCGAGCATCCCTACGCCGTCATCAGCAAGGACACGCCGTCGCTGTTACCGGAGGGGGCGATCGCGGTGCGGTTCCACTCCATTGGCGGGTGGGGCATGATCACGACCGGAAAGAACCTGGGCGAGCTGGTCGGCGAGTTCGGCAGGTACGTGTCCGAGCGCGACCCCGTGTACGACGCCGACGGGTTCCTCGTCGAGCGGCTGCACGTGATGGCGAATCCGAAGTACGGCTCCGAGAAGAAGGGGGCGCCGACCAACTATTATCTCACGGTCGCCCCGTCGCCCATCAAGGTGAACTGCGAGCTGAACCACGTCGACGTTGTCCTCTGCTGCGACCCGAAGGCGTTCACCCACACGAACCCCCTGGAGGGGCTGAAGAAGGGCGGGAGCCTCGTCTGGGAATCGAGCGAGTCGCCGGAGGCCGCCTGGGAGCGGATTCCGGCCCGCCACCGGCAGTTCGTGCAGGACAACGACATCCGGATCTTCATCCTTCCGGGCTTCGACATCGCGCGCAAGGCGACGAGCCAGCCGGAGCTTCAGCTGCGCATGCAGGGAAACTCATTTCTCGGGGCGTTCTTCAAGGTGAGCCCGTTCCTCCAGACCTACGGCATCACGGAGGAAAAGTTCCTGGAGAGCGTGCGCAAGCAGTACCAGAAGAAGTTCGGGCGCTTCGGCGACGCGGTCGTGACCTCGAACATGACCGTCATGACCGAGGGCTTCGCCCGCGTTGTGGAGATCAAGAACGGGCTGAACGGCGCAGCCGACCACTCGTCGATGCGCAACCCGCTCCTGGCCCCGCAGGGGCGGCACCAGATCATCCCCACGGCTGGCTGCGGTGCCGCGGGATGCTCCAGCATCCCGACGCCCACCCAGCAGGGCGGCCGCGCCCCGTTCCAGACGCTGGGCAAGTTCGACTCGGAGTTTCGAAACGGTCTTGGTTACCACCAGCCGGCGGGCGCGCTGGCATCGGTCGGCGTGATGGGGGCCGGTTCAGGCGCCACGCAGTCCAAATATGTCGCCCGCCGGGAGACGCCCGTCTACATCGCCGAGAACTGCACGCAGTGCATGGAGTGCATCACCGCCTGCCCCGACACGGCGTTGCCCAACATGGCGCAGGATGTCGGCACGGTCCTGAAGACCGCGGTGAACAACTACGTCACCGACGTGGCGGACCGGCGCGCCATTGGCGCCGAGCTGGCCGGACTGGAGTCCCGGATCCGGGCGAAGATGAGCGAATCGGTCAAGGCGAAGACCAACGTGCCCTTCAAGGAGATCGTCAAGGAGGAGGTGTCCGCGCTGGCGACCGTGTCCGAGCGTGGCCGGGCGGAGCTTACGGGGATCGTCGCGAAGCTGCCGATGGCATATTCGAATGTGCCGGCCATCTTCCGCTCGATCGAGGCGAAGACGCCCGGCGCCGGCGGCCTCTTCTCGATCTTTGTCTCGGACCTCTGCAAGGGCTGCGGCGAGTGCGTCCAGGTCTGCGGCGACCACGACGCGCTGCGCATGACCCGCGAGACCGAGGAGCTCAACGCCGAGCTCACGACGGCCCAGGTCTTCTCGCGCCTTCTGCCGGACACGCCCCAGCGCTTCCTCGGGCTTTACAACGACTCCGAGGCCGCGGGTTCGCGCGAGGCGGCGCTGCGCAACCACCTGATGGTCCGCCGCAACTACGAGGCCCTCGTGTCGGGCGACGGGGCATGCGCCGGGTGCGGGGAGAAGAGCATCCTCCGCTCGTGCGCAAGCGTGACGGAGGCCTACATGCGGCCGATCTACCACCGCAAGGCGGACCGCCTTGCCGCGAAGGCGGAGCGCCTGGAAAAGGAGGGGGCGGAAAAGCTGGCCGCCCTGAAGGCGCGCAGCCCCGAGGAATACGGCCTATTCCGCAAGACCTTCGCCCACCTGGTCGCCGGCCTCGGCGGCGAGAACGACGCTGACACCGCGATGCGGGTGGCCGACTACGAGGCAAAGCACGGGGCCATCACCGACGGGCAGATCGTCGGCGGGCTCGCCGCGATTCTCCGGCAGGAGGCGTTCAACCACAAGGAGCTCCAGGCGGTCGACGGGCGGCGAGCCAACGGGATGTCCGTGATGATGATGGGGGCCAGCACGGGCTGCAACACGGTCTACGGCTCCACGCCCCCCTCGAATCCCCATCCGTACCCGTGGATGAACTCGCTGTTCCAGGACGGCGCGACGATCTCCTGGCTCATGGCCGAATCGGTGATCGTGAACCATGCCCGCCGCTCGGTCGCCCCCGAGCGCATGTCCGACGCACTGCTCGACCGGGCATCCGGAGTGGCCAGCGAGGCCGAGTACTTCACCCTGACGCACCTCGACGACGCCCTCATGACGGAGCAGGAGATCCGCGAGCTGCCAAAGGTCTGGGTGATCGGCGGCGACGGCGCACTGGGCGACATCGGCTTCCAGAACGTGTCCAAGGTCATCCTGCAGAACCGCCCCAACGTGAAGATGCTGATGCTCGACACCCAGGTCTATTCGAACACGGGCGGGCAGAACTCGGACTCGTCGACGATGCTGGGCGGCTATGACATGAACCAGTTCGGCGTCGCCTCGCAGGGCAAGCTGATCGAGAAGAAGAACGTGGCCGAGGCGTTCACAAGCGGCCACGGCTCGCCGTTCATCGCGCAGGTGTCGATGGCCAATGCAGCGAAGCTCTACAAGGCGATGCTGGACGGCCTCGAGTACCGCGGCACCGCCTTCTTCCAGGCCTACACGACCTGCCAGCCGGAGCACGGCGTGGGCGACAACATGAGCGCCGACCAGGCAAAGCTCGTTCGCGACGCGCGCGGCATGCCCGAGTTCATCTTCAACCCACGCCGGGGAGAGACCTCCCAGGAGGCCTTCGACCTTAAGGGCAACCCGAGCCCCGACCGCGACTGGTGGAGGACGAAGTACGCCACCGACGGCGCCGAATACAGCTTCACCGTGGCGCACTGGGCCCTAACAGAGGGGCGTTTCCGCAAGCACGTGAAGGCGATCAAGGAAGAGGAGGCGAGCCGCCTCACGCTCCTGGACGACCAGCTCCTTCTGATCACGCAGGACGACGTCATCCACCGGCGCGTCTTCGACCCCGCCCACCGCAGCTTCGTCACGAACTTCGGCTGCTACATCAAGGCGGAGGAGCACGGGAAGGTCCGCTTTTACGCGGTGTCGCGCCAGATGGTCCTGTTCGCGGTCGAGCGGAGGAAGGCCTGGCGGATGCTCCAGAGCAAGGCCGGCGTCACCAACAAGGACTATCTCGCGCAGAAGGCGCTTCTGGCGAAGATCGACAACGGCGAAGTCCCCCTTGCGGACGCGCGAGGGAAGATACGCGAGCTGATAGCCGCCGAGCTGGCATCCGTTAAATAGGCCCGGCCCCATCGGTGAAGGGGTGCGCTTGGGAGTCGGGAGCCGGCGGGCGCTCCGAGAGGTGCGCCCGTTGATCCCGGCGGATTAAGTTCGAGTAATGGCGACCCGACGTGCACTCCTGATTGTCGTTTGCCAATCCAGAGGTCCCGGAGATGAAGCTCAACCCATGAGAAATCCGCTGCGATGGTCCCTTTCGTTGGCCCTGATGCTGGGAGTCGGCTTGAGGGCGAGATCGGCCGAGATGAGGGTCTCCGTCTACGAGACCGCCGAACGGTCCACCCATCGCCTGACCAAGGTCGAGGAGACCGTGATGGCACCCGGCCGACACCTCGACGAGATCAGGAACTACGTGTTCGTAGATCCGGACAAGGCCTTCCAGACGATCCTCGGGATCGGAGGGGCCCTTACGGACGCATCTGCGGAGACCTACTACAAGCTGCCGGAATCGAAACGCCGGGAGCTTATCAGGGCCTATTTCGACCCCAAGGACGGCATCGGTTACACCCTCGGCCGAACCCACATCAACAGCTGCGACTTCTCGAGTGAAAGCTACTGCTACGTGAAGGATGGTGACGCGGCGCTCGCGACGTTCAGCGTCGAGCATGACCTAAGGTACCGGATCCCGTTAATCAGGGAAGCCATAGCGGCGGCCGGCGGCCGGCTCCGGCTGTTCGCGAGCCCGTGGAGCCCGCCGGCCTGGATGAAGGGGAATGGCGACATGCTGCACGGCGGCACCGTGAAGCAGGAGTACAGGGAGAGCTGGGCCCGTTACTACGTCGCCTTCATCAGGGCTTATGCGGGGGCGGGCGTCCCCATCTGGGGGCTCACCGTGCAGAACGAGCCGATGGCGATCCAGACCTTCGAGTCGCAGCACCTGACGGCGGAAGAGGAGAGGGACTTCATCAAGGGATTCCTCGGGCCGACACTGGCGAAGAACGGTCTGGCCGACACGAAGCTCATGGTCTGGGACCACAACCGGACGTTCATGTACCCGAGGGTGAAGGTCATCTTGAGCGATCCCGAAGCGGCAAAGTATGTCTGGGGCGTCGCCTACCATTGGTACACGGACCCCGCCTTTGACCACGTGCGCCAGGTCAAGGAGGCCTATCCACAGGCGCATCTGATGCTCACCGAGGCCTGCACCTATCCGTTCGACTGGGGGAAGGTGCATGACTGGAACTGGGGCGAGCGCTACGGCGCCGAGATGATCGAGGACTTCAACAACGGCGCGGACGGGTGGACGGACTGGAACGTGCTGCTCAACAAGGACGGGGGCCCCAACCATGTGGGCAACGTCTGCTTTGCGCCGGTCCACGCCGACACGCAGACGGGAGAGCTGACGTACATGAACTCGTTCTACTACATCGGCCATTTCTCAAAGTTCGTCCGCCCCGGCGCCCGGCGCATCATCAGCTCGTCCACCCTGGATGCTCTGGCGACGACCGCGTTTCTCAACACGGACGGCTCGATTGCGGTCATCGTCATGAACGCGACGGACTCGGAAGAGCGCTTCGATCTGCGCTTGGCGTCCGCCGGCGTGGATATTGCCAGTCCTGCGCATTCTATCCTGACTTGCATCGTCAGGGCGGATTGACATGCGTTAGGCCAAGACGCCAGTCCCTGCGGAACCCGGGCGGGGGCGGGCGAGCCCCGCGGACCATTCGCGAACCCGGGTTTGGCGTCGCCACTGAAGTACTGCGAGGGGCGTCAATCTAGGCTGTCCGAATTCAAGTCGCTGGATCGGATGCCTGAAGCGGCGCCTAGGTCATCACGCTAGGCGAGCTAAGGCGGCCCGACATCCGGCGAGAGGCTGGCCCGCGCAGGTGACTTGTTCCGGAAAGGCCCAAAGCGGGGCGAGGTGTTATTCTGATGGCAGCGTTCGATCATGAAGCAGGAGCCGAACAAGCAAGTCCCAGGCTGTTTAGTCCAGCATGGTGAGGAGACATGGAGGAAAACGCATCGCTGCCGCAAGACCCGGTGCCTAGTGGAAAAAGAGAGAGTCCCGATGCGCCGATAAGGCCCTATGGTCCTGCCTGGGATAAGCCAGCGAGGCCCCATTGCTTGTTGGGTTTCGGCCCCATGTCTATAATCAGCCGCCCGCCTTTGGCCACGACTTCATGGAAGAGCCGGGCCTCGTTCAGTGGTTGCCCATTCAGCATGGCGGATTGGATATATATGTTCGTTGTGGAGTTATTCCGCGTCTCTATTGTGAAGGTCTTGCCGGGGAAGTATTTGGGATCGAGGTGAATCACCACCAGGTCAAACAGCGGACTGGACAAATCATAGAATGGCCGGACAGCGCAGCCGCCCTGCATCTCGAACAACCCCATTGCGAGCATCACATAGTAGGCGCTCATCTGGCCCTCGTCCTCCTCGCCAACCCAGCCGGTGTAGGGCGACTCCTCGTAGTAGTCGCGCAGCACCTGGCGCGAGTATTTCTGTGTCAGCCACGGCTTGCCGGAATAATTGAACAAGAACGGCGCCTGCAAATTCGGTTCGTTGCCTAGATCGACATAGCCTTTGGCAAAACCTTCTTCCAATCGCGAATTGAACTGATCGATACCCAGCAGCTTGACGAGACCGGGCACATCATGGGGCACAAACCAGGTGTATATCCACGGCGTGCCTTCCACAAAGCCCGGCCCATTCCAGCCGCCCTCGGTGCCGAAATGAAACGGATCAAACGGCTCAACCCATGAACCATCCGTGTGCCGGCGGCGAATATATTGAACCTGGGGATCAAACACGTTCCGATAATTCTGCGACCGCTTTAGCAGTAGCGCCGCCTCATTCGTTCTGCCCATCGCCAGGCCAAGCTGCGCCGCCGCCCAATCGTCGTAGGCGTATTCCATCGTGCTCGACACCGGACCAGTTTCCTCCGGCACATAACCCACCTTCATGTAGGCTGCGAGGTGCCGGTTGCCGGCGAAACCGCCATTGTCCATCACGACGCCGGGCGTGGTCAGGTCATGCCAGATGGCTGTCCACGCGAGGTTGGCGTTGAAATCGCGAATGCCTTTCTGATAGCTGCTGACAATTAAGCTCTGCTCGTGCTGTGCGCACATTACCGGCGAATACCTGGCGTTCACCGGCGCCTCGGGCAGCCAGCCGCCGCGCTCATCCATCTCAAGGAGAAAATTCACCCAGGACGACGCGACGTGCGGCGTGACCAAGGTCCACACTGAATCGAGCGTCCATTGCGTGCCCCAAAAGGCGTCTGCGCTGTAAGCCGCGTCCGCTGATGGAGAGAGCCTCTGTACCTGTCCGCGAAAGTCCCGGTATTGGCCGTCGTCATCACTGATCACGCTCTTGCCCGAATACGCGCGGTAAAGGCAGGTGTAAAATAACCTACGGTCTTCCGGGCGCGCGCCGGAGACTTCTACGCGGGCCAGCAGGTCGTTCCAAACGTTCCTCGCATTTGCGACAACGGCATCGAAGTCCCAGTCGAACGGCTTCATTTCCGTTTCCAGATTCTGCCGCGCGCCGTCCACGCTCACCAACGAGATGCCGGTGCGCACGAGGATCCTGTCGCCGGCGGCCGTCTTGAAATTCATCACGAGACCGCAATCGCCCTCGCCGGCAAAGGTGGCGATACCGCGCTCGTAAGTCAGGGGCCGACGCCAGTCCGTGCCGTAGTTCACCTCCTTGCCGGAGTAGTCGCCCATGCGCCAGGCGTCGAGACTCGCCAGTGGGCGGCTCAATTGCAGGACGAAATGCACGGTGAAATCGAGCGCGTATTGGTTCCTTTGTTTGATTGAGCCTTCAATCTCGGTCGGGCTGGTCTGCCGCACAGTCACGCCGAGTATTTGCGTGCGTTCTTCAGTCGGAAAGCCGAAATCCAGAAGCAGGCGCGACTGGTTGCTTTCTGGAAACGTCAGTTTCATCAGGCCGCAGCGCATGGTCGAGGTGAGTTCCGCCTTGACGTGGTAGTCGAGCAGATCGACGCCGTAGTAGCCGGGGCTGGCGTGTTCGGTTTCCTTGCGAAAGCGCGAGCGGTAACCGCTCGTCCACATGCCTCCGTTGGGACCGTCCGGAGGGCCGGGGAAGAGTTTGTTCTCAATCGGACCGACTACCGGCATGAGGCTCACGCCGCTCAATGCCATTGCATGCAGGTGGCTGAAGCCGGAGATGCTGCCGATGGTGTATTCGTAGCCGCCATTCCAGACGTTTCCTTGGTTGTCCGGGCTGAACTTCACCAGACCAAACGGCAGCGTCGGGCCCGGAAACAACTGCCACCGTGAGTTGGACGTGCCCATGAAGACATCCACGTCATCTACAGGCGACGGCGCGGCGACGGTGGAAAGGCGCAATGACAGCAGGCAGAGAAGGGCTAGAGGAATCTTTCCCATGAGTTCGGATCTGGTGTTGTGCAGCTGGGAGCCAGACTTGCACCTAACGCATAGCGTGCAAGAGATTTGCCCTGTTCGGGCATCTCTCGCCGACTGGAGCCCCCGTGTGCGCGTTATCGAGAAGGGTCGAGAGAGGCTTATTCGGCCATCTTCGTGGATGTCCATGGGCGCGGTGTTGGGGGTGCTGGGGCTAGAGCCGTGGTCGTTGCTTACGTCCAAGAACTCCGCGCACGGCAGAAGACAAACCCCTCATGTTTGGCATCGTTGATGACCAGCCTGTGCCATTCTGCCGACCGGTTGGCTATTTGGCTTCGAATTATAGGAGAACTGAGCGAATCCGCCCTTTCGAGCTACACTCCGTGTCGGTCTGGATAGATTATGAAGGGCTCGTCTTCTCTCGCACCTAGAGCGAACAGGAGTCGCTTCCCCATACACTCAAGCTGCTTCGAGTCACCTGGCCACTTGGAACCCGCTGACGTTCACGCAGTGCCTGTCCGCTTGCACGAAAACGAGAACGCACGCGAAATAGTCCTGCATTTCCCAAGATGCGCGAGTATTCCAGTCCGCATTGCTATCTATCGAAATTCATCGAACCGGTCCGCCATGAATAGATTGCCCTCCTCCAACTCGTGTCCAAGGCACGTCTTCCTTGACTCTGCCATGTCTTGAGGTGAACAGGCCTGGAAAATGCATCTACGCAATCACCAGCCCAGGCAGGTCTAGGGTCCCGCGCATTTCTACCCCGGCAACCCCAATGGCGCAATCCGACGACAATATGCTGCACCGGCTCCAGAAGGAGTCATTCAGCTATTTTGCTCGCGAATATTGCTCATCCAACGGATTGGTACGTGACAAGACGGAGGCATTGTCCCCTTCAAGCATTGCTGTCACCGGCTTCTCGCTTGCGGTCTACATCGTCGCAATCGAGCGCGGCTTCATCAGCCGGAGTGAGGCGTTAAGACGCATATTGGCCGCAGTCCGATTCTTTGCCGGCAGCTCTCAGGACGCGGCGGCTGATGCGACCGGCCATCGTGGCTTTTACTATCATTTTCTCGATATGGAAGAAGGCAGGCGCGCCTGGGCATGCGAGCTTTCCACGATGGACACGGGCATTTTGATCCTAGGTATGCTTGCCGCCGCCGAATATTTTTCCGGCGACAATGCCAGGGAACGGGAAGTGCGCGATTGCGTCTACGAGATCTACCACAGAGTGGAATGGGATTGGGCCTGCAACCGCGCTCATACCTTGAGTCATGGATATTCTCCTGAAAGGGGGTTCTTGAAATATCGCTGGCAGGGTTACAACGAGGGATTGCCACTATACCTCTTGGCCCTAGGTTCGGCGGCGCATTCTTTATCAGGCGAGAGCTACCGCGCATGGACGCAAACCTATCAATGGAAATGCGTCTATGGTCACGAGTATCTTTACGCCGGGCCGTTATTCATTCACCAGTTCATGCACGCCTGGATCGATTTTCGCGGGCTGCAGGACGACTTCATGAGAAACAAGTGTATAGATTATTTTGAGAACAGCCGTCGCGCCACCTATATTCAGCGGGAATATTGCCGGAGGAATGCTCGGGGTTTTGCGTGTCGCTCAGATCTAAGCTGGGGAATCACCGCTTGCGACGGCCCAGGACCATGTGTGCGCCGAATCAAGCGCCGCAAGATGCGCTTCTTCGGCTACCGTGCTCGTGGAGTTCCCTTTGGTCCGGATGACGGGACGGTCTCCGCGGGTGCAGCCGTTGCTTCTCTTCCGTTTGCGCCGGAGATTGTGCTGCCGACAATCAAATATTTTCTGAAGACTGAGGTTGGGAGACGCGACCCGTGTGGATTCGCCTCGTCGTTCAATTCAATGTTCGGTGACTCTACCCCACAGGGTTTTTGGCAATCGAAGTACCATTATGGCCTGAATCACGGCCCACTGATTCTGATGATAGAGAACTTTCGCTCAGGCCTGATTTGGCGTCTGATGCGAAATTGCCGTCCGATCGTGAGAGGACTTCAACGCGCCGGGTTTTCAGGAGCGTGGTTGCCGTCCCGGACAAAGTCGCTGCCAAGCGACGCCTACCGCTGAGAAGCGAACACGGCCGAGTGCGGTGGGAGAAGCGCCAGAACGACCTGCACGGCATGCTGCCGTGACAAGGGAACGCGTCCTGAACGCCCGCAGATTCCAGAGCACCTTGCCGAGCCCAAGAATTGCCCATGTCGGCAGATTCGGTTTAGAAGACACCGAACTCAAGTTGGCAAGTTCGTGACCGGTGGCAGCTTCTGGCGGAAGCCTGAGGTTGACCCACCTGACTAACTGCGAGCGGGCTGGGCAGACGCGGGCGAGGCGCTAAGTGATTCGTCCAGGCTCGGTTCGACAAATGGGGCACGACGGGACTCCTAAGCGCATGATAACCTGAAGGCCGGGTTCCACCCCATGGGATAGACGTAATCTTTCGTCTAAAGTATGCGCCTATGAAGAACCCACAATCAATTGATGACAAGTCGGGCACCCGAGATGAAATCGAGGGCACAGCCAAGAAACTCGCGGGCAAGGTCAAAGAAGGATTGGGCAAGGCGCTTGGAAATCCCGGCCTTGAGGGCCGCGGCGATCGCGAGCAGCTCGAAGGAGCCGTCCAGAAGGAAATTGGAGCGCTCAAGAGGGCGATCAGCAAGTAACAAGGATCCACAATGCAATCCACAATGATTCAAAAGACGCCAGATCGGATGGGAACCCGCCTCAGCAACCGCGACTTCGACGTCCTTTTCCGCAAGGCCCGGACGCACAGTGCATGGCTCGATCGGCCAGTCGAGGACGGCATACTGAGGCAACTCTACGACCTGCTAAGGTGGGGTCCGACCAGCGCCAACTGCAGCCCTGCTCGAATAGTCTTCCTGCGCACCCGGGAATCAAAGGAAAGGCTCCGACCGGCGCTCATGCCAGGAAACATAGACAAAACGATGAGTGCTCCCGTCACCGCCATCATCGCCTACGATTCAAGCTTCTTTAAGCTTCTGCCAAGGCTTTTCCCCGATGCGCCCGCCATGCAGGAGATGTTTGCGAAGTCGCCGGAGTTGGCGGCCTCCACCGCGATGCGAAACGGCAGCCTGCAAGG
>CAZSEH010000036.1:0-6151 GCA_964605835.1 uncultured Opitutaceae bacterium
GATGTGGATGAACGCCTCGTAGCAGTTGAAGAGTCCGTGCCGGCCTGTGAGCAGGTAACCTTCGAGCCAGCCCTCGCATTGATGCTCGCTCAGCATTTCCATGACGCGCCCGGTTGGCGCCAGAAACTCGTCGTTGGGCTGGGTCGCTCCCTCCCACTGGCGTTTGGTCACCTCAAAGAGGGCCTCCAGTCCGTTGGAGAGGGTTTCATCGGGGCCGAAGACCCGGAAATTCCGCTGTTCGCCATTCAGCTTCGCCACATCGCGCAGAAAACGGCCGAGGACGTGCGTGTCGCCGATTCCGCGCGCTCCAGGCACGGGCACGTCCTGCGCATAGTCGCGAAAATCCGGCATCCGAAGGTCGCGGAGCAGATTGCCGCCATTGGCATGGGGATTCGAGCCCATGCGCCGGTCGCCAGCGGGCGCCAGTTCGGCAAGCTCCGGCTTCAGGCGGCCCCGCCCGTCGAAGAGTTCCTCCGGCCGGTAGCTTCGCAGCCATTCCTCCAGCAGCTTCAGGTGTTCGGGGTGGGCGGCCGGGTCGGACAGGGGCACCTGGTGAGAACGGAATGTGCCCTCGACCTGCAAACCGTCGACGATCTTCGGCCCCGTCCAGCCCTTGGGTGAGTTGAGGACGATCATCGGCCAGCGGGGGCGGGCCGGCTCGCCGCGGACGCGGGCATCCTCCTGGATCTTCCGGATCCGCCCGACCGCGGTGTCGAGCGCAGCGGCCATTGCCTCGTGCATCGGGGCGGGCTCATGGCCCTCGACGAAGATGGGGGCCCATCCGTAGCCGCGCAGCAGCTGATCCAGTTCCTCGTGGCTGATTCGGGCGAGGAGGGTCGGGTTGGAAATCTTGTAGCCGTTGAGATGCAGGATGGGCAGCACCGCGCCGTCGGTCGCCGGATCGAGGAACTTGTTGGAATGCCACGCCGTGGCCAGCGGTCCGGTCTCCGCTTCGCCATCGCCGACGACGCAGGCGACGATGAGGCCGGGGTTGTCGAACGCCGCCCCGAACGAATGGCTGAGCGAATAGCCGAGTTCGCCGCCCTCGTGGATCGAGCCCGGGCACTCCGCCGAGGCGTGGCTCGGGATTCCCCCGGGAAATGAAAACTGGAGGAACAGCTTTCGAAGGCCGGCCTCATCCTGGCTGATGTCGGGATAGATCTCGCTGTACGTCCCCTCGAGGTAGGTGTTGCCCACGACGGCCGGGCCGCCGTGCCCGGGACCCGAGACGTAGATCATGTCGAGGTCGTATTTCCGGATCACCCGGTTCAGGTGCACGTAGATGAAATTCTGCCCGGGAGTCGTGCCCCAGTGGCCCAGGAGCATGCGCTTCACGTCGCCGAGCCTGAGAGGCCGCTTCAGCAGGGGATTGTCGTAAAGGTAGATCTGCCCCACGGAAAGATAGTTTGCGGCCCGCCAGTAGGCGTCCATCCGGTTGAGCAGCTCCGGCGCGAGTGTTTGGTTGTCCATGGTCGATTTGGAAATTGCTAGAGGTTCAGGAGGCGGGTGACCGAACGGACGATCATCAACTCCTCGTCGGTGTGAATGACCCGAACCTCGCCCCGTCCGCCCGCTGCGGATATGACCGCCTCGTTCCCCGCGTTCCTGGCCTGGTCGAGCTCGATTCCTAGGAAGCCCAGGCCCTCGCAGACCCGCGCGCGGATGGACGGGCAGTTCTCCCCGATGCCGGCCGAGAATACCAGCGTGTCCAGCCCGCCGAGGGCGGCCGCGTAGGCGCCGATCCATTTCTTCACCTGGTAGCAGAAAAGCGCCACCGCCTCAGCAGCCCGCACGTCGCCGGCTTCCCGCCCGAGCAGGTCGCGCATGTCGGAGCTTGTCTCCGAAACCCCCAGCAGGCCCGACTCGTGATTGACCATCTCGTAAAACTGTTTCGACGAGATCTGCTCGGTTTGCGCCAGATACGGCGCCAGGCCGGGGTCCAGGTCGCCCGAGCGCGTGCTCATGGGCAGGCCCGCAGTCGGCGTGAAACCCATGCTCGTATCCACGCTTTTGCCATCCCGCACCGCAGCGAGGCTGGCCCCGTTGCCCAGATGCGCCAGAATCACGCGCCCCCGGGCCCTCTTCGGCCCCGCCACGCGCGCGAGCTCCTCCATCAGGTAGGCGTAGGACAGTCCGTGGAAGCCGTAGCGTCGAACCCCTTTCGCGTCGAAGCGCCGCGGAATCGGAAGAAGCCTGGCCACGCGCGGCATCGCGCTGTGGAACGCCGTGTCGAAACAGGCCACCTGGGGCAGGGCCGGATTGCGCAGGCGGAACGCCTCGATCAGCTCGATCTCGCGCGGCAGATGATCCGGGTCGTACGGCCGGATGCGATGCAGCTCATCCAGCAGGCTCTGGGTGACCAACTCGGGCTCGACATGGTTCATCCCGTGAACCACGCGGTGGCCCACGGCTCTCACGGAGCCGAATTCCCCCTGCGTCCCAAGCCAGTCTATCAGGATGTTTGCGGCGGAACGGTGGCCGGAGGCCGTGATTTCGCGGTCTTCCCGCTGCTTCCCCGCCGAGTCTTTGCAGGTCAGGCGGGTGCCACCCAGGCCGATTCGGTCGATGCTTCCGCAAATCTCCCGCACCTGGGGGCCGCCGACCGGGTAAAGCGCGAACTTGATGCTCGACGAGCCGCCGTTGATCGCGAGGACCCGGGGCGGCCCGGATTTTTTCGTGTCAGCTCCCATGACTGATGCCTTTGTCCGCTATTATTGCCTAATGTTGCACCTCGCACGCGGCTCCGGCGACGTCCAGCCGATTCGGCGGGCCGCATGCAATCGTCACTGTCCGCGCGGTCGATCGAAGCGCGACATCCCCGGGCGGGCGTTCTATGCCAGCGCGGCCGGCACCTTTCTGTGACGAAGGAAACGATCGAGCGCCTTCAAGTCGGCGTCCTCCGTTTCCCCGAGTTCGTAATTTGGCGCGGCGGCCCGCAGAACGAATGAATTCAGCCAGTCCAGCAGCGTGTCGCGGCGCGGAATCCAGACGTCCGGCGCTGCAAGGATTTCGCCCCGCATCGCCTGGGCGCGGGAAATATTTTCGCTTTGTGTATTCATGATTTTCCTCGGTATGTCCTGGCGCGAGCGCGCTTGCGCGCGCTCTGGCGCTGACATCCGCGGCTGGCCCGGCGGTGTTGCGCGTCGGAGGCTCCGACGCGGGATCCGGTGCTGAGCGCGCGGCAACCCGCGATTCTCTCCGATACGGCGCCAAAGTCGACTGCCATCCCGCGCAACAGGTCATTTGCCGCCAAGTGGATGCGGCGCTGGCTGTTCGGTCGAAATGGTGTATGATGCATCAGCCGCATGCTTTAGTAGATATGATTCGACGCCGCACGATGGCCGTCGCATCCTGATCCGATATCCGAGGCGAATGCATGAATGCGCAGCCAGCGCTGCCCCAGATTAATTCAATCAAGAAGCCAGCCCGGATTCAGCCACTTCCACTCTCGTCAGTAAAAATCAACCAAGGAAAAACATGTCGAAGACACGGGATTCAAAGAAACAGACAAAAAAAGCTCCCAAGAAGTCGCTTAAAGAGAAACGGGCGGCGAAGCACGCGAAGAAGTAGGGCTAATCCGTTGGCGGGCCAAGGCCATCCAGCCCAGCCTGGGGCCCGTTTCAAGAGACTGAATTGCGTTTTTGCGCGGGCTGATCCGCATTCAGGAACGCGATATCCCTTGCGTTCCTCAATGCGGTGGCGGACAGTGAAGCCTCGTAGTAGCGTTAGATGACAGTGGTTGGTGGGTCTTCAGTGAGCTTCGGTTCAGGTGATGATTCGAAACCCGATTACCGGGAACACTCTGGCAGCGGACGAAGCTTCGAAATTATCACAAATGAATACGAAACTCTATGTTGGGAACCTGTCGTTCAACACGAACGAAGACGCGCTTCGGGCGGCCTTTGGCCAGTTCGGCGCAATCACCGATGTTTATATTGCCAATGACCGCGAGACGGGCCGCCCGCGCGGCTTCGCCTTCGTGACCTTCGGCACGCCCGAGGAGAGCCAGGCCGCCATCGACAAGATGAACGGCGTTGAGCTCGACGGACGCGCGCTGACCGTCAACGAAGCCAAGCCGAAGGAATCCATGGGTGGCGGCGGTGGCGGTGGCGGCGGCCGTGGCTTCAACAGCCCGAATCGGCAGCCCGGCGCTTTCAACAGCCGCCGTTACTGATTCTTACTTTCCCAACCGGAAAGTAACCGCGTCGTAGCCCAACGGGCGAAGACGGGGTCCAACTCGAGCGAGGCGCCAAAAGCTCCTCGCTTTTTTGTTTTCCGAGTCGGAAAAAAACCCGCCAAAGCGCAAAGCGCGAAGGCGGGTCTTGTGCCTTGAGGACAATGGTACCTCAAGCCGCTGGTTCTCACCGCATTCGGTGAGCGGGATTGAAGAGCGGCGCAATTTCTTGCGGCGGTCGTTTGTCCTCCCAGAGCGGAGCTCGGAGCATAAATGCGTCTTTCTTGTTCATAGGCTTTTGGGCTGAACCTCGAATAATAATTGCGGCCTGCAGCAAACGCGACAGATAACGGAGGAAATCGGACGACCTGGGATCTGGCCTGCATGTTGACCGCTTGCAGCCCGTGAGGATAGTGGAGGCGATGGACGCGCCTGCTTCGAATCCGGATCCGGTGCCTTCGGAGAACCTTTCATCCGGAACGAGCGGGGAGCAGGCCCTCCCCGGGGACCTTGCGGAGGTGGGGGCTTATGCGACGCAGGCGGAGGGCTTCGAGCACGGCCTGGTCGTCCTTTCAATGGGGCTGGCCTGCTGGCTTGTTCCGGCTGAAAGAGGCTGCCGCCTGCTCGTGGAATCCCGTTTTTCCGGGCCGGTGCTAGAGGAAATATCCTGCTTTGAGCGCGAGAGGGTCAATTGGCCACCGCGGCCGGTTGTGCCGCCCAGCTCGAAATGGGGCCGGGCGATGCTGACTCCGCTCCTGTGGGCGCTGGCCGTCCTCGCCGTCTTCTATGCGCAGAACGCATCGCCGGGTCGCCTGGAGGCCTGGGGCGCCATGGATGCCCGGGCTGTTTTTCATGACGGGGAAGGATGGAGGGCAGCCACGGCGCTTTTTCTCCATTGGGACCTGGAGCATCTGATTTCGAATATCGTCCCCGGCGTTTTTGTATTCACATCCGTTGTTTCCGTGATGGGGGTCGCGCGCGGCTGGCTGCTGGTCCTGCTCGCTTCCGTTGCGGGAAACCTCGCCGTCGCGGGCATCCACTATCCGGGGACCTACCGCTCGCTTGGCGCCTCGACCGCGATCTTTGCCGGGCTCGGGCTCCTTACGGGCCGGGCGATCCGCGGAATCGTCCGGGGACAGGCACCCCGGCATTGGCGCCCGGTCATTGTTCCTCTCGCCTCCGGCGCCGCGCTGCTCGGGTGGTTCGGCACCGGAGGGGTCGATACCGACGTGCCGGCCCATGGCGCGGGCTTTGCGACGGGGCTCATCCTCGGATTTATGGCCGGCGGTTGAGGCTTTGACGCAATATCTCAATTTATTGGGCCAAAATGACTAAGGCGTTATTGTAGGCTCCACGGACGCCGCCGGCAGGCGCAAGAGAGACAAAAGCCAGTCAACTTCCGGGCACAAGGTGCCGATTAAGAGGAGCTTTGCTCATGCCTACCGCCGAAAGAATCCCGGAGAGCCTGATTGCCTCCAACATCAACCGCGCCGTTCAGGACGTGTTCAAGACCATGCTCAGGCGCGGAGCGGTCCCCGTTGAAAGCGAGCGCGGACACGACGCAACGCCATGGCCTCCGATTTCGATGCGGCGCAGGCCGGAGATTCCCCTGATTGTCGGAATGGTGGGCTTCATCGGCGATGTCGGCGGCTTCACCTATGTGTATTTTGAGGAGCCATTCGCGAAGCAGTGTGTCGGGAGCATGCTCGGCGTTTCCCACGAGGAGGCCGCTGCATTGAGCGAGGCGGACATAAAGGATGCGATCGGGGAATTGACCAACATGATCGTCGGCAGCTTCAAGAACGGGCTGTGCGACTCCGGGTTTCCCTGCAAACTCACGATCCCGTCGATCCTGATCGGCTGCGATTTCTGCGTGGTGCCGACGAGCACGGCTGAGCGGTACATCTATGTGTTCGACTGCGGCGGCAATCGGTTGGTTGCCGACATCCTGATGGAGGCTGACGAGCAATCGTCGCG